>DAIDHI010000105.1 GCA_027452025.1 Elusimicrobiota bacterium | reverse complement strand
CCGCGCAATGCGAACGCCGTGAAAGTGGACAATCTCGGAACGCATTTTGTAGGATTGCCGCCGAAGAAATATAAGGAAGGCACCTATGATTAAATTCGGCACGTCGGGCTGGAGAGCCGTCGTTTCTGAGGAGTTCACGTTTCAAAACGTCCGCCGGGTGGCGCATGCCATCGCGGGCTCGGTCAAGGAGAATCCGGAGTGCGGCGTCCTGAGCCCCGATTACAAGGCCCATATCGGCGGGGAACCCCCGGTCGTGCCCGAGGTGGTCGTCGGCTACGACACGAGATTCTTGTCCGAGGACTTCGCGCGGGAGCTCGCGGGCGTCCTGGCCTTGGCGGGCATCAAATGCCAATTTTCCAACGCCGAGGTGCCCACCCCGGCCTTGGCCTGGGCCGTGTTGGAGCGCAAGGCCGTGGGCGGCGCCATGATTACGGCCTCCCACAACGGCCCTTACTACAACGGCGTCAAGTGGATGCCGTACTGGGGCGGGGCCGCCACGCCGCCGGTGACCGACGATTTGGAGCGGCGCCTTGAGTTTTTGGGCGAGCAGACGCCCAAGACCATGGCCTGGGACAAAGCCGTCAAGGAATCTCTGGTGGAGTTCCGCGACTTCCGCAAGGGCTACTGGCGCAAGCTGTCCTCGCTTCTGGACCTCAAAAAGATCAAGAGCGCGCGCCTTAAGGTCGGCGTCGACTCCCTGCATGGCACCGGCCGCAATTATCTGGCCCCGTTTCTGGAGGATTTGGGCGTCGAGGTCGTGGAGATCAACCACGATCGCGACGTGCTCTTCGGCGGCCGCGCGCCCGAGCCGACTGAGGAATCCCTGCGGGATTTGGCGGAGCTCATGCGCAAAAAAAGGCTCTCCTTGGGCTTGGCCATGGACGGAGACGCCGATCGCTTCGGGATTCTCGACGCGGGCGGCGTCTGGGTGTCTCCCAACGACGTCCTGCCCTTGGCCCTCGAGCACTTAATCGCGCACAAGGGCGTCAAGGGCAAGGTCGCGCGCACGGTCATGACCTCGCACTTCGTCGACGCCGTCGCCAAGTCCTACGGCCTTGAAACGCGCGAGACGCCGGTAGGCTTTAAATACATCGGCGAGCTTTTGCGCACCGGGCATTTCGCCCTGGGCGGAGAAGAGTCCGGGGGCCTGAGCATGCGCGGCCACGTGCCGGAAAAAGACGGGATTTTGGCCTGCCTCTTGATGCTGGAGCTCGTGGCCTGCGAGAAAAAGCCCCTCTTAAGCGTGCGCGACCGGCTCTTCAAGCGGGTGGGGCATTTCCACAGCGTGCGCCTGAATTTCCGCATCGAGAAGCTTCGCCAGATGATCGAGGTGCAGGAGCGCCTGCGGGTCAATCCCCCGTTGGATTTGGCCGGAGGCTCGGTTTGGCGCATCGATGAGTCCGACGGCTTCAAGTTCATCCTGCGCGATGGGAGCTGGCTGGGCCTTCGCCCATCCGGGACCGAGCCCGCGTTCCGTGTCTATGCCGAGGCGGCCTCGACGCAGAAGCTCGACGCCTTGGTCGACGCCGGCAAGAAGCTCCTGCAGGGGAAGTTCTAGGGTGTCAGACGTTGACTTGTTGACTTGTGCGAACAAGTCAACAAGTCAACGTCTGACACCCACAGGAGACTAGCGATGGCCAAGATCAAGGACGTTCGCGCGCTCGAGGTTCTGGATTCGCGGGGGCTGCCCACCGTGGCGGCCGAGGTGCTCCTCGACGACGGCGCGATCGGCAGCGCGGCGGTGCCCAGCGGCGCCTCCACCGGCGAGCACGAGGCCGTGGAACTGCGCGATGGCGACAAGGCGCGTTTCGCTGGCAAGGGCGTGCTCAAGGCCGTTTCCCACGTCGAAGGCGAGCTCAAGAAGCTGGCCCTGGGGCGCGATGCGCTCAAGCAGCAGGACCTCGACTCGGCCATGATCGCCGCCGACGGCACGCCCAGCAAGGGACGCCTGGGCGCCAACGCCATCCTGGCCGTTTCGTTGGCCAACTCCCGGGCCGCCGCGGCCTCGGTCAAGAAGCCCCTTTACGAATACCTGCGCGATTGCTACGGCATCGTCTCCTCCGAGTGGCTCCTGCCCGCGCCGATGTTCAACGTGATCAACGGCGGCAAGCACGCCGACAGCGGCCTCGACATCCAGGAATTCATGCTGGTTCCCACGGGAGCCGCGTCCTATCGGGAGGCGCTGCGCGCCGGCGCCGAGATCTACCAGGCCCTCAAGAAGACCCTCGCCGGCATGAAGATGACCGTGGCCGTCGGCGACGAGGGAGGCTTTGCCCCGCAGCTCAAGGATCACGCCCAGGCCCTGGATGTCCTGTCCAAGACCATCGCCTCCGCGGGCTACTCCTCGGCGGTGCGCGTCTCCATCGACGCCGCCTCGAGCGAATTCTACAAGGACGGAGCCTACGTCTTCGAGAAGAAGCCCCGTTCGGCGGCCGAGATGACGAAGATCTACGGCGACTGGATCAAGCGCTACTCGCTGCTCTCGCTGGAAGATCCCTTGGCCGAGGACGACTGGGCCGGGTGGAAGAGTCTGACGGCGGAGTTGGGCTCCTCCGTCCCGATCATCGGCGACGACATCTTCGTCACCAACCCTCAGCGGCTGGCGCGGGGCATCAAGGAAGGCGCGGGCAACGCCATTCTCATCAAGCTCAACCAGATCGGCACGCTGACGGAGACCGTGGAGACCGTGCGCCAGGCCCAGAAGGCCGGCTACCGCTGCGTGATCTCGCACCGCTCCGGCGAGACCGAGGATCCCTACATCGCTTATCTCGCCGTCGCCCTCAACGCGGGCGCGATCAAGACGGGCGCGCCCTGCCGCTCCGAGCGCTTGGCCAAGTACAACCACCTCCTCTACATCGAAGCCGCCTTGGGAGCGAAGGCCCGCTACGCCGGCCCGGCCGCCTTCGCATTGCCGGCCCACGCCGGCCGATCGTGAAGCGCGGCGCCGTCCCCGGCTGGGTGCGGGGGCGCTGGAAGCGCCTGCTGCTGTCGGCGGGCGTCCTGGCGGTCTTTTTCGGCAACTCAGGATTCCGCAGCCTGGTCTCCAACTACATCGAGCTGCGCCGCCTCCAGTCCCAGATCGACCGCCTGCAGGCGCAGAAGGCGCAGGAGACGCAGCGCCTGGAGCTCATCAAAACCGGCGACTCCGCCGTCGAGCGCCTAGCCCGCCTCGAGCTCGGCTTCGTCAAGAAAGGCGAGATCGAGTACCGTTTCCCGCCGCCGAAAGCCGAGCCTTAAGAGGGCTTGCGGTAGCGCAGGAAAGACTCGGCGTTCCGCTATGCGGTGCATAATGCGCAGCCTGCCGCGGGAGACGACCTCAGCGTCGGCAAGCGCCTCCAACTGGCGCTGAAGTTCCGAGGGTTTGTTGGGGGGTGCCGGCAATAGGTTATAATCGACCGAAGCCATGGCTCCGGCATTTTCCGTCATCGTCACGACGTATAATCGCTTTGAGAAGCTCAAGAAGGCCCTCGCGAGCGTCTACTGGCAGACGTTCACCGATTTCGAGGTCATCGTCGCCGACGCCGGATCGGACGATGGCACTCTCCCTTTCCTCGCTTCGGCCGGCCTGCCGCTGCGGCTCGTCGCCATGCCGGACAACCCCGGTCTGGCGAGCCTCCTCAACGGGGCCTTGGCTCAGGCGCGCGGCCGGCTCGTGGCCATCCTTGAGTCGGACGATTGCTGGTCAAGAGACTATCTCGCCTCAATGTTCCGCGCTCTTGAGGGGTCCAGGGCTAAATGCGCGCGTTGCTGCTATTGGATCGGCAACGGTCGAGGGGAGGTCGTGCAGCGCATTCATTGGAGGGACATCCCATTTGCGCATCCGTGCGTCCTGGGCCTTCCTGAGACTCGACGACGCCTCGTTCTGATGACCTACGGGAGCATGCAGCTATCCTTTAGCGTGATCCGGCGATCCGTCTTCGAGCGCGCGGGCGGCTTCGACGAGACGTTCAAATGGGTCGGCGTCGACGACGATATGGCCCGAAGGATGTTCGGTCGCTATGGAGCGGCGGGATTTGCGTTCCTCGATGAAGCCTTGGGCGTCTGCACTCGCGACTACGAAGCCGGCCAGCTCTCACTGATGTATTCCGACGCCGTCAGAAGGATCAAGGCTGGAGCCGGGCTCCTGCCGCGGTCCACCAGGCGCGGCCAGTACAAGGATATCTTGCTCGACGCCGTCATCGGCAGAGGCATCCGCTATCAGGCGGACATGCGGCGGCTTGGAAGCAGGATATCCGCGGCGCTCGCCAAACGCGAGACCGCGCACTCCTTTTCGCTCAATTAGCCGCGGTGCGAGATCCCCGATTCGGAAACGGAGTGGCTCGGCAAAGCGGGCACTTCCGCGCGCTCGCCGAGAACATCCTCTCGGTACGAAAAGCCGTCGGCAGTCCGCAGCTCGCGCGCGAGTCGTGTCGCGGTGCTTGGGCGCTTTACCGCTTGGCGCGTCGGCATGGCGTCGCCTTCGAGGACCCGACGCAGGGTGTGAGGTTCGAGTCCTTGGCGTCGCGATTCCAGGAAGTCTATGACGACGTCCGGCGTGCAGACCCGCTGGCCGACCGGTTCGTGAGGGCCGACTGGAAGCTGGAACTCCGCTATTACGAAAAGGCCTATCTTCCACGGCCCCGCTCTGATAAGTTCCCGCCCCAGATGGTCGGGTTCGGCCGGCTGCCTCCAACCGTGGTTGGCGATATCCTGGCAGCGCTCAAAAGCGGCCAAAGCGCCAAGACCCTGAGAAAGACCTTGAGCGGCGATTGCTTCGGACGGGCTTCCTGGTTTCCCCCGTATTGGAGCCGATGGGACAACGTCCTCAATCTCTACTACCTGTCGCGCATCGTTTCCGGTCCGCTCGAAAAGGACATGGGCCCCGGCTGCGTCGTCGAATGGGGCGGCGGATACGGGAATCTGGCCAAGCTGGCCCGCATCCTGTGGCCGCAGCATACATACGTGATCATCGACCTGCCCTTCTCATCCTGCCTGCAATGGCTCTTTTTGAGCACGATGCTAGGGGAAGAGATCGTCCACTTGTGGCGCGCCCGCGGAGATCGGGTTCAAGCGGGGAAGATCAATCTCGTTCCCTTGTTGACGGGATTTCTCGAGAAGCCGCTGCCGCGCGCCGATTGGTTTGTCTCGACGTTCGCGCTCACCGAAAGCTCACTCGCCGCCCAAGCGCACGTCATCGGGAAGGATTGGTTCGGAGCGCGGCGCCTTTTTCTCGCCTGCGGCCCGCAGGAAGCCGAAAGTCCGGCCATCAGGGCTGCTCTGTCGGACGGCGCGCGGCTGGAGCGGCCGTTCCACCCTCTTCCCTATGGCCTCGTCCAACGCTAAAAGATCAACTCGTCTTCCCGAGGCCCGCGAATCCAAGGTCTTCTGCATGCTCCCTTGGGTGAGCCTTTACAACGAGGCCGACGGCACGGTGCTGCCGTGCTGCCATTGGATGGGCCCGGCGATGGGCTCGCTGCGCCGGTCGCCCCCTGAGGAGTTGCTCAACTCCCAAGCCGTCCGCCGCCTGCGCCGCGACATGCTGGCGGGCAAGCCCAGCTCCGGCTGCTCGTATTGCTACGACAGCGAGCTCACGGGGGGGTTCAGCGCGCGCAAATGGGCCAACCACCGGTTCGCGGCCGACCAGGACCTCGTCGAGAGCACGCGCGAGGACGGCAGCCTGCCAAAGATCCGCGTGCGCCGTCTCCACGTCATTTTCTCCAACCTTTGCAACTTCCGGTGCCGGATGTGCTCCATCGAGCGCAGCTCGTCTTGGTACGAGGACGCCTTGCTCATCGGCGACTTAAAAGCAGGAAGGTTCAAGCATGCTCTTTGGACTCCGACCGACGACTTGGCCGGCTTTCTGCGGATTCTGGAGCGCCGCCTGCCCGAGGTCCAGGTGATCCAGATGGTCGGAGGCGAGCCCCTGCTCGCGGCTGGGCATTATCGCCTGCTCGAACTGCTGCTCGAGCGCAAGCTCAATCATATCACCCTTCAGTACAACACGAATTTCTCGACGCTGACTTTTCGTGGCAAGGACGTGACCTGCCTATGGAACCAGTTCAAAGACGTCGAAGTGGCGGCCAGCTTCGACGCGATGGGGCGGCGCGGGGAATATCTGCGTAAGGGCCAAGACTGGGGCGAGTCCGTGCGAAATTGGCGGCGGGCGCGCCGAGAGTGCCCTCGGGTCAAGTTCAGCGTCGCTCCCGTGGCCAGCCTCTTCAACGCGTTACATCTGCCTGATTTCCACCGGGAGTGGATTGAGCGAGGCTTGATCGAGCCGGCGCGGTTCGGCCTGCAGATCCTTCGGTCGCCGTCCTACTACAGCATGCAGGCGCTTCCTCCTGAACTCAAGGCGCGCGTGGCCGAAAGATTCATGCGCCATGCCAAGGATTACCTGCGGCCTCTCGCAGCCGGCCGGCAGCCGAAGGACTATCTTCCGAGCTCCCTCAACTTCATGATGGCCCTCAATTACATGATGGCGGCCGACCGCAGCTCCGAGCTCGCCACTTTCCGGCGGGTCACAGCCCAGCTCGACGGCGCTCGCGGCGAGAGCTTCGAAGCCGCGTTCCCCGAGTTGGCCTGCCTCCTTGATGAGTAAACGGCGCCCGAGAGTCTGCCTGATCCTTTGCCCGGGCTGGAGCTTGACCGCGCCGGCGCTGGGCCTTGCGCTGCTCAAATCGGTCCTCCTTCTGCGGGGCTATGAGGTTGAAACCGTGGACCTGGGGCCGCTCTTCTGGAACACCGCGCCGGAGGAGATCACGCGGGCTTGGGACGGGCATCTTGGCCATCGCCTACAGGACAGGCGCTTCGCCGTCGCCTGGTGGCTCCGCGCGCCCGGGGCCGTCGAGGAGGCGGTCAGGCGGGTCCTCGATACCGATCCCGACGTGGTCGGTTTCTCCGTTTACACGACGACCTGGCACATGAGCGCGCTGCTCGCCGAACGTCTCAAGCACGAAAGGCCCGGGCTGTCGGTGGTCTTCGGCGGACCGGAGCTCTCGCGCCTGTTCGACCATGGAGGTCGTGCCATGCGGGACCAGGACGGCGACTTGGCGCTGGTCGACGCAGCCATCCCGGGCGAAGGCGAGGAAGCCTTGATCGCGCTGCTCTCGCGCTGGACCGCCTCCGGATTCGAGCCGTCCCCCGGAGCTTATGTGCGGAAGGAGGATGCCTTTGTGTGGACGGGAGAGGCGAAGACCGTCGACCTCGACGGAATGCCATTCCCCGACTTCGGCGGCTTCCGAGCCCGCGACTACGGGAACACGGGCCGCCTCATGACTTACTTCAGCAGGGGCTGCGTCCGAAAATGCGTGTTTTGCGACGTCGATAACGTATGGGGCGGGTGGAGGTCTCGCCGAGGGACTCGCGTGGCCGATGAAGTCGAGCATTTGGCCGCCCTTCATCCCGAAGCGCGCGATTTCATGTTCGGCGACCCGCTCGTCAACGCCTCGATGAAAGAGCTGCTCTCGTTCTGCGGCGCGTTGCGCGCCAAGAGGGCCGCCGGCCGGCTTCGAGAAGTGTCCTGGCGAGGCTACGCCGTCGTTCGTCCGGAAACGACGGACGAGGTCGCCGCGGAGCTGCGGGCGGCGGGCTGCGAGGAGTTGTGGTTCGGCATCGAGAGCGGCTCGCAAAGGGTCCTCGATGCGATGAAGAAAGGCTTCCGCATCCCGGTCGCGAACGCGAACCTCCGGGCCTGCCGCCGAGCCGGCATCAAGACCGGCATCATGTTGATCATAGGGTTTCCCACCGAGGCCTCCCAGGACTTCGAGCAGACGCTGGGGTTCATCCGTCGCAATGCCGCCCACATCTCGCACATCAGCGCCACCGAATCGGCCTTCATCGGTAACGATACCCCGTTGCATCGCCGCCGAGAAGCCTATACCGTCGAAGCCGAAGGCTTCCATCCCATGTACTGGACTTCTCTGGGCGGCGCCAATCATGTAATGGAAAGATACAGGCGCCTTCTTGCCATGCGCCGTTGTGCGGAACAGGAAGGCATTCCAATCTGGACGCCGGAGCCTGAACACGTCCTGGCCGCCTACAAGGCCCACCGGGAGCTGGACAGCGTATGAGCCGTCGTCGCCCGCCCCGCGTTTGCCTCGTCCTGTGCCCAGGCTGGAGCTTCTGGACTCCCGCCCTGGGACCGGCGCTGCTCAAGCCCTTTCTTAAGTCGCGCGGCTATGCGGTCGAGACCCTGGATCTGGGCCCGCTCTTCCTCAAACAGGCGCCGTCCGACGTGGCTCAAGCCGGGATCTTGCCGCTGACTTTGAGCCTGAGGGATGGACGCTTCGTCGCGGCTTGGCTGCTTCGCGCGGGCAGGACCACCGACGAAGCGGTCCGGCGCATCCTCCAAAAGGATCCGGATGTCGTAGGCTTCACGGCATATGCCACGACCTGGCACATGAGCGCGCTCCTCGCCGAAAGACTCAAGCGCGAGAAGCCAGGCCTTTCCATCGTCTTCGGGGGCCCCGAAGCGACGCGCCTCTTCGACCTCGAGGGAGCGCCCATGAAGGGTCAGAGGGACTTGGCGGCCATCGATGCCGTGGTTCCCGGCGAAGGAGAATTGGCTCTGCTCGAGCTGCTTGATCGCTGGAGCGAGGGCCGCTTCGCGCCCTGCGCCGGCGCCTACGTAAAAAGGGACGGCCGATTCGTGCAAGCGGGAGCCCTCCCCGGCGTTCCGGACCTCGACGCGCTGCCTTTTCCAGACTTCGGCCAAGTGGATTTCGCGGACTACGGCGGCAAAGGCCTGTTGACGACCTACTTCAACAGGGGCTGCTACAAGAAGTGCGTTTTTTGCGACGTCGAGAGCTTCTGGGGCGGCTGGAGGACTCGCAGCGGGGCCCGAGTGGCCGAGGAAGTCGAATATTTGGCCGGGCGCCATCCCGGACTGCGCGGGTTCCTGATCGGCGACCCTCTCGTCAACGCCAACATGAAGGAGTTGGGGGCCTTTTGCCGGGAAGTACGCGACCGCAGGGAGGCCGGGCGGCTGCCGGAGTTTTCCTGGCAGGGCTATGCCGTGGTACGGCCGGACATGACCCGGGAAGTTATCGGACAGCTGCGCGAGTCCGGCTGCGAGGAATTGTGGTTCGGCATCGAAAGCGGCTCCCAACGGGTGGTCAACGCCATGAAGAAGGGCTATCGGGTCCCCGTGGCCGAGGACAACCTCCGAGAATGCTGTCGGGCGGGCATACGCACGCTGGTCCTTCTCATGGCCGGGTTTCCTACCGAGACGCCGGAAGACTTCGAGCAGACTCTGGAATTCGTCCGGCGCAACGCCGCCAACATCTCGCGCATCAGCGCGATCGGTCCTGTCTACATGGACAACCAATCGCCCATGCATCGACAAGCGCAGGACTATAGGATCGATCCAGACCGGTTCCACATGATGTTCTGGCGCACGCGGGACGGCAAGAACGATTTCGAGGAACGGATCAGGCGCATGGTCGCGCTGCGCCGCTGCGCCGAGCAAGAGGGCGTTCCCATCGAGATGCACGACACCGACGATTCGCTGCGCGTCTATCGCCGATGGCAGGAAGCCGGCAGCGGTGCCTAGCCCCCGCCTTCCGGCGGTCGGGCGTCTAAGCGCCTTCCGCGGGTTGCGGGCCGCGCTCTTTAGCGAGAATCGCCGGATGCTCTCGGCTCTCGAACTGGCGCTTGCGGGCCGCCAGCCCGGGCTCTTGCGGGATTCGGGGCTCGATGGGCTGCTGCGGGCATTCCGGACTCTGCCTCGCGGCCGCCAGAAAGACGCGCTTCTGTCGCCCGCGATGAGCCTTTGGCTGCGAGCCGTCAGTCAGGGCCTCCTGCGGACGGAACGCGAGGCGCTGCGCACCCTGTTAGCGAAAGCGTCGCATGCGTTCGTCGCGCCCCTTCTGAGGGCCGGGAAAGAAGCGCCGGGCGGCTTCTCGCTATGGGCCGACGCATTCGGCGACGTTGTTTTTCCAGGGGAACGGTTCAAGATCAAGGCGGGGACTGCGCGACGCGATCGCCGTCTGTCGGCGCGCTTGTCGGAAGGCCGGCTCGAGCTGGCTTGCCCCGGCTGGCGAGTTCGCGTGACGCCGCGCGATTTCGCCGACCGAGGCGAGGATTTCCTGCCGTCCGGCATCGAGGTGGCGAATAACGAGCCGCTCTTGACAGAAACCATCGATCATACCTCGACCGCAAACGAGACCTTCAGCGGGAAGCGGCTCAGAATTGTCGCGCGTCGGCGGCCCGGCGAACTCGCTGCGGCGCGGGAAGTCATTGACCGAGTGGGCCGGTATTGGCCGCAATATCATCGCGAGATACTCTATTTCGTCAGACTGCTCATTCCTATCGACGGGCGCAAGCAGTGGGGCGGGACGCTCAAGCCGATGCTGGGCGCGATCTTGTTCTCTTTTTCCGGCGACTGGTGGGTTGATATGGACAATCTCATACACGAGACCGCGCATCTGCGCCTCAACCACTACCTCGAGCCGTTTGTCGCCCGGGACGAAGGCTACACTCCCGCTCCGTGGTTCGGCGTTCCGCGGCGTCCGAGCGTGCTGCTCCAGGCGGGCTACATCTACCTCCTGATCATCCAGGGCCTCAGGCGGGCAATCCGCTCGCCCGACCGGTTCGACCGTCGACCGCTGGAACGCAGGATAAGCTTTCTGCAAGCTGGCTACCCGCGCTACTGGAGGATCGTCGAGTCGCTGCCGTTGACTCCGCTGGGGACCGCGCTAGTGCGCTCTTGCCGGAGCTTGGCGTCCGAAGCCGGGCTGCAAAGCTAGCGGGTCCGCCGATCCCAAGAACGGAGGAGCGCGAGTTCCCAGCGGCCCGAGGCAGTCTCGGGCGAGGGGCGGGAACGTCGCCAGCGCCACGTGTCGCGGACCGTCTCGCCGATCGGACGCCAGCGCAGACCGCGAGCCCGCGCTTTGAACGTCGCATAAAGAGGCGCTCCCAGAACCCAGAAGGCGGGAAGGTCTCCCCAAGCCGTCGGGCCATTGCGGAGCAAAAAAAGACTGTCGACCCAGGAGAATCGCGGGCGCGCCCCCGTCTCGGCGGCGCACGCGGCCATGAAACGGCTCATCGGGGTCGGCCGCCCGCAGACGTTGAATACTCCTTTTGCGCCGCTTTCGAGCGCTTCGATGATCCAATCGGCCAAGTCTCGGACATCTAGCATCTGCGCAAGCCGCTGCGGCGAACCGGGAACGAGCACGCGTCCGCCGCGGGCGGCACGCTCGATCCAGTAGGCGAAGCGGTTCGACCAGTCGTGCGGGCCCACGACTAGTCCGCAGCGCGCGATCAGACCGCTTTCCGGGAACCTTTCCTGGATCGCCCGCTCGCATCCCGCCTTGAGCGGCCCATAATCCTTGGGCGCCACTTGCGACGGCTCGGCGCTCGGGTCCGGATGGAGAGAGGCGGTCTCGTCTTGGCTGTCCATGGCGGAGTCCCTGTACGCGGCGACTGAAGAAAGGAAGACATAGCGGCCGGTGCGTCCGTGGAGGGCGCCTGCGGCCGCGCGTATATCTCGCGGCAAAAGGCCGCAGGTATCGATCACGGCGTCCCACGTGCCGGCAACAAGCGCTGAGATGCCGCCGCGTCGATCTGCGAGAATGCGGCGAGCGCTGGGAAAGAGATCAAGCCCTGTCTTGCCGCGGTGAAATAGGGTGATGTCCCATCTACGCTTGAGAGCCGCGCGAGTGATATGCCGGCCGATGAAGCCGGTCCCGCCGATGAGGAGAACTTTCATCTAAGGAGCCCGGGAATCGTCGCCTGACAAGGATGTCAAGCGTCGGCTGTTGCCGCTCAGATATATCCATTCGGCGGAACGGAGCCTTTCGTAGAGGATGCGTTGAGAGGCGGTGAGCGCGGATAGCGGGACCGCCAAGCTAAGGAAGTAATTGTCCTCTTGGAACATCCATCTCTTCTCCACCATCTCCGCGAGCGCGTCTTGGACGCGCGCAAGAGAGAGACTGGGGAAGCGCTCCCTGCAAACTGAGGTGACCTCGCCGATGGTCTTGATCGTGGCGCATAGCCGGAAGAGGAACGCAGCGATCCCTTCCAAACGGTAGCTGCGCCATTGCAATGCTCTTCCGCCATCGAAAGGACGGGTATCGTGGAGATCGATGAAATCGAGGCCGCGGACGTAAACGAAAAAACTTTGGTGAGCGCTCTTCCAAACGGATACCATGCGCTGCAGCTTGGCTTCGTAAGGCATGGATGGCCTGTCCCGAACATCGAGTTCGAAGTAAGCGGCGATCTTGTCCAGTGAGAGCCGCGAAGACGGATAGAGGAATTCGTAGACCGGCAGCGGCCGGGGCCGCCGCAGCCCGAAGGACTCCGGAGCCGCCTGATAGGGACTGAACCGGTCGACGCTGAAGGTCCCGCAGGCGAGAGGCGGATCGAGGTGCGTGAGGCTCCAAAGATCATCGATCATGCGGTCGTAGTCGCTCGAACTTTCTCCGGGGAACCCGTAAAGGAAGTTCCAATGAAGGCTGATCCCCGATTCCCGCCCAAGCTTGAGGGTCTGTGCGTTCTGGATGCCTCGAACCCCCTTCCGCATGAGCCGGAGGACCGGCGTGCTCAAGGACTCGATCCCGGGCTGGATGACCGCAAGCCCGGCGCGCGCCAACGCCTGCATTTGGGGGCGGCCAATATTCGATTTCACCTCGTAGACGAAGGTTAGATCGAGCTCGTGCTTTGAACGGAACGACTCCAATGCCGGCGCGAGCCGCAGGATGTGCTCTTGGCCGATGATGGTGTCGCAGGCCTGCATCGTAGTGCAGCGATGCTTGCGGTGGAGCGCCTCCAAGTCTCGAAGCACCAAGTCCGTCGATTTAGCTCGATAAGGCATCGATTCGCCGTTCAAGCCGCAAAAAGTGCAGTGCTGGATCTGTCCCCACCAGCATCCACGTGAGGATTCGAACGAGAGTACCGGCCTGATCTGCCGATTGAGCCCAGTGCTGTCGAGTTCCTCGAAGTAGTCGCCATGGTCCGGGGTCGGCAGCCGGTCCAAGTCGAATAAGGCCCGCGGAAGCCGGGATGCGACCGGCTCCCCATCGCGGCGATACAATAAGCGCGGGATATCCTCGCCGCTCACCCCGCCTGCCTCGAGTCCTCGCGCCAGCGACAGGAGCGCCTCTTCCCCTTCCCCGTCGACGATGTAATCGATCCAGGGACACGCCCTAAAGGTCTCTACGCCCATCTCGCCCTCGACGTTCGAGCCGCCGAGGACGATGGGCTTGCCAGGGAAACGGGATTTGACCGCTCGCGCCATTTTCAAGCACGCGCTATGGCTGTGCATATGGCTGCAAAAGCCGATCAGGTCGTATCGCTGCCACGGGATGTCGTCTAGACTCTGCTGGACGAAAGCGGGAATGTCCCTCAGGACGATCTCCTGCAACCGGGATTCGGAGACATCCGGCGCAAGCTCCGCCGCGAGCTGCTGAAACCAATCCTGCCGCCGAGCGTCTTCCCACGTATAGTCCAGCTCTCCGCTTCCGCCGGGGCCGAACAGATGATAAGCGAAGAGCCATTCGGCGGCGGGAGAGCTGGCGGCCGCGATCAGCATGGAGGGTCGAGCGCCGATCCTCTTCGCCATCCTCAGGTTCAAGTGCCAGCAATCGGCGGTCACTCCGGCGGATTGGAGCCAGCTCTTGAGAACGGCCGCGCCCAGCGGCGGAAGGTCGGGCTTCACCCAGGGCATGATCACGAGAGCGACTCTCATGGCCTTGCCGCTCCCGAGAGGCGCGCCAACTCATTCAGCGCCTTTGGATCACGCGTGGCTTCCCTCATTCCGAAGATCGAGTATTCGGGGACTCGAGAGACGGCCCGCGCGATGGCATTCGCCTGGAGCGAATCTCGGCGGACATAGTAGACGTCTGCCCCCGTGACCCACTTGTTGCTGTCATCGATGTAGAGCGCGGCCAAGCGGTAATTCCGGCTGCGAGCGTAGTTGAGTAGCACGCGGCACATCGACAGCCACTCCGCGTCCAGATCCGGCTCGGGCATGGCGACTCCCGGGCGGTCGATGTTGAGCATGATGAGATCGGGGCGCCATTCGGCGAGCAGGCGCGCCGAAACCCCGTGCTCGGCGATGCGCGGATCGTTGAGCCCCCAGGTGTCCATGGCTTGCCACTGGGAATAGAAGGGAAGGATGCCATCTTCCGTCGTCGCCATCCTGAGCCCTTTGGGCGCTAGGGAAGCTAGGCGGCGGCCGATCTCGGCCATGTGTTCGCAAGCCAGCCAGTCCCAGTCAGGATTCCTCGAGAGGACATCGAAGAGACGGAACCGCGCTTGCCAATAGGCGGCGCCAGTAAGAACGGCCGCTAGGCATAACGCCCATGCGGAGTTCCGGGCCCTGACCTCGATCCCGGAGTGAACCATTTCGGCGGCCGCGCACGCCGAGATCAGGCTGATGGCCAGCAGGGGATATTGGTAGCGTCCAAAGTAATTCTGTCCCATCGACACTAGCGCCCAACTGACGGTGAACAGCATCACGGGGATGAGCGTCGCCCAAAGGAGGCGCTTGCTCTTGGGCCAAGAGAAGGCGGCCAGGGCCAAAAGCCCCGGCGCGCAGAATTGCAGCGCGTACCACGAGGATGTCAGAAGGCTTGACCAGTGAAGCCCTCCCTTACGCCGCAGGGCCAGCGGGACGAGCGAGCCGAACCACGCAATCCGTGCTCCCGCGAGGAGCAGTTCAGCGAAGAGGATGAAGACGATCGCCGGCGCGACATAGCGCGCCGCCCGTCTCGAGTTGAGCGCGAACGCGGCGCCCACGAACCCGAGTGCCAGGATGTTGCCTTCCGGGCGCGACAAGCAGAGCGCACCTACGGCCGCCGCGAATCGGGTCCCATCCCTTTCGTCTTGCGCCGAGAGGTCGGTAACGAGCAGGCTCCAGGCTGCCGCGGCGACCAACGCGAAAACGGGCGTCGCGTAGCCGATGAAGAGGTAAAGAAGCCCGGGGCCAAAGGCGAAGATCAGGGCGGCAGCGAGCGAAACGCATGATAGGCGGTCCTCTTTTCCACCGATCCAAGCGATTAGGCCGGCCGTCGCGACTTGGGCGGCGGCGGCGACGACGCGCATCGCCGAAAAGGGGGCGATGCCAAGGCGCACCAGCGCGGCGGCGGCGATGGCGGCCGCGGGGTCGCTGACGCCGTCGGTTCTCGGTCCGCCGATATTGTAGCGCCAGCCGGCCCCCGTGCCCAGGTGCAGGACGTAGCGCAGGGTTAGCGCGGCGTCTTCGATGGGATGCGCATTTGCGGCCGCCCACGCGGCGGCGGCGGCGCAGACGCAGAGCAGGCCGAGCCACAAGCCGCGTTTGACGGCGCCCCGCCGTGGGATTTTGAGTTGAGTCTGGGCGACACTGGTGGTCATTAGGTCAGGAGACGGCGCTCAGGAGGCTCAGGAGCCGCTGGCGGACGCTGTCGCGATGCGTGGTTCCGTATCGCCGAGCGCAGTTCTTGTAGTTCGCGACGTACCAAGCGTAGGACTTGATCAGCATCTCGGCGTTGCTGTCAGTCGGGACAAAGCCTAGCACATCCCGCGCCTTCGTGATGTCGAAATAGAAGTGCTTGTGCGGGGTCTTGTAGTGCCAGTCGGTCAGAGGAGACAGGTTCAGCGTGTCGAGCAGCGAGAGCACCGTGGAGGAAAGGGCCACCGGCAACGGATAGAGGCGCGAGGCGGTGTGAGCGTAGCGAAGGAGAGCTGTCAAGTCTTCAGCCACCGTTGCGAACCGGTCGGTGCCGAGGCAAAAGTCCTCCGACCTTGCTCCCGGCGACGTGACCGCCAGCAGGCAGGCTCGCGCCAGATCCTCCGGGCTCAACAGCTGGAAGAGGTTATCCCCGCGCCCCAACGTGTACACCCGTTTCCCTTTCAGTATCCAGTCGAAGAGGATCTGGAATATTCCTAAACGGCCGGCGCCCACGAGGGTTCGCGGACGCAAGATGTTCAGGGCCAAGCCCTTTCGCCTGAATTCCGCGCAGATGCGCTCGGCCTCGAGCTTTGATTTGCCATAATCGCCGACCGGGGAGGGAGGGGTCGATTCATTGATCGGCATCGACGAGTCCTCGCCAAGGTACACGGCGCTAGACGAGATATGGACGACCTTTTCGACGCCACGACGCCATGCGGTCTCCAATACGGTCCGGGTTCCTTGGACGTTAGTCCGAAAAAGCGCCTTGCGGTCACGGCAGATGGGCAAGGCGGCAGCGATATGGAATACATGACGTGCTCCGGCAACGGCCAGGTCGACGACCGCCGAGTCGAGCACGTCGCCGCGAAAGAATCGGACGGTGCGTTTCAGCCCGGCATCCTCGAGGTCGCGGAGATCGAGGACGCGGACCTCGTAGTCGTGCTGTAGAAGGAGGCGCGCCAGATGGGCCCCGAAGAATCCGGAACCGCCGGTGATCAGGGCGATCCTCCGCCGAGACTCCACGCTCATTCGGGAAGAGCCTCTACCGCCGGCAATTGTCCGACTTGGCGGCACCACTCCACGGATCGGCGCAGGCCCTCTTTGAGCTCTACGGTTGGGGAGTAATTGAGCTCGCGGCGCGCTTTATCGATCGAGCAGGCGATGTCTTTGGACAGCTCCCCAGCGACGTGGAATTCCTGAGCATAAAGACCGCAAGCCTGAAGAGCGTCGTCGATTGAGCCGCATAGCCTCGATATCAGCTCCGGGACATGGCGGGGCCTGAAGTCGCGTATGCCTAAGACGCTGGCAATCGTGGCATATATCTCGTTGATGGAATACGGCCGGGCGTCTGCGATCCAGTAGATTCGGCCGGTCGATCTGGGGGAAAGAGCGGCGAGGACGAGCCCCTGGACGACGTTGTCGATATAGGACATGCTTCGCAAGTTCCAGCCGGCGCCAAAGATGACAGGACGTCCCCCGGCGATCATCTTGAAGAAGCGGGTCTGCCTTGCTGGCTGCCCTGGCCCGTAGAACCAGCAGGGGCGAATGACCACGCCCTCGATCATTCCGGCGGCGGTCGCGGCCAGCACGGCCGTCTCGGCCAAGAGCTTGCTGATCCCGTAGTGCTTGTAGGGCGCCAGCTCCGATTCGTCGAGCAGCTGCCGCCTATCCCTGTTGACGCCCGCCGGAGAATTGCTGCTCACGTAAACGAAGCGCCGGGCTCCCGCCTTCGCGCAGGCTGTCAGAAGGCGGCGAGTGCCTTCTGTGTTGAGTGCGTAAAGATCCCTGATTCGCGCGGGATGGATGATCCCGGCGGCGTGAAAGACGATGTCCAGACCCTCGGGCAGCGCCGGGAGTTCTACAGCCGTCAGGTCGCCGGGGATGATCTCGGCGCCCATGGCTGCCAGCATCGCAGAGTCCCTTCCCTTCTCGACGACGCAAAAGACCCGAGCGGCGCCGACTGCGGGCCAAGGCCCCCGAGTGCCGCTCAGAGCCTCGACCAAGCGAGTTCCCAGCCACCCGGGAGCTCCAGTGACCAGTATCTTCAATTCATGGTCGGGAGACATTGATGACCACGCAAACCGTCAGCCACAGGAGATTGTTGACCATGAGCGAAGGCGTCTTCCAAAGCAATTGATCGGGAGTCGACAGCGGCGGCGCATCGAGGGTCAGGCGAAGGTAGCTCAGGGCTCCGAAAGCGACAAAGGGGACGGTATAAAGGAATCGACGGTCTCCGAGAGAATAAGCAAACAGCGCATAGGCCACGATCGTGGCGGCCGCCGTGGACGCCAGCGCCGATCTCAGAAGGCGGGGCCCATAAACGCGCGCGGAAAACCCGGCGACGCCCGCCCCCTCAAGGGTCGCCTGGTCCATACTCCTCTTCGAGAGCGCCAAAAATAGGGCCAGACAAAAAACCCAAAGCATCAGAAAAGGCTGCGGGTTCAAGCCTAAAACGGCGGCGCCGGCGACCGTGCGTAGCACGAATCCCAGACTCAAGGTAAGGACATCGACGCCGAGGAGGTTTTTGAGTGCGAAGGAATAGAGCAGCATGAGCGCCCCGTAGAGCGACAGGACGAGCCCAAATTCTGAACTCAAGGCGAAGCTCGCCAGGGCGACCGTCGCCTCCAGCGCGAAGAAGAAGATGACCGCCAGCGGCACCGGTAGTTCGCCTGAGACGATCGGGCGCTGGGCCTTGAGGGGATGTAGAGCGTCTTCATTTTGATCCCGGATGTCGTTGACGATGTAGAGTCCTCCGCTGAACAGCGCGAAGAGTAGGAACGCGATCAGGGCGCGAATGAAGCACGTGGGCCTGGTCTGAAAATAGGGAAAAAGGAGCGGCCCTAGTACGAAAAGATTCCGTCCCCAATTCTTCGGCCGCAGGCTCGACAGCAAGGAAGACGCCAAACGCCGATAGTCGTGATATTCTCGCGCGAAATGCGAAGAGTTCATATAGTTACTACGATAATAGAAACACTTGGAGTTCGCAACCATTGATCGATCTATCGGGTCTGCCGGGGACCGCGCCGGTGCTTGTTCAGTATCTTGAGGAAAGCAGCCGCTTCCGGAGAACTGGGCGAGAGCTGGAGGGCGGCGGCGAAGGCCGCGCGCGCCTGCGCCCAGCGATGATCGCGCAGAAGAGCCACGCCGCGCGCGAGCCTTGGCGGGGTGCAACCCGGGCACAAGGCGGCCGCTCTAAGGTCGAGCGCCTCGGCCGCTTTAGGCTGTCCGGTCTCGTCTAGCAGGGCGCTCATACGCGTTAGGAAAACGGACGCCCGCTTCTTGCGATCGGGATACTTGGCCAGAGCGACTCGTTGGCCCTCAAGGAACTTTTCCGTCCACACTGTGGATTGGCGTTGGTCGTCGGGCAGCAGGCCGGAGACGGGAAAGCCGCGCCAGGACGGCCAGCGCCATCGGAAATAGAGTTCCGAGCCCAGGACCCACTCGCAGAACGCATCGAAGCGGGAGCGCAGGAAAGGCGGCGGGATAGGGCGGACAGGCGCCAGGGCGGGCAGCCCGTGCGCCGCCCAGAGGCGAGCCAAGTCGGCTGCCTCCCGGAGGAAGTTCATCCGCGAAAGGTGGCAGTCATCGTCGAACAACCCCCAACCTGGGATGCCGTGCGAAGAAGCTTTCGCAATTAGCTCGTTTTCGTCGAGCAGCCAGACGCCGCCCTCGCGAGCGGCGGCGCGGATGGCGTCATTGACGGCGTCGGCCGCGCGCAAATTATCGCGATCGAGGTTCCTGGCCAGGCGCAGCTGCTCATAGGCGCCGCCGTACTTCCTCTCGCCGTATAATATCTCGCCGAGCTCGAAATGCCATAGAGCCGTGTCGCGCTTGGCCATGAGTCCCCGCAGCCGGCGGGCTGCGGAAGCTTGCTTCCCGACCTCACGCGCGTAGACGGCCCGCAGGAAATCCGGGGCCGCGGCATCCTCATCGGAGGCGAATGGCGGGAACAGGAGGTTCGACGGCAAAGTGCAGAGCACGACGGGCACGCGCGCCCGTCGCGACCAATCGGATAGTTCTCTTAGAAAGGCCCGGAACGCGTGGAGGCGCTCGGCGAACCGCTCTTGCGGCGGCCCGGTTTGGTCGGCGGGAAGCCGCGCCGCGAGCAGCGAGACGAGCCGGCTTCGGGCCGCGAGATCATGCAGCCGGTAACGCCAAGGCGGCGGGTAATAGTACCAGACATTGTTTCCAAAGACTAGGACCACCAAGTCCGGCGAATCACTTTTGACCTGGCGAAAGACGTGACGCGCCTGTTCCAGGCTCGCGCCCTCGATCCCGCAGTCCATGATCTCGAAGCGCTTGGGATCGCGCGCGGCGGCCGCCAGCCGCTTGAGCGCGATGCCCAGCCGATTCGCGCTCGATTCGCCGAGCACGACGACGCGGAAAGTTCCCGTGCGTTTTCGCACGGGAAACGCTTGGGGCGGCATGAATACTTCCGTCCCCCGCAGCGCCTGGACGAGAGAGCGTCGGCCTCCGACGCTCTCGACCCGAAAGAAATCGCTCCATTGATCCCTGGACGTCCGATCCTGAAAGATCTGCCGCGCGTCCTCCGCGGTCGAACCGCAGACGCGCCTGGCCACCCCCTCGAGAGTCAAGAGCAGGCCGGCGCAGAGGATGAGCGCGAGAGCGGTCAGCAGCGCCGGGTGAAAAGGTTTCCGCACGAGTGCACTATACCAAGAGCGTGGCCCGCCGGCGGATGAGCCGTTCGAAGGCGCGGGCGCTGTCTTCCCAGCGCAGCCGCGCGGCCGCGCGCGACGCCGCTTGGCCGAGCCGCGAGCGGAGGCAGCGGTCCTCGAGCAGCCGCAGCAGACCCGAACGTAGCGCTCCGGGGTCCTTGGGAGGAACGAGAAGCCCCGTGCGGCCGCTGGCGATGAAGGCCGACGGTCCCGTCCTCGTGGCCAGCACGGCCCTTCCGAAGGCCATGGCCTCCAGGGCGGCCATCCCGAAGCTTTCGTCGCGAGAGGGCAAAGTGAAGAACAGACAGGCTCGCATGAGTTCGCAGACGCGCCGGCGCGGCAATGCGCCCAGGAACCGTGCGTCGACCCCGATGAGGCGGGCCAGGCGACGCATGCGCCGGCGGGGATCGGAGCGGCCGGCGATTATCAGCCGCACATCGGGGTGTTGAGCGGCCACGTCCTTCCAGGCCCATAGCAGGACGTCAAGGCCCTTGTAGCCGTCCTCTCTGGCCGCGCAGAACACGAAAGGCTTCGATGCGCGGGCCGTGGTCCGCGCTAACCCAAGTTCCGCAGCCGAGGCGATCGCCTCTCTGTCGAGCCCATTGGGCACGATCGTCAGCCGCCCTCTCATGTAAGGCAGTACGTGAACGATGCGGCGAGCGGAAAAAGGAGTCAGCGCGCTCGCCCACGCGGCGTGGACCAAAAATTGTCGCTGCCAACGGGCCTTTGGAGGCGTGATGCGCGTTCTTGGATGCCCCTGGAAGGTGACTCCATAGGGCTTGCGCCCCGCCACGGCCGCCTGCCAGGCACGGCGCAGCAAGCGATCCTCGCGCTCGGACAGTCCGATGCCATGGTACAGGAAATGCACGAAATCCGCCCAGCGCACGAGTCCTGGCAGGGTCCGACCGGGAACGCGGCGCGTGCCCCAAACCGCCGGCTCATGGCCCAAGTGGCGGTAGCCGACTGTGATCCCCTTGAGCTGGGTCCTGATCGAATGGTCGGAGGCGGGGCAGTGCTCGCAGACGAGGATCTTCAAGCCGTCGCGCTAGGCGCGCTTGAGTCGCTCGAGTAAGCGCCGCTGCTCGTGGGCCAGGGCCTTGACGGCCGCCATCAGAAAGCCCAGAGTGGAGGCGAGGCGGATCGCGCGGCGCCCCTGGTCGACGATTTCCACGGGCGCCTCTTCCGCCATCACTCCAATATGGCGCTTGCTGCCGCGGCGCTCCTGCTTGTAGCGGAACCGGTAGATGTCGGCTCGCAGCAGCTTGTCGAGCATGGCCTCGCACTCGCTCAGCGAGAGCGGCTCGATGTCCGTCTTGAGCGTGCGCGAGGAATAGGCGGCGACCTGCTCCAGGCCCAGCTGCATGATCGAGCCGTAAACGATCAGCGCGGGCGCCACGTACTTGCGCAGCCTTTTCTTGCGGCCGCCGGGCCCGTCAGGGCCCTTCTTCTTACCGTCTCCTGCCACGGGCTTATTTTATTTAATGGGCATGAGCCTTGCAAGCCGAAGCCGGGCCCCGCGCTCGTTGATGAGCTCGATGGTATCATGCGAGCAGTAGTAGACGGATAGGCTCCGGGTCGTCTTGAGCGCGTGCTTGAGCAACCGCAAAGCCGCGAGCCCGCTGTCGGAAACCGGGCGCATGCCCTTGAAAGGGACCTGCGGGGATTTGGCGCGGTAGCCCAGTCGGGACATTTTCCGGGCATTTTCTGCCGCGTAAGAGAGCTCGTGCAGCACCAGGTGCGCAACTCCCACGGCATCGAGCGCGTCGATGAGCCGGCGCAGTCGAGGCTCTTGCGCGGGCACGACGGGCACCTCGACGGCGACGTGGCGCAAGACTGCCAAGGCGCGCATGACGGGGGCCAAGTCGAAGCCGTTGGCGGCGACGTTGACGCGAATCTGCCGGATGCCAGCTTGCTTGAGGCGCCGCAGGACGGAGTCGGTCAGAAGGTCGCCGTTGGTGTAGAGCTGCATCCAGAGCCGTGGCCCCAAGCGGCGGCGCAGGGAGCGCGCCAGGCGAAGCGTCCGCGGCAGGCGGGTGAGCGGATCGCCGCCGGAGATGCCGAGCGACTTCAGACCGAGCCGGCGCGCCAGGCCCGGGACTTGGCCTTCCTTGACGGGCGGGAATCCGCTCAGCCTTATTTCGTCTCGGCGCGGATGCCCGTTGGGGCAAAAGAAGCAGTCGCGTGTGCAGACGTGGGTCACGGAAACGCAGGCGCCCCGTCCCTTCAGGCACCGGTCGCAGCCGGGAGGCAGAGAGCGCGTGAAGACGATGCCATGCGAGGGATCGCCCTTGAGCCCGAGACTGGCGAGCTCGGCCAGCAGCCGGCGCTCTTGGCAAGCCTTGGCGCGGTGCGCCGGGTCGAAGCCGATGTCGTGTTGGGCCCAGTAGCGGTCGGACCAATGGAGCTCGCAGGCCGCGCCCAGGAGCTTGGCGAGGCGCGCCTTTCCCAAGGGCAGGATCGGATGATCTTCTACCACAACGACGCTCCGGACGGCGACGGCGCTTGACGCGCCGCGGCAATCCTGATAAAAAGGAACCCATGCATCATCGGAGGCCGCGCATCCTGCTCGTCGCGCCCCCCGGAAGCCGCGGAAAACCGTGCGGCGCTCGCGTCGCCGCATTCCTGCGGTCCCTCAAGGCCTGCGGAGAAGTCCGGATTTGCGCTCAGGATTGCGGTCACGCGGTCAAGCGCGCCGGCGTGGTCGCCGTCGATCCCGAGCAAGTCGAGAATAGCATTGACCGGGAAATGAGAGGCTTCGAATTCGACGCACTGGTCTTTCTGGACGGCGGCGCCGCGCGGACCGTTCTCGACGCCGCGAAGAAGCGGACCGGGCTGCCCGCCGCGCTGGCGGCTCTTCCCGACGATCTCCCTGGCGCCTGGCCGCGGCCATCGTGCTCGCCCGATGAGCTCTGGTGGTTTTCCGCCGCTCAGCCCGTCACTGGCGTCGACGGCTTGGTTCCCGGGTCTTATCATTGGCTGCCGCGGCCGAACGCGCCTTGGCTGCGCCGGCGGCTGGCTGGCTTGGTCAAGGGCGTGCCGGCGCCCGCGGCGAGGAGCAACGATTTGGCCAGCCTTATCATCCCTTGTTGGAATGGACTATCTTACATTAAGGAGTGCCTGGGCAGCGTGCGCTCCTGGACGCGCCCGCCCTACGAGGTTATCGCCATTGACAACGGCTCCGACATGGCGACGCGCCGGTTCCTGGCGGGGCAAAGGCGGCGGAACCGGGGCTTCCGGCTGATCCAAAACGACTCGAACCGTGGATTCGCGGCGGCGATCAACCAAGGCATGCGGGCGGCCAAGGGACGACGCTTGGTCTGGCTCAATTCCGACATCGTGGTCACTCCGGGATGGCTTGAGCGCCTGGAAGCATGCGCTGACAAGGCTCCTTGGATCGGCGCCGTCGGGCCCATGACGAACAGCGAGCCGGGAAGGGCTCTCGAAGCCCGAGCGTTCTCCTTGAAGGCGACCTTGCACAGCGCCAGGGCCGTTTCCATGGCCAATGCCGGCCGCGCCGGATCGGCCTATTGGCTCCAAGGCTTTTGCCTTTTGCTCAAACGAGAAGCAGTCGAGCGGGTCGGCTTTCTTGACGGGCGGTTCGGCCAGGCTTTCTTCGAGGACTACGACTATTGTCTTCGTCTCCGCCAGGCGGGCTACGAGCTGGCTATCGCCGAGGACGTCTTCGTCTATCATCATTGGCACAAATCATTCGCCGATAAGAAGACGCGGACGCGTCAGATGGAGCTCAACCGCCAAGTCTGGATCGAGAAGTGGTGCCGACGCTCCTTCGAGTTTCTGAGCGAGTTTATGAACGAGCAAGAACCGGACATGCGCAGGCCGTCAGGCCTCGCCCGAAGGTCCGCGGCCCTGTCCGTTCAAATGCTTCGTCCGTGAATCCCGTCACTATCGTCATCCCGACCTACGCGGCTCCGCAGGCGCTGGCCGATTGCCTGAGGGCGGTCTTGACACGCACGGCGCCGGTCCCGTTTCGAGCCGTGATCATGGATAATGGACCGCAGGGCGCGCTGCGCGCGGTGCAGAGGGCTCTCGGGCGAGAGCCCCGCGCGACCTTCCACCGCCTGGCCGGCAATCTCGGCAAGGCCGCGGCCATCAACCGGGCGGTCGAACTCTTCCCATCGCCATGGTACGCGATCCTGGACGACGACACAGTGATCGCCAGAGGCTGGCTCTCGAAGCTGCTCTCCGCCGCGGGAAAGGGCAGGCCGCGCACGGCCATCGTCGGCTGTCGCCTGCTGCTCCCCGACCGGAGGATCTATTCGGCCGAGATGATCTCCTGGCTTGGGGGGGTGGGATACAAGGAGCGGGATTTGGGCCAGCGCAGCTACGAACGCTTCTGCGACGCCGTCTGCGGCGCGTGCATGCTGGTCCGCGGAGAGGCGCTATCGACCATCAGGTTCGATGAAGGGCTGGCCCAGGAGTATGAGGACGGCGATTTCTGCCTCAAAGCGCGCGAGGCTGGGTGGAAGGTCTTCTACGCGGGCAGCGTCTGCGCCGTGCACGGCAACCTTTTTCGCAGGACGACCCGTCGGCTGGAAAGGGCGCGCGACGAGATTCGGCGGCGCTGGGCCCTCCCCGTCTTCCCGGATTCGCATCCGATCGATCTCTTGCGCGTCGCGATCCTGCGCGGACAGGCCGCTTGCGATTGGACGGCCGTGGCTCGCGACTCCCGCCGGTTGACGAGTATCGATCCGGCGCCCGCGGCCGCTTGGTGGCGGCTGGGCATGGCGCTGCTCAATCTGCGGCGGCCGCAAGCCGCGTCGAGCGCGTTCAGCCGGGCTCTAGGCTATCGCTATCTGTCGGAAGAGCTTCGCACGTCCGTCGAGTTGGCCTTGGCGCTCAGCTCAGCGAAAAAGCGTGCCTTGTCGGAGTTCGCGCCAGGATCGCGGAGATCCGTCGACGCAGCCGCTTCATCCGGATGGGATACTTGAACCTCATGTGGATGATCGAATCCAGCAAAACGTCTTGGTAGCGCTCCGATCGCGACGCCAGCCCGCCGCGGCGGCGCTGGCTCTGGAACAGTTCGGTCACTTTCGCGGAAATGCCCGTCAGTTGCGTCGCTCGATGATCGAGGACCCAGGTGCCGAGCGCCTCGTCGAAGTGGACGAAAGCCTCCTCGCCGCAGGAGGCCAGTATCCGAAGCGCGAAATCCGAATCGACTCCGATCCATTTGAAGGCTTCGTCGAACGGGCCGATGCGCCGGAAGAGCTCTCGCCGAAAGACGGTGAAAGAGAGCTTGAGCGAGCCGTAGCTCAACCAGACCAGTCTTCGCTGCGTCTCCGGCAGCCCGAGAACGCAGGGAAAGGATAGTTTGTAGTCCCTCCAGTGGAATTGGTGGATGATCCGGCCATCCCTCGTCCCGACCCAATGGCAGGAGCGGGCGCATTGAGCCTTCGGCCTGTTGAAGGCCCGTCGCATGGTCCCGAGGTAATCTCGCGCCCAATAGTCATCGGATTCCAAGAACGCCACGTAGCGGCCGCGGGCCTGCGAGACTGCCTCGTTCATGAGGCGCGCGAGGCCGGGGTTCCCCGGGACGACTATCACGCGCAGCGGCAGGCCGCAGCGGTCAAGAAACCGAAGGGTGCCGTCCTTTGAGCCCGCGTCGGCCACGATGAGCTCGAAATCGCGGTCGGTCTGCCAGTACACGCTGGCCAGGGCTCTTTTAAGCCCTTCCAGGCGGTTGAATGTGGTGACGACGACGGAGAATGTCGGCCTCAATTACTCCGATTATATTTCATTTCCCGGGCGGGCGTGTCCGACCTTGACACCCGCCCGGCGGCGGATTATGCTTGCACGGTGAGGACGGCGCTCGTCTTGTGCCCCAGTTGGGATCTGCGTCATCCGACATACGCACCGGCGCTTTTAGCCGCCCTGTTACGCAGCCGAGGGCATGAACCGCTCTTGTTCGACCTGAACAAGGATTTCGCCCTTCACGCCGAAGCGGCTGGCGATCCCTCCGCCAAGCTTGAACCGTTGTGGGCCAACTGCTTGATCCAGCCCCGCCGCCTATTAGACCGTTTCGCGGTTTTTTTCGAAGAATACGCCGCCCGTGTCGCGGGCTCCCGGGCCGCCGTTGTCGGATTCACCGCCCTTGGTTCGAATATCGCGATGTCGCGGGCTCTGGCCCGGCGCGTGAAGGCGCTGAACCCAGGATTGTTCGTCGTGTTCGGAGGCCCGTCGTGCTTCAGTCCGGACGTATGCGCGCAACTCGTCAAGAACGACGTCATCGACGCTGTCGTGCCCGGCGAGGGCGACCGGGCGTTTCCCGACCTAGTGGACGCGCTGGACGTCGGGCGCTCCGCGTCGTCGGTCGCCGGCGTTTTGACGCGTCGCAGTTCCGGGCCGCCCGCCGTTCCCACGGTCCTCGATGATCTGCCCACGCCTGACTTCTCGATTTACAATCTTGGCCTGTATCCCCAGCGGGAACTAACTCTGGAGACTTCGCGCGGGTGCGTCCGGCGCTGTGATTTCTGCTCCGACTGGCGCAACTGGAGGCGCTTCCGGCGCAAATCCCCGACGCGGATCGCAGCCCAGATGCGCGAGTTGCTCGGATGCCATTCCGAGACCAGAGGATTCCTCTTCGCGGACTCAATTGTCAACGGAGACATCTCGTCGCTGGCAACGCTGGCCGACGCGCTGATCGCCGAAGGCTCCTTGGCGAGGTGGTCCGGCTACGCCATTGTGCGCCCCGAGATGACGGCGTCGTTCCTGGAAAAGCTTAGGCGCGCCGGCGCCTGGAATCTCTTCTACGGCGTCGAGACGGGCTCCGAAGCGGTCTCGTTGGCCATGGGCAAGCGCGTCTCGCCGCAGCTCAATTCACGGGTTTTGCGGGCCACCCGCGAGGCCGGCATGACCAATGTCGTCTTCATCATGGTGGGCCACCCTAGCGAAGGGGAGGCCGAGTTCGAGGAAACGCTAGACTTCATCCGCCGCAATGCCTCCTCGATCGGCTGTCTCAGCGTGAGCATGTGCAACACGGATCCCATGGACGAGCAGGCGATCGCCCGTTATGGGATAGCCCATCCGGGGCCGTATTGGTCCGCCCGTGGAGGACAAAATGACTTTTGCATGCGGCTCGACCGCTTTCGGCGTGTGCACCGGACCGCCTATGACCACGGAATCGAGGTCTATGTGCACAATCGGAGCGACCCAACGTCGCACGAGTTCTACTATGAGACCGTGCTGGCGGAATACCATCTCGCGATGTCCAATCACCTGGAGGCCGCCACACATCTCGTCCGGCTCCATCGGTTAGAAACGGCGTGGAGGGCCACCGGAGCGGGCCCCCTGGCCTCTTAGAGTGGAGGTAAGCGTTCAGGTCGAATAGACGGGCAAGAGGGACGGATGGCAGTTTTGAGGAAAGTGACGACTCGCGTAGCGGCGTGCGCGACGCCCGTCAAGCTCCGTCCCCGGTCCCGGCCGTCGAAAAACGTATAATGAATCGATGCATCCCGTCCTGCTGCAAATCGGGCGCTTCAAGCTCTTCTCCTACGGCGTCCTGATCGCCCTCGGGGGCGTGGTCACGGTGCGCTTTTGGCTTTCCCGCCGCGCGAAGATGGGCTTTCGCAAGGACGAGGACCTCTGGCTTCTGGTCAACGCCATCCTCCTCGGCGGTTTCGTCGGCGGCCGCGTCCTCTTCGTCTTCGAGTACACCCGGCCGTTCAGCCGTGATTTCTGGACGACGCTCTTCGGCGTCAACGAGGGCTTCTCCGTGCTGGGGGCCTTCGCCAGCGTCACGCTGGGCGTCTATCTGACCTGCCGCTGGGCCAAAGTGGAGTTTTTCCGCGTCATGGACTACGTCTGCGTCGGCGCGCCCTTGTGGCACGCCTTCGGGCGGCTTGGGTGCCTCATGGCTGGCTGCTGCTACGGCATCCCGACCAGGCTGCCGTGGGGCATCCGCTTCACCGATCCGCGCTCGATGGTCGAGCCCGCGCTGCGCGGCGTGCCGCTGCACCCGACGCAGCTCTATGAGGCCGCGGGCAACCTGCTGATCTTTACCGGGCTCTACAGGTTCGCCTTGCCGCGCTTGGAAAGCGGGCGTCTTTCCTCCGGCATGATCACGGCGGCTTACTTCGCCTCCTACGGCGTGCTGCGCTTTTTCCTGGAGTTCATCCGCGCCGACGCCGTGCCCACGCCCTTCCTCGGCCTTTCGGCCGGCCAGGAGCTGTGCCTGGCGCTGGGCGCCGGCGCCGTCGTCCTGGCCCTCTATCGGAGACGCTCATGCACCCCATCCTGATCTCGATCGGCGGCTTCAAGGTCGCCAGCTACGGCGTGCTGGTGGCGTCGGGCTACATGCTCGGCATCCTGTGGCTCAAGAGCCAGATCCGCTGGATGCCGGACATGAACGAGGACCGCTTCTGGACGCTCGTCTACGCGGTCTTCTTCGGCGCCATCGCCGGCGGCAAGATCCTCTACGTCCTCGTCTCCTGGGACCAGTTCGCCTCCGATCCCTGGACGATCGTCACCGACTTTCGCTACGGCTTCGTCTTCTTCGGGGGCCTGATCGGCGCGCTGCTCATGGGCCTGTGGGCCAAGTGGAAGCTGCGCATTCGCTTTCTGGAGACGTCCGATTTCTTCGGCATCGCGCTGCCGCTGGGCCACGCGGTCGGGCGCCTGGGGTGTCTCATGGCGGGCTGCTGCTACGGCAGGCCCACCGACGTTCCATGGGCGGTGCGCTTGGGCGGTCCGGGCAGTTCCACGCCGCCGGAGATGTGGGGCGTGCCCGTGCATCCGACCCAGCTCTATGAATCGGTGGCGGACCTGGCGATCGCGCTCTTTTTGATGCGTTTCGCCCTGCCGAGGGCCAAGAAAAAGCAGCTCGTCCCCGGCACGGTCTTCTTCGCCTACGTCCTGCTCTACTCGATCGAGCGCTTCTTCAACGAATTCTACCGCGGCGACGACCGCGGCTGGTCTTACCACGGGCTATGGGTCTCGGAATGGGTGGCCTTGGCCGCGATCGCGATCGCCGGGGGGGCGCTGCTGGTCCGGGGAATCCGCAGCGACGTCCGGGCCGTCGCATGAGCCGCGAGGAAGTCGCGGCGGACGCCGCCGGGCTGCGCCTCGACCAGTTCCTCCCCAGGCGTCACCCCGAATACAGCCGCTCCTACTTCAAGGACTTGATCGGGCGAGGCTTGGTCCTCGTCGACGGGCGCGCCGCCGCGGCCGATCATCGCGTGCGCCCCGGCGAGGCCGTCGAGCTTCTCCGGCCGAAAGCCTCGTGGCCGGAAGAGGAGTCGTTCGAGGACTGGATCCTTCATGAAGACGGCGACTTGCTCGTCTTGAACAAGCCCGCGGGCCTGCTGATGCATCCGCTGGGAGAAAGCTGGCTGGCGGCTCCGCGGGCGGCGCTTTCGGAGCCGGAAGCGAACCTGGCCGGCCTTTTGCAGCGCCGTCGCCCCGGGATCGTCAAGGCCGGCGTCCCGCGCTGCGGCATCGTCCACCGCCTCGACCGGCCGACGAGCGGCGTCTTGCTCGTGGCCAAGACCCGCGCGGCCTACCGAGCCCTCGTCGAGGCCTTCCAGCAGCGCCGCATCGAGAAGCGCTACCGCGCCATCGTGCGCGGCGTTCCCTCGCGTCAAAAGACCCACGTCGAAGCGCCGATCGGCCGCAAGCCGGGCCACCGGCGAGTCCTGGTGACGCCCTTCGGCAAGAGCGCGCAGACGGCGTTTTCCGTGGTCAAGTCCGGCAAGCGAGCCGCCCTCGTCGAGGCGCGGCCCCTGACCGGGCGCACCCATCAAATTCGCGCCCATCTGGCGCTCCTCGGCCACCCCGTGGCCGGCGACGTCGAGTTCGACCGTCCCGGCCAAGAGCAGCCCCAGGCGCCGCGCCTGATGCTGCACGCCTACCGCGTCCGCTTCGAGCATCCGGGGACCGGTGCTCAGGCGACCTTTACCGCCGCCCTGCCCGCCGATTTTAAGAAGTTTTGGAGGTCGTGCTCGTGAGCCCCAAAGCGTGCCTGCGCGCCGGCGCCGCCCTGGCGTTTCTCTCCGTCGCCGCCGGGGCCTTCGGCGCGCACGGCCTCAAGGATCTCCTCGACGCCGAGATGAAAGACGTCTGGGAGACGGCGGCGCGCTATCAAATGTACCACGCGCTGGCTCTCCTTCTGGTCGCGGCGCTGGCGGGAAGCCTTTCGCCGCGCGCCGTGTCGTGGTCGGGGTGTTGCTTCACGGCGGGCGTGGTCCTGTTTTCAGGCAGCCTCTACGCCCTGAGCCTGTCGGGCATCCGTTGGCTGGGGGCGATCACGCCGGTGGGCGGCCTGCTCTTTTTGGCCGGCTGGCTGGCCCTTCTAGTCGCCTAAATGATAGATTCCGCATTGTGAAGGCGCTCACTTTCCTGGCGCGCCGCTTCGTGGCCGGAGACACCGTCGACCAGGCGCTCAAGGCCGTGCGCGCTCTCAACGCCGACCGCATCAAGGCCACGCTCGACAACCTGGGCGAAGAGTGCCAAAGCCGGGCTCAGGCCCAGGCCGCCCGCGACGAGTATCTCCTGATGCTGCGCCGCATCGCCGACGCCGGGGCCGACTGCAACGTCTCGCTCAAGCTCACCCAGCTCGGCCTCAACATCGACGCCTCGCTCGCCAAGGACAATCTCTTGGCGGTCCTGGAGGAGGCGGCCAAGCACGGCAACTTCGTGCGCATCGACATGGAAGGCTCGCCCTACACGCAGAAGACCCTGGACCTCTTCTACGACGTCTTTTCGAAGCACCCCAACGTCGGCATCGTCCTGCAGGCCTATCTCAAGCGCAGCGAAGCCGACGTGGCCGAGGCCGTCAAGCGCGGCGCGCGCGTGCGCCTGTGCAAGGGCGCATACAAGGAGCCGGAGGACATCGCCTTCCCGGCCAAGGCGCAGGTCAACGAGAACTACGACAAGCTGGCCCGCCTGCTCGTCAAGGCTCCGATCCCGGCCTTCGCCACCCACGACGACGTCCGCATCGCCGCCGCCGTGCGGGCGGCCGACGAGGCGGGTCTGGCCAAGGACGCTTATGAGATCCAGATGCTCTACGGTCTGCGGCCGCGCCGCTGGCGGGAGCTTGCCGCCGCCGGGCACACGGTGCGCGTCTACATGCCCTACGGAACCCATTGGTTCCCTTACTATTACCGGCGCATCCGGGAGCGCAAGGAGAACCTCATGTTCGTGCTCAGGAACCTCTTCGAATGAAGGCCCTGCAGAAGGCCAAGCCCGGGCCAGGAGCCGTCTTCGGTCCGGCCGAGGACCTGCGCATCAAGCCCGATGAGCTCCTCGTCAAGGTCCACCGGGCCTCCATCTGCGGCTCCGACCTTCCGATCTACAACTGGAACTCCTGGGCCCCCGAGCGCTTCAAGACGCCCAGTACTTTCGGCCACGAGTTTTGCGGCACGGTCTCGGAGATCGGCGCCACGGCCCGCGATTTCAAGAAGGGGGACTTCGTCTCCGTCGAATCCCACATCTATTGCGGCCTCTGCTACCAATGCCGCAACGGACAGCGCCACGTCTGCCGCAGCATGAAGATCATCGGCGTCGACGGGCCGGGGGGCTTCGCCGAATACGCCGCCGTGCCGGCCCGCTGCGCCTGGAAGCACAAGGACGACGCCTTGCGCGACGTGGGCTCGCTGATGGAGCCCTTCGGCAACGCCGTCTACTCGGTCCTGGTCGAGGACGTCTCCTGCCGTTCCGTGCTCGTCATGGGCTGCGGGCCGCAGGGGCTCTTCTCGATCGCCGTCGCCAAGGCGTCCGGCGCCGACCCGATCGTGGCCGTGGAAACTTCCGCTTTTCGCGCCGAGCTCGCCCGGAAGATGGGCGCGTGCGCCGTCATCGATCCCACTCGTCCTCACGCCCTTGACGAGGCCTTGAGGGCCGGCAAGGCGCCGGACGGTTTCGACGTCGTCGTGGAGATGTCGGGCGCTCCGGCGGCGATCGCCATGGCGCTCAAGGCCGTCAGAAGCGGCGGGCGCGTGACCGCCTTCGGCATCCCGCCCAAGAAGATCGAGATCGATTGGGCCAACGACGTCATCTTCAAGGGCGTGCGCATCCACGGCATCGTGGGCCGGCAGGTCTTCGAGACTTGGTACAAGACCGATCACCTGCTGCGCTCGGGCGCCGTCGACATCCGTCCCGTCATCACCCACACCTTCCCGATGAAGGACTTCGAGAAGGGCTTCTCGGCCATGAGCGCGGCCGACAAGCGCTGCGGCAAGGTCGTGCTCGTTCCCTAAGGAGGCTTTCGATGGTCGCCGACAAGTCGCTGGCGTTCCTCGACGAGGAAATCGCCCAGCTGAAGAAGGAAGAGCGCTTCATCAATCTGCGGGTGCTTCAGTCGCCCCAGGAGCCGGTGGCCGTCGTCGACGGGAAGAAGGTCGTCAATCTCACCTCGAACAACTACCTGGCCCTGGCCAACCACCCCAGGCTTCGCGAGGCGGCTAAAACGGCGATCGACAAGTGGGGCGTGGGCACGGCCGCCGTGCGCCCCATCATCGGTACGATGCAGCTGCACCAGGACTTCGAGGCGAAGCTGGCCAGGTTCAAGGGCACGCCGGCGGCGCTGGCCTTCCAGTCGGGATTCACCGTCAACGTGGCCTGCTGCCAGAGTCTCATGACCTCGGAAAAGGACCTGCTCGTCTCCGACGAGCTCAATCACGCCTCCATCATCGACGGCGCCAGGCTCGCGAAGGCGCCGCGCAAGATCTATGCGCACCGCGATATGAAGGCGCTCAAGGCGATACTCGAGTCGCCGGAAGCTCGCGGCGCCCGCCGAAAGATGATCGTCACGGACGGCGTCTTCTCCATGGACGGCGACGTGGCCCCGCTTCCGGATATCCAGGACTTGGCCGATAAATATGGAGCCATCGTCATGGTCGACGACGCCCACGCTTCCGGCGTCATGGGCAAGAACGGCCGGGGCACGCCCGATCACTTCGGCCTCACCGACCGCGTGCAGGTCCAGATCGGAACCCTGTCCAAGGCGATCGGCGCCGTGGGCGGCTACGTGGCCGGCGCGCAGTCGCTGCGCGACTATCTGATCTCGACGGCGCGGCCCTTCATCTTCTCGAGCTCACACCCGCCTTCCGTCATCGCCACCTGCGACGCCGCCCTGGACATGCTCATGAGCGAACCCCAGCGCATCGACAAGCTCTGGGACAACACCCGCCGCTTCAAGGAAGGCCTCAAGAAGGCCGGCTTCGACACGGGAGCGAGCGAGACGCCGATCACCCCGGTCATGGTGGGAGACGCGGCCAAGGCCAAGAAGTTCAGCGCCCGGCTCTTCGAGGAGGGCGTCTTCGCTCTTTCGATCTGCTATCCGATCGTGGCGCGCGGCAAGGACCGCCTGCGCACGATCGTGACCTCCGGCCATACGGATAAGGACCTGGACTTCGCGCTCGAGAAGTTCGTGAAGGTCGGCCGGGAACTGGGCCTCGTCTAGCTCCACAAAGCCATTACCCGCCGCTCACGAGGCTTCCACAGCGGCCTGCTAAAATAGTCCCGTCGCTCCGCGGACGGCGAGGGAGGGACCATGGCCAGGGTTTGGAGAAGGCTCGTCTTGGCTTTGACGGCGCTCGCGGCGCTGGCCGCGAACGCGTCGGCGAAGGACTCGGGGCTCAAGCAGCGGCTGCTCGCCAGCCCCGGCGAGGTCCACGACGGCGTCATCGCCGTGCTCGGCCAGGATCCGCGCTACGAGGTCAAGGACTCCGGCGACCGGTTGGAGGGACGGATCGCCGAGGGCGAAAATCCCTATTCCGTGCTGGCCGTCATCCGCAAGGGCGGCGACACGGAGCAGACGGAACTCGAGATCGTCTATCAGGGGCAGGGGTCTTCCGAACAGAAGCGCGCCTTCGAGCGCGGCTTCCTGCGCCAGGTCACGGAGGCGATCAAATACGCCGAGACCGGCTACAACCGCCTTCCCGACCTGAAGTCGCCCTTGGACGTGGGGCCGCGCGCCGACAACACGCCGCGCGTTCCGGCCGTCGACGACGTGCGCCGCTATTAGAAGCCGACGCTCTGCCGGGTCTGCTCGACGGAGGGCGCGATCTTCTTGGAGACGTCGCCCAGCCGGCGGCCCATCGCTCGCTCGACGATGACGTGCAGGGCGTAGAGACCCATGTTGACGGTCATCCACTGCTTGTCGCCCTCGACATCATCGCCCGGATACTCCATCAAGACGTCGAAGCTCGCTTGGGACTTGCCGTCTAGAAAGTAACGGCCATTGGAGTCCTTCGCGACCTTGTAGCCGCTGTCGGCCAGGTCCTGCGGCGTGATCCAGTCCCACTGCTTCTGCGGATAGTTGCTGTCGCAGTCTTTATCGGCCGAGTGGTGGAACTCCAGAAAGGAGATGCCCTTGAGGGCGCCGCCCTCGTCGAAGACGAAGCAGGCCTGGGAGATCAGCTGGAGGGGCGCCGGGCCGAAGCCGCCGCCGCAGAGGAAATACGATGAGACGGCCATTTCCCGCTGGGCGCCCGATTCAGGGTAGCAGACCTTGGATTCCTTCGCTTTATTGGCCGCCCAAGCGGAGGAGCCCCCGATGGAGAGGATCAGCGCGCACGAGACCAGAAAACCTATTTGACGCATTTGGCCTCCCTATGATCGGCGAGTTTAACAGGGGCCGGGCGCGGGCGCAAGGGGCTCGCGCTCAGCGGCGAAAGACTCCGCCCGGGTCGATCTGGCGCCTGAGCAGGCGCAGTTCCCGGGGTGTGGGCGGCGCGTTCCTGGCAAGCCGCGCGGCCACGCAGAACGGAAAGCCGGTTTCCCGCTCGACGTCCTCCACGCCCACTCCCGGATTGAGCGCCGCCAGCCGCAGCCGCTTGGAGTTCGGCTCGAAATCGAAGAAGCATAGGTCGGTGATCACCAGGCGCGGGCCCGTGTCCTCGGGCAGGCCGGCGCGACGGCGGCCGTGGGGGCCGCCGAGGTAGCCGGGGCTGGTCAGGAAGTCGACGCGCGGCACGAACCTCTTGCGCTCGTGTCGCATCAGGATGATCGTGCTCCAGCACAGCGAGGCCACTTCGTTTCCGCCGCCGGAGCCCGGAAGGCGCACGGAAGGCCGCCGGTAGCGGCCGATGGCGGTCGTGTTGAGGTTGCCGAACGGGTCGATTTGCGCGCCGCCGAGGAATCCCTCCTCGATGAGCCCCCGTTGGGCGGTCTCCATGACGTCGCACAGGCCCAGCGCCGCGAAGGCGCGATCGAAGGTTCTCGACTCGCCGACGCCGAGCGGAAGCCGGTCGAGCGTGGAGCCGATTCCCCCGAACTCGAAGACGGGCAAAAGCTCCGGGGCGTAGAGCCGCTTGGCCAGGGCGGCCGCGAGCATCGGCACTCCCGTCCCGATGAAGACGGTCGTGCGGCCCTTCATCTGGCGGGCGGCGAGGCAGGCCAGCATCTCGGCGGCGCTGTACTGGACGCGGCTCATCGCTTCGTCCTGAGCCGCTCGAGGCGCTCGCGGCCGACCATCTTGAGATAGTCGCGGTGATCCCTCGCCGAGTGGATCCAGCGCTTGAGGTAGCTCTTCATGCCTTCCTCGGTGGCGGCGGCCTTGAGATAATCGCGGATATGGGGCTCGTCGCGCTCATAGAGATAGCAGGTCTCGCCCGGGTGCGAGCCGAAGGGGGCATGAACGACGGCATCGACCAGGTAGAACGGGATGGCCGTCTTCTCCGGCTTGCGCCGGATCTCATCGGTGTCCACGATCTCTTCCGCCGAGATGATGAGGCGCTTGGAGGCGCGCGCCATCTCCAGGGCGAAGCCGGTGATGCCGTCGAGCTGGCAGTTGCCGTAGACGTCGGCGCGGTGCACGTGGACGACGCCGCAATCGAGGATCAGCGCGGGCAGGGCGGCCAAGGTCATGCCGGTGAAAGGATCGCGGATGCGCTTGGCGGCGCTGCGGCGGAAGGTGTCGGTGCCGAGCATCGAGCGGGCGGGCAAGAAAGGGACGCCCATCGCCGCCGCCTTCATCCGCCAGGCCAGGGCGCCGTTGGACCATTCCGCCAGGCGCAGGCCTCCGGCCTCGCAGGCGCGCCGCAAGACCGCCGAGAGCCCATAGGCCTCGTAGCCGACATAGGTCAGGTCCATGGCCTCGACGAGGCCGGCGGCGACGAGCAAGTCGACGTCGATGAGGCCCTGGCCGGCCAGGCGCAGCCGCTTCTTGCCCTGGCGCACGATCTCGCGCACGACGGAGAGAGGGCAGCGGACCGTTCCGTAGAGCTCGAAGCCGACGTAGTCGCCGTCGCGCACGAAGCGGCGCACGGCCTCCCGCTCCGTCATCAGCTTCGGCGTCAGATCGCGGTTCTTGTGGCGGCGCAGCCATCGTCGAAAGCCTTCGATGTCTGGCGGTTGCAGGAGCGGGGCGGCCATGTCGTTGCTCGTCACGCAACGATACGGCCGCGGATCAGTGCCGGAAGTGCCGCAGGCCCGTGAAGATCATGGCCAGCCCGCGCTTATCGCAGGCCTCCACGGCGTCCCTGTCGTCGCTGGAGCCTCCGGGCTGGATGATGGCCGTGACGCCGCCTTGGGCGGCCTCGTGGACGTGCTCGGAAGACAGAGTCCCGTCGCAAGCGAGCACGATCGGCAGTCCCGCGGGCAGGATCGGATGGCGCTCCTGGCTCTTGACCAGCGCCAGTCGCAGGGCATCCAAGCGGGAGGTCTGGCCGCTGCCGATGCCGATCGTGTGGTTGCCGCGCGCGAGGACGGCGCAGTGCGTGCGCGCGTGCTTGGCCGCGTGGAAGGCCATGGTGAGGCTTTTCATCTCGACTTCGGTGGGCGCGCGCTTGGTGACGGCTCTGGGCTGGGCGGCCAGCGGGCCGTTGTCCTTTTCCTGGACGAGCACGCCGCCGGCCAGGGAGCGGAAGTCCATCTCATGGGCCGAGATCAATGTCGAAGGCAGGCGCACCAGGCGGATATCCTTCTTCGACTTCAAGACGGAGAGCGCCCGGTCCGAGAACTCCGGCGCGGCGATGCAGCTGACGTATTCGGCGGCGAAAAAGGCCGCGGCGTCCTCCTCCAATTCCCTGTTGACGGCGGCGGTCGCGCGGAAACAGCCGCGAGGATCGCAGCGGTAGGCCAGACGCGCGGCCTCGGAGAGCTTCTCCGAGGTCGCCAGCCCGGCGGGGACGCCGTGCTTGACGATGGCGCAAGCCGGCTCTCCGATCTCGGTGGCCAGCTCCCAGGCCACCTCCAGGTCCAGGTAGTGATTGTAGGACAGAGGCTTTCCGTAGACGAGCTCGGCGGCGTTGAGGCCCCAGGGCCTGGCGCCGGAGAGAGTGTAGAGCGCGCCCTGCTGCTGAGGGTTCTCCCCGTAATGCAGGTCGGCGGTCTTCTTGAGGCCGATGACGAGCTCGTCGGGCAGCTTGTCCCATTTTCCGCCGAGATACTGGGCCACCGTCGAGTCGTAATACGCGCTGTAATGAAAGGCCTTGGCGGCGAGGGTCTGCCTCTTATCGAGGGGGAGACGGTCGTATTGCCTCAGCGAATCGAGCACGGGCTGGTAGTCGTCGGGATCGCAGAGGCAGACCACGTCTCGGAAGTTGCGCGCGGCGGCGCGCAAGAGCGCGGAACCGGCGAGGTCGATGTAATCCAGGATTTCGGCTTGCGAGAGCTTGGCGTCGCCCACGATTTCGGCCACCGGGTATAGGTTGACGGCGACCAAGTCGATGGGCACTCCGCCGCGGCGCTCGAGCTCGTGCATGCGCCCCGGATTGTCGCGCTCGGCGGCGATGCCGGCGACCACCTTGGGATGCAGGAAGCTGAGGCGGCCTTCCAGCAGGTCGGGCGTATGGACGAAATCCTTGAGGTCTACGATTTCGAGCTCCGCTTGGCGCACGGCGCTGGCGGTGGCGCCCGAGGAGATGATGGTAAAGCCCAGCGCCGCCAAGTCGTAGGCGAAGTCGATGATGCCGGTTCTGTCCGCCACGCTGAGCAGCGCGTAGCGCTCCTTTTTCTCGGTCACGAGACCAATTTTAGGAAATCCGGCTCGCTGAGGATCGCCACCCCGAGCCGAAGAGCGTGCTGGAGCTTGGACCCCGGGGACTGGCCCGCGACCACGTAGGACGTCTTGGCCGAGACCGAGCCGGAAGCCTTGGCGCCCAGCGACTTCACCTTTTCCGCGGCCTCTTCGCGCGTCATGGACGACAGCTCGCCGGTGAAGACGAAGGTCTTGCCCGCCAACGGCGAGCCGGTCTTGGGCCGCTCGAGCTTGCTGAAGTTGAGTCCGGCCTTGCGCAGGCGGGCGAGGAGGTCCTGGACCTCGGGCGTCGCGAAGAACTCCGCCAGGGACTGCGCGACGATCGGCCCGATCTCGGGGACCTTCTGCAGGTCGTCGGCCGAGGCTCGGGCGAGGGCGTCGAGCCCGAATTGCTCCGCCAGCGTTTCGGCGGTCTTCTCTCCGACGTGGCGGATCCCGAGGCCGTAGACCAGCTTGGAGAGGGGCTTTTGCTTGCTGGCCTCGATCTGGGCCAGGACGTTCTCGGCGCGCTTGTCGGCGAAGAGCGGGAGCGCGAGGAAATCGTCTTTGGTCAGCGTATAGAGATCGGCGAAGTCCTTGACCCGCCCGGAGGCCGTCAACTGCTCGACGACGGCCTCCCCGAGGCCATGGATGTCGAGGGCCGGCCGCGAGGCGAAATGAAGCAGGCCGCGGCGGATCTGGGCCGGGCAAGAGGGATTTTCGCAGTAGTAGGCGACGAACTCCGGTTCTTTTCCCACCCGCCCGCCGCAGACGGGGCATTTTTTCGGCGGAAGGAAGCGCCGGGCGCCTTTCTTGCGTTCGGTGACCTTGACCACCTGGGGGATCACCTCTCCGGCCCGCTCGATGAGCACGGAGTCGCCCTCGTGGATGCCCAGGCGCTCGACCTCGTCGAAGTTGTGGAGGCTGACGTTGGTGATCGTGACGCCGGCGCAATAGGTGGGCTTGACTTGGGCCACGGGCGTGAGCGTTCCGGTGCGGCCCACGGAGGCGAAGAGCTTTTCGACGACGGTGCTCGCCTGCTGCGCCGGATACTTGAAGGCGACGGCCCAGCGGGGGCTCTTGGACGTCAATCCCAGCCGACGCTGCTGAGGATAGGAATCGACCTTGATGACGAGCCCGTCGACGGCGTAAGGCAGCTTGGGCAGGACGTTCTCCCGGAAGTCGCGGTAGCGGCCGATGACGCCCTCGATGGAGTCGTAGACCTCGTAGGGCTCGACGACGAAGCCCATGGCCTTGGAGGCGGCCAAAAACTCCGTGTGGCTGCCGACTTCCGGCCCGCCCTCCCAGGAGCCGAAGGAGTGGACGAAGAAGCGCAGGCGGCGCTTGGCCGTGACGCGAGGATCCTTCTGGCGCAAGGAGCCCGCCGCGCAGTTGCGCGGGTTGGCGAAGGGCTCGCGGCCCGAGGCCTTTTGCGCCTCGTTGACCCGCTTGAAGTCCTCGCTCAGCATGACGACCTCGCCGCGGATCTCCAGCGACTTCGGCACCGAGCCGCGGATGGGCTTTAGCCGAAAAGGGACGTTGTGGACCATTCGCGCGTTGGCGGTCACGTCCTCGCCGACCTCGCCGTCGCCCCGCGTGGCCCCGCGGACCAGGCGCCCGTCGTCGTAGGTCAGGGCGCAGGAGAGGCCGTCGATCTTCGCCTCGACGACGTAGTCGGGCTTCTCGCCCGCGGGCAGGAGACGCAGGACGCGCTCGTGCCACTGGCGGATCTCGTCTTCGCCGTAGGCGTTGTCGAGCGAGAGCATCGGGGCGGCGTGGCGCACGGGCGCGAACTCGGGCGAGACCCCGCCGGAGACGCGCTGCGTGGGCGAGTCCGGCGTGAGGGCCGCGGGATAGCCGGCCTCGAGGTCCTTGAGGCGCCGCATGAGCATGTCGTACTCCGTATCGGAGATCTTCGGAGCGTCGAGCAGGTAGTAGAGCCTGTCGTGCTCGCGGATCTCGTCGCGCAGCACGTCGATCTCAGCTCGGATCTTGGGCGGGACGGCCATTGGGACGGGGGCGCTGTTCCTTGATCTTGTCGAGGATGCCGTTGATGAAGCGCGTGGATTCTTCCGTGGAATACTTGCGGGCGATCTCGATGGCCTCGTCGATGATCACGTTGACCGGGGTGTCGAGTCGATAGAGCAGCTCGTAGGCGGCCAGCCGCAGGACGTTGCGGTCGACGGCGGCCATGCGCGACAGCGCCCAGTTCTCCGCCGTGTCCTCGATGTGCTTGTCGAGCTCGGGACGGCATTCCAGGGCGCCCGAAAGCAGCGTCTGCGCGAAAGCAAGGACTTGCTGGTCGTCGGATTCGCCGCGTCGGTTGACGATGGCGAAGGCCTCCTTCGGATCGGTGCGTGAGGTGTCGACGATGTAGAGCGCCTGGAGGGCGATCTCGCGGGATTGGCGTCTTCTTCCCATCAGCGTGATTCCTTGAGCAGGCGCGATTGCTTAAGCATCATTAGAGCGGCCAAAGCGGCTTCTTCGCCCCGGTCGTTCTCGCCGCGGGTCCGATCGAGAGCCTGCTTCTGCGTGCTCGGGGTTATGACGCCGAGGATCACGGGCACTCGCGTGCGGACCGAGATGTCGTGCAGGTGATGGATCACGGACCGGGCCAGGTGATCGTTCTGCGGAGTCTGGCCTTTCATGATGCACCCGAGGGCGATGATCGCCTCGTAACTCCCGCTCAGAGCCAGCTCGTTGACGGTCCACGGCAGCTCGAAGCCGCCGGGGACTCGCGTGATGAGCTTCGGCCGCACCCCCGAACGCTCCAGCGTCCGTCGGCAGCTGGCCAGGAGCCTCTCGGTGACGTGCTTGTTGAACTTCGAGACGGCAATCGCGATCCTCTCCGCCTTCAAGGCAGCGATTCCTCCTCTTCCAGCCAATGACCGAGCTTGGCGCGCTTGGCACGCAGGTAGCGGCGGTTGTGCTTGTTGCTGGGCATCTGGATCGGCACGCGCTCCACGACTTTGAGGCCGTAGCCCTCGATGCCCACGATCTTGCGGGGATTGTTGGTGAGGATGCGGATCGTGGAGAGTCCGAGGTCGGCCAGGATCTGAGCGCCGATGCCGTATTCCCGCAGGTCGGGCGCGAATCCCAGCGCGAGGTTGGCCTCGACCGTGTCGAGGCCGCGGTCCTGCAGCCCATAGGAGCGGATCTTGTTGAGCAGGCCGATCCCGCGGCCTTCCTGTCCGAGGTAGACGAGCACGCCGTGCGGGGCCTGCGAGATCTGCTGGAGCGCCGCGGCCAGCTGCTGGCCGCAATCGCAGCGCTCGGAAAACAAGGTGTCGCCGGTGATGCAGGAGCTGTGCACGCGCACCAGGGTGTTCTTCGCGCCTTCGACGATGCCTTTGACGAGCGCCAAATGCTGCTTGCCCGTCAGCGTCTCCTGATAGACGTGGAGCATGAAGGGGCCGAAGCGCGTGGGCAGCCGCGCGCTGGCCATTCTCTTGACCAAGCGGTCCTTGGCCCGGCGATACTCGATGAGGTCCTTGATCGTGATGACGCGCAGCTTATGGCGCTTGGCGAAGCGCAGGAGCTGGGTCGTGCGCGCCATCGTGCCGTCGGCATTGAGCACCTCGCAGATGACGCCGGCGGGATAGAGGCCGCTGAGCCGCGCCAGGTCCACGGCGGCCTCGGTGTGGCCGGCGCGCACGAGGACTCCGCCTTCCTTGGCGCGCAGCGGGAAGATGTGACCCGGGCGGATCAGGTCCTCGGGCTTGGAGCGCGGATCGATGAGCGCGCGCACGGTCTGCGCGCGGTCGGCGGCGGAGATCCCCGTCGTGGTGCCGCGCTTGGCGTCGACCGAGACGGAAAAGGCGGTGTCGCGGCCCGGGCCGGGACCCTCGCGGTTGGTGGAGTCCACCATGGCGCGCAGGCGCAGGGCGTCGAGGCGCTCCCCCGGCATCGGCACGCAGATCAGGCCCCTGGCATGCTGGGCCATGAAGTTGATGACCTTCTCCGTGCACATCTGCGCGGCCACGACGACGTCGCCCTCGTTTTCGCGGGAGGGGTCATCGACGACGACGATCATCCGCCCGCGGCGGATGTCGGCGACGGCGCGCTCGATCTTGTCAAAGTTCATGCGTCCACCGCCATTCTAGCCGTTTTTCAGCGCGGCGCGCACGTAGCGGGCGATCACGTCGGCCTCCAGGTTGACCCATTGGCCGCGGCGGCGGGCGCCGAGGTTGGTCATCGCCAGTGTGTGCGGCACGAGCGCCGCCTCGAAATAGCCGCGCCCGAGCGCCGAAACCGTCAGGCTGACGCCGTCGACGGCGATCGAGCCTTTCAGCGCGACCAGGCCGCGCAGCGGCGCGGGCAAGGAGACCCGAAGCCGCGCAAAGCCTTCCGGCTGCGCCGCCAGCTCCAGGATCTTGCCGCGGGCGTCAACGTGGCCGCTGACGATGTGTCCGCCAAGCGGGTCGCCGGCCTTGAGCGCGGGTTCCAAATTGACGGCGTCGCCGGGCGCGAGGGCGCCGAGCGTCGTCCGGGCCCACGTCTCGTCGCTGACGTCGAAAGCCAAGCGGGCGGTCTTTAGCGGCGGCTTGACGGTCAGGCAGGTGCCGTTGACGGCCACGCTGTCGCCGGCGCGCAGGCCGCGCAGGCGCGCGGCGACGACCAGGGAACTCTTGCCCCTAGCGGTCACTCTGCCCGTTGATTGGATGATTCCGGTGAACATATCGTCACTCCAGGCGACGCGACGGCCGAGGGTATCGGCCCCTCGGCTTGCAAGGGGTTTTACGGTCGCCCGGCAGCTCCCACATTCGACTCGTAGGGACGCCCATCGTCAGTTCGCGCATGATGTCGCCCGGCCGTTTGCGCGGGACCGGAAGCACGATGACATCGCAAAACAGGGCGCCGAATAATTTGGAAAGCGTATCGATGCGCGGGCTCAAGCGGTCCTGCTCCATGAGCGCGATGTGACCCTGCTGCGCGCCGGACCTGCGTGCGAGCTGCCTCTGGGTCATGTGGTAGGCGACGCGCAGCGTCTTGAGCCATTGGCCGGGCGTGAGCCGCGCATCGGGGGCAGGCAGAGTTCCCGCAATGAAAAGCCTGTTGAGCGCGCGGCGGTGCCGGATCGATATCCCGCTCTTTTTAGGCATGTTCGCGGTTCCGTGTAAGTTTGATGCAAAAGATTAGATTAAACTTGCACAGAGCGGGCAAGGGCGCGCCGGATCCCTCGCTGACGGACGGGGCCGGAAAATAGGAAATCGTCGCCGATCTTCCGGAGGCGATGGCCGATGAGCCGCGGCGCGCGGTTGGGATCGTCGGCCCCGGAGATCAGCTTGGGCGAGATGAAGACGGCCGCCTCGTCGACAAGGCCGCGGCGCAGAAACTCCGCTTGCACGGTCGGGCCGCCCTCGACGAGCAGGGTGCCGATGCCGCGGCGCGAAAGCTCCCGTAGGACGGCGCGCAAATCGAGGCGCCCGCCGCGTCCGGGCGCGCGGAGCACCTCGGCGTTGCGGCGGCGGCCCGTTTTGGACGAGAAGATCAGCGTGGGAGCCCGACCGTCGAGGATTCTGGCGCGCGGCGGCGTTCGCAGCGCCGAGTCCAGCACGACGCGGAGGGGCTGCCGCCCGCCTAGGCGCGAGGTCAGCCGCGGATCGTCGGCCAGGACCGTGCCGGCGCCGACCAGGACGGCGTCGCTCTCGGCGCGCATCCGATGCGCGGCCTTGCGAGCGGAGGAGCCCGTGATCCATTGCGAACGGCCGTTGGCGCAAGCCATCCGGCCGTCGAGGCTGAGGGCGGCCTTGAGGATCACCCAGGGCCGGCCTCGGCGCATCCTGCTGAAAAACCCCCGGTTGAGCCGCTCGGCTTGCCCGGCGCAGAGCCCGACTTCGACGCGCGCGCCGACGCGCCGGAGCGCGGATAGGCCCCGGCCCGCCACGGCGGGGTTGGGATCGCGCACGGCGACGACGACGCGGCGAAGGCCCGCCGCCGCCGCGGCCGCGGCGCAGGGCGGGGTCTTTTTGCCCGCGTGCGCCACGCAGGGCTCGAGGGTGACATACATGGTCGCGCCCCGGGCGCGGGCGCCGGCCTTCGCCAGGGCCTCGGCCTCGGCGTGCGGCCCGCCGAAGCGGCGATGCCGGCCCTCGGCGATCACGCGCCCGCCTTTGACCAGGACGCAGCCGACCATCGGATTGGGGCTGACGGCGCGGCCGCCGCGCTCCGCCAGGGCCAGCGCCCGGCGCATGAAGGGGAGGTCGTCTTCCAGGCTCAAGGGATGACGGCCACCTTGGCGCCTGAGCGCTCGTGGTTGGCGTCGAAGAAGGCCGGCACGTCGCCGAGCGGAATGCGCCCGTGGATGAGCAGTTGCGTGCGCACCGCGCCGCGGCCGAGGAGCTCGACTGCTTGCCTGAAATAGAGCGGGGTGTGATGGAAGACGCCGTGAAGCGAGATCTGGCCGTAGTGGACGCGGTGGGCGTCGACGGGCACCATCGTGCCTTGCGCGCAGCCGCCGAAGAGGCAAACGCGGCCGCCTTTGCGAACCATCGCCAGGCTCTGCTGCCAGGTGGCGGACTGGCCGACGGCTTCGAAGACGCAGTCGGCGCCGCGGCCTTCCGTGGCGGCTCGCACGGCCTCGACCGGGTCCACGTCGTGCGCGCTGTGGACCTCGTGAGCGCCGGCCTGGCGGGCGAGCTCGAGCCGTTGGCGATCTCTGCCGAAGACGAGCACCCGGGTGTTTTTGGCGCGCAGAGCCTGGATGAGCAGCAGCGCCATCGGGCCGGAGCCGATGATGGCCGTCGTCTCCCCGAGCGCGGTCGAGAGCACTTCCGCGCCGTGGATCGCGCAGGCCAAAGGCTCGGACAGCGCGGCTTCGGCAAACCCGAGCGCGTCCGGCAGCTTCCAGACGTTGTGGCGCACGATGTGGGCCGGGACGAGGTTATACTCGGCGTAAGCTCCGTTATGCAGCTTGAGCCGGTCGCAGAGCTGGTTCTGGCCGCGGCGGCAGTAGAAGCACTCGTCGCAGGGGGCGGAGTTGGCGCAGACGACGCGGTCGCCGTTCTTGAGGTGGATCACGCCGCTGCCCGTCTCGACCACTGTTCCCGCGAGCTCGTGGCCGAAGGGCGCGGGCAGGTCTCCGAGGAGCACCCGGTGGCCCTGCCGGTACGCCTTGAAGTCGGTGCCGCAGGTCAGCGCCGCGCCGACCTTGACCACGATCTCTCCCGGCCCGGGAGAAGGCAGCGGGACCTCGACGAGGCGGATTTGCTTGGGGGCGTAGAACATCACGGCGCGCATCTTCTTCACTTGCCGCCTCCGGTGATCGCCAGCGGCCCGGCGCCGGTCGCGTAGCGCCGCGCGGCCTCGTTGAGGCGGCGCAGCTCCTCGGGCGACAGCTCCGCTTGGCGGCCGAGCTTGAGGGTGGCGAGCACGATCTCGGCGAAATGCTCGACGAGGTCCATCTTCCCGCAGGCGTCGGCGACGTCCTTGCCGTAGACGACGAGGCCGTGGTTGCCCATCAGGATAGCCGTGTGGTCCGGGATCAGGCGTTCCATCGCGGCGGCGAGCTCCGGCGTGCCGGGCGTGCCGTAGGGCGCCAAAGGGACCTTGCCGACCGCCATCGAGAATTCCGAGGCGATCGGCTGGTCGAGGGCGATACCGGCGCAGGCGAAAGCCGTGGCCAGCGGCGGATGGGCGTGGACGACGGCGCCCGCGTCGGGCCGCAGGCGGTAGATTTGCAGATGCATATCGAGCTCGGAAGTGGGGTTGCGGCGCCCGAAACGCTTGCGGCCCTCGGGCGAGACGACGACGAGGTCCTCCGCCGAGAGGAGCGCCTTGGGCACCCCGGTGGGCGTGACCAGGATGCGCCAGGCGTCGAGGCGCGCCGAAAGGTTGCCCGAGGTCGAGGGACAGAAATTGCGCTGCGCCAGCCCGCGGGCGCAGGAGACGAGCTCGGCGCGCAGATGGGCCTCGGTTTTCATCGGGCGCCCGCGGGCCGCAGCACGGCCTTGACCGCCTTGCGCGCGCGCACGTCCGAGACGGCCGCGTCGAAGTGCTCCAGATCGTAGTCCGTCATCGCGATGGATCGCACGGGCACGCGGCCGCTGGCGATGAGGTCGAGGGCCTCGCGCAGGTCCTCGAGGCCGGGAGAATAGCTGCTGACCACCGTGAGCTCGCGGTGATAGATCTCGTTGAGGTTGAGGGTCATTCGGGGGTCGGGATGGAAGCTCGCGAAGACGTTGAGCGTGCCTCCGTCGCGCACCCAGGCCAGGCGTTCGGCCGCCAGCTCGGGGGTCCCGGCGGTGAAGATGAGGGCGTCCAGCCCGCGGCCGTCGGTCGAGCCGGAAATCTCGCGTTGAGCGGCCGCCGCGTTGGTGAAGCCCTTGGCCCACCCGTTCATCGCCTCGGCGCGGGCCGGGTCCAGATCGAGGCCGACGACGGCGGCCTTGAAGCCATGGTGGAGGACGCGGGCCATCAGCTGCCCGACGGCTCCGAGCCCGACGACGCCCACGGTATCGCCCGGGCCCACGTTGAGACGCTTGGCATTGCGCAGGCAGCACGCCAGCGGCTCGGTTTGGCTTGCCGAGCGGGAATCGAGCTGATCCGGGATTTTGAGCATCGTGTGCCGCACGTGGAGCGCCGGGATGCGCACGTACTCGGCGAAGCCTCCCGGATCGATGTTGGTGGCCTTGAACTGGCGGCACATCGAGTAGCTCTGGCGCCGGCAATAGTGGCAGGACAGGCAAGGCACGTGGTGCGCGACGACGACGCGGTCCCCGACCTCGAAGCCTTCTACGCCCCGGCCGAGCTCGGCGATGCGTCCGGCCAGCTCATGGCCGAGGATCGCCGTCTTGGCGCGGATGGCCAGCTTCATGATGTCGGTGCCGCACAGGCCGCAGACGTCCATGGCGACGAGGGCCTCGCCTGCGCCTATGCGCGGCACGGGGATGTCGCGCAAAGTGGCCCCATGGGAGTCCTTGTAAAGAACCGCTTTCATGGAAATGGACGCCTATTATAGGAAATAGATAGACTAGCGGCCTATGTTCCTCGCCGGGGCCGCCTTGCTTGGAGCGTGGCTCGCCTGTCCCGCGCGCGCGTGGTCGACGCCCTACATCACTCCCGAGCTCGACCATTGGCTCACGGAAGGCATCGACGACATTTATCAGATGCGCTTCGACGAGGCCGAGACGGCGGCGCGCAAGGCGATCGCCCTGGCCCCGGACGAGCCCCACGCCTACATGGGCCTGGCGGGGGTCGATTGGACGCGCTACGTCTACGGCACGGACCAGGGCGACCCGAGGCTGCTCGACTCCTTCGCGCGCAGGACTCAGCAGACGATCTCGGTCGGTCAGCGCTGGGTCAAGGCGCATCCGGGCGACGCTCAAGGCCTCATGACCTTGGGCGCGGCCTACGGATTGGCCAGCCGCCTGGCCATCATCCGGCACCAATGGATTCGCGGCTATCTCGAGGGCCGCAAGGCCGTCTCCATCACGCGGCTGGCGGTCCAGGCCGATCCCCGGTGCTGGGACTGCTACCTGGGCGTCGGCATGTACGACTACTACACCGACGTCTACCCGCGCTTCATCGGAGCGCTGGCCAAGTTCGTGCTGCGAGGCGACCGTTTGCGCGGCATCCGGACGCTGGAGATGGTGGCGCGGCGGGGCCATTATTCGCGCGCCAACGCCATGATCCTGCTCGTCGAGATATATACCGAGGATCGCTGGGGCGCCCGCGATCCGGAGAAGGCTCTCGCCATCATGCGCCGCCTGCGCGCGCTCTATCCGGGCAGCGCGATGATGCATGCCGCGGAGGTCGTGACTCTCTACGAGGGGGGCCGCTACGAGGACGCCGCCGCCGACGCGCGCGCCTTTCTGAGCTTGGTCCGCGAGGGGAAGTACGACGCGATCGAGGCGGGCAAGGGCGGCGTCGCTCTCGGCTGCGCTCTCTGGCGCCTCGGCCGGCACGAGGAGGCGTTGGCGGCCTTTAGGCAAGCCGAGACGGTTGATTTTGGCGGCCGCCCCAGCCGCTGGGCCGTCTGGGCTCGCGTCCGCGCCGGGCAGCTCGAGGACGCGCTGGGACGGCGCGCCGACGCCTTGGCGGACTACCGCGCCGCCGCGGCAACGCCGGACACCTGGGGCTTCGGCTACGTCGCCAAGGCCGGCGTGGCCGCGCCCTACGCCAAGACGGAGCCCGGACCGATCGCTCCGCCCGATGACTGAACGCGGCGACGAAGAGCTCAAGAAGCGTTTGACGCCCGAGCAATACCGCGTCACGCGGTGCTCGGCGACGGAGCCGCCGTTCAGCGGCAAATACTGGGACTGCCACGACGCCGGGACCTACGAGTGCGTGGTGTGCGGCGAGCCGCTGTTTTCCTCGAAGGCGAAGTTCGACTCCGGCACGGGCTGGCCGAGTTTCTACGAGCCGGCCACGGACAAGGCCGTGGCGGCGAGGTCCGACGAGAGCCACGGCATGGTCCGAACGGAGATCGTCTGCGCGAAGTGCGGCTCGCACCTGGGACATGTCTTCGACGACGGCCCGAAGCCCACGGGCCTGCGCTATTGCGTCAACTCGGCGGCGCTGGAGCTCAAGCGCTCGTCGGGGAAATGATCTATAATATCGCCTGATGCCGCAGAAGCCGTGGACCGTCGACGATTCCGCCAACCTCTATAACCTCAAGGGCTGGGGCCTGAAGTACTTCGGGATAAACGAGCAAGGCCATCTCGTCGTCCATCCCCGCCGCTCCGATTCCCAGACCATCGACATCAAGCGCGTCGTCGACGACGTGCTTTCGCGCGGCGTCAAGCTCCCGGTCCTTTTCCGCTTCCAGGACGTCCTGCGCCACCGCGTCGAGCAGCTCAACGAGACGTTCCGCAAGGCGATCGCGGACCGCAAATACCAGGGGCGCTACTTCGGCGTCTACCCGATCAAGGTCAACCAGCTGCGCGAGGTCGTCGAGGAGATCATCGACGCCGGCCAGCCGTTCCAGTTCGGCCTCGAGGCCGGCAGCAAGGGCGAGCTCATGGCCGTGCTCGCCATGAACGGCTCGGAGGCCCTCACGGTCGTCAACGGCTACAAGGACGAGGCGATGATGCGGCTGGCGCACTTGGGCGCCAAGCTCGGCAAGAAGGTCATCACCGTCATCGAGAAGCCGGGGGAGTTGGCCGTCGCGCTGCGCACGAGCCTGGAGCTCGGCGTGCGGCCCCAGCTCGGCCTGCGTTCGAAGCTCCAGACCAAGGGCAGCGGCAAGTGGAAGTATTCCACGGGCCACGCCGCCAAGTTCGGCCTGACCACTCCGGAGATCCTGGGCGCCGTCGCCGAGCTGCGCGCCGCCCGCATGCTCGACTGCGTCAAGCTCCTTCATTTCCACATCGGTTCCCAGGTCACCGACATCCAGACGATCAAGGACGCCGTCAAGGAAGGCGCGCGTCTCTACGCGAAGCTGCGCAAGATGGGCTTGCCGCTGGAATACATCGACTGCGGCGGGGGGCTCGGGGTCGACTACGACGGCACGCACACCTCCGTCGACAGCTCGATGAACTACAATCTCCGCGAATACGTGGCCAGCGTGGTCTCCACGATCCAGGAAGTCTGCAAGCAGGAGCAGGTCCCCGAGCCGAACATCGTCACCGAGTCCGGGCGCTCGCTGGTGGCCCATCACTCGCTGCTCGTCGTCAACGTTTTTGGGACCATCGAGGCCGGCGCCACGCCGCTCGACCTGGAGCCCTCGCCGGACGAGCACGCCCTCGTCGGTCAGATGCGCTCGCTCATCGCCAATCTCTCGCCGAAGGATTTGGCGCAGGCCTACCACGGCGGGATGCAGATGCAGGGCGAGGCCTTCGACCTCTTCAAGCTCGGCTATCTGGGCCTCGAGGACAAGGCCAAGGTCGAGACGCTGTTTTGGCGGCTGTGCCTGGAGATCGGCAAGGTCGTGCCCAAGGCCAAGTACGTGCCCGAGGAACTCGCCGAGATGGCGAAGTCCCTGCGGGACCAATACCTCTGCAATTTTTCCTTGTTCCAATCGCTGCCGGACAGCTGGGCCATCGGCCAGCTCTTCCCGATCATGCCGCTGCATCGGCTCAACGAAGAGCCTCTCCGCCGCGCCGCGCTCGTCGACATCACCTGCGACTCCGACGGCAAGATCTCCCAGTTCGCCTGCCACCGCAAGGCCGGCGGCACCCTGCCGCTCCACGAATTCAAGCCGGGCGAGCCCTACTATCTCGGAATCTTCCTCATGGGCGCCTACCAGGCCACGATGGGCGACATCCACAACCTCTTCGGCCGCGTCAACGAGGTGCACGTCTTCGAGGACGCCGAGGAGCCGGGCGGCTACTACGTCGAGGAGATGATCCAGGGCCAGAACGTCAGCGACGTGCTCGCCAGCATCCAATACAGCGACTTCGAGTTGGCCAAGATGGTGAAGTCTTCCCTGGACGCCCAGGTCAAGGCGGGCGCGCTCAAGCCCCGAGAGGCCGTGGACCTGCTCAATTTCTACGAGTCGGTGATGCGGGAATACACCTACATCGAGCATGCTCCCGAAACGCCGGCGCCCCGCCCGGAGCTCGCCGGTTCGTTGCAAGGCGAGCCGATATGAAGAAGAGGCAGGTTCTCAAGGGCTACCGCAAGACCACTTGGATCGTCCACGGCCCGGACAAGACGACTAAGTGGGACTTTTCGAGGCATGTCGTGCCGCCGATGACTTCGTCGAGCACGTACCGCCTGCAGTCGGTGTCGCGCGGCGCGCGGGGCTTTTGCGAATACGGCAATCCCGTCGGCGACGACGCCGAGCCGATCTACATCTACGACCGCCTCGACGATCCGACGCGCGAGATGCTCGAAGGGGAGCTCGCGCAGCTCGAAGGCGGCGACGCCTGTCTGACCTTCGCCTCCGGCATGGCCGCCGTCTCCGGCGCGCTCGGAGCCGTTCTGCGCTCGGGAGACGAGGTCGTCGCCCATGACCTGCTCTACGGCTGCACCCACTCCCTCTTCGAGAAGTGGTATCCGCGGCAGGGCATCAACGTCAAGCGCGCCGATTTCCGCGACCCGGCGAAGGTCGCCTCCGTCATCGGGCCCAAGACGCGAGTGCTCTACTGCGAGACGCCGGTCAATCCCACCCTCGATCTCGTCGACCTCAAGGCTCTCTCTCGCGCGCGCGACGAGGTCAACCGCCGGCGCGGCGACAACAACCGTCTGCTGCTCGTCGTCGACAGCACGTTCGCCACGCCCTTTTGCCAGCGCCCCGTCGAGCACGGCGCCGACATCGTCGTGCACAGCCTGACCAAGAACATCGGGGGCTTCGGCACGGAGGTCGGCGGCGCGGTGATCGCCCCGCAGGGGCTTTACCACGACCTGAAGTGGTATCGGAAGGATTTCGGCGGCGTGCTGTCGGCCAAGTCGGCCTGGTCGATCCTCGTCTACGGCTTGCCGACCTTGCCCGTCCGCCTTAAGCGCCAGCAATACAGCGCCGAGAAAGTAGCCCGCTTTCTGGAAAAAAACCCGCTCGTGCGCGAGGTGCGCTGGCCGGGCCTCGCGAGCTTCCCGCAAAAGGAGCTGGCCCGCCGACAGATGATCGACTTCGACGGGGAGTTCGCCCCGGGCAACATGATCTATTTCCGCCTCGACGGCGCGAAGATCGACGCGGCGGCCTTCGTCGACGACGTGGCGCAGAACGCCTACTCGATCACGCTCGCCGTGAGCCTCGGCCACGTGAAAACCTTGATCGAGATGCCTTCGGGGATGACGCACTCCGCGTATTCCGGCGAGGGGGCCATGCGCGGCGTCGACGGGGTGCGCCTGTCGATCGGGCTGGAAAGCCCCGTCGACATCATCCGGGACCTCGAAAACTCCTTCGCCCGGACGGCGGGCAAGCGCAAGGGCAAGTCCGCGGCGAAAGCGCCGGCCTAACCGCCTACTTGCCGCTGTCGCCGGGCAGCAGGCGCTGGGGAATGTTCCGGAAAGAGACCGGCTTGCCGCGCCCGTCGAAATCGATGATCCAGGCGCGGTCGAAGACCTCGCCCGGCCATGAGTCGGGAGCCTGCGCGGCTCCCAGCGCCTTGGCGATGCGCGGGATGAGGTGGTGCTGCCAGGCGACCAGGACGGTCTTTCCGGCATGGGCGGAATCCTTCATGACGGAGGCCGCCAGGCCGGCCACGTCGTCTTTGCGGAAATCCGTGTTCACGGCCAGGCGCAGCGCCTTGGCCAGCGGCTGCACGGTCTCCAGAGGGCGCGCCTGCGCGCCGTCGGCCTTGGGTTTGGCCGCGTAGATCGCCGCTGGCGGCCCGAAGCGCGTGACGGCGGGATTGGTCTGGAAAAAGGAGACCAGCGCCCGGGCGCGCTGAAAGCCGCGCGGGCTGAGGTCATTGCCCTCGGCGGGCTTCTCGGCGTGGCGGATGAGGATGACCTGCGCGGGCGCCGCCACCTCCGCGGCGCGCGCGGGAAGGCAGAGCGCGACCCCGAGGACCAGGGCCATAAGGCGGCTCATTTCCCTATTTTAGAGCCCGAGAGCCCGAAGCGCACGAGCCCTCCGGCCGCCGCGCGCCGCTCTTTTGGCCTATCCGCGTTTGGGTCCAAGGGCCGCCGCGTTCTTGACAACGACGGGGGCAAGTCCTAGGATGGGCGGGCATGGTCTGGGTTTGGCTTGGCATCGCGCTGCTGTTCATCATCATCGAGATCCTGCCGGGGCCTTTCGGCTTCACGCTGGTCTCCGTCTCCGCGCTCATCGCCGCCGCCCTCGACGCCGTAGGCCAGCCGGTCTGGGCGCAGACCGTCGTCTTCGGCGCCTCCAGCCTGATCCTGCTCACTTTCCTGCGCTCGCGCATCGTCCATAAGATCGCCGCGGCCCCGGGCGTGCCTTCGCGCACGGAGAAGCTGGTCGGCCGCCGCGGCCGCGTGGTCGAGGCCCTCGATGCGGCGGGCGGCCACGGCCGCGTCCTCGTCGAAGGCACCGACTGGGCCGCCGACAGCGCCGACAAGCGGCCGATTTCGGCCGGCGCTGAGGTGGAGATCGTGGGCTCGCGGGGCATCCGCTTGATCGTGCGGCCGGTGGGAGGCTGAATGGGACTGATCGTGACCGTCGTCGTGGCTCTGGGCGCCGTGTTCGTCCTCACCGTGATCATGAACACGATCAAGATCGTGCCGCAGAAGCAGGTGCTCCTCATCGAGCGCCTGGGCCGCTTCCACAAGAAGGCCGAGGCGGGCTTGAACATCATCGTGCCGTTCCTCGACAACGTGCGCCAGCGCGTCGACCTGCGCGAGCAGATCACGCCCATCGAGCCCCAGCAGGTGATCTCCCGCGACAACGTCACGATGACGGTCGACGCCGTCATCTACTACCTCATCGTCGATCCCGTGGCCGCCGTCTACGAGGTGCAAAACCTCCATTGGGGCATCGAGCAACTGACGCTCTCGGCGCTGCGCAACGTCATCGGCAACCTCGACCTCGACCACACGCTGACCTCGCGCGACACGATCAACACCCAGCTGCGCTCGGCCCTCGACGCGGCCACGCAGGCCTGGGGCGTCAAGGTCGTGCGCATCGAGCTCAAGAACATCACGCCGCCCGAGGACATCCGCCTCACGATGGAAAAGCAGATGACGGCGGAGCGCACGCGCCGCGCCGTCGTCACGACCGCCGAGGGAGAGAAGGCGTCCGCGATCCTGCGCGCGGAGGGCCTCAGGCAGTCGCAGATCGTCAGCGCCGAGGGCCAGAAGCAGTCGGCCATCCTCTCCGCCGAGGGCCAAGCCGAGGCGCGCCTCAAGGTGGCGTCGGCCGAGGCCCAGGCGATTCAGTTCATCACCCAGGCCATCACGAAGCTCGACTCCGCGCAATACCTCATCGCCCAAAAATACCTCGACTCCTTGAACCAGATCGCGGCCAACGCCGACAAGGTCGTCTTCCTTCCCTACGAGGCCGCGGGCGTCATGGGATCGTTGGGAGGGCTCAAGGAACTCTTCGGGCAGGTCGCCGGCCCCGCCAAGTAGCCCGCCGTCACGCCGTCCCCACGCACTGTTTAACCGCCCGCCATGGAAGGGCGCGCTCCCGCCGTTCTATGATCGCTGCGCAGTGTGGCCACGCGGGAGGGATCATGTCCAATGCTCAAGGAGCGGACGGGATGGACGCGGCCGGCCGGCTGGACCCGGACCGGGCGGCGCGCGTCACGAGACTGCTGTGGCAGGTCGTGATGGCTCTGCCGCTGGCCGTCGTCGTGGCGGGGATGGTCGGCGTCGAAGCCTTCAGCCGAGCCACGATGGCCGACGCCGCCGGCGCGGTCAAGCTGGAATACGACCGGCTCGACCGCTTCGCGGCTCCGACCACGCTGCGGGTTCAGCTCGCGCCCCGTCTGGCCAGCCACGGGCGCTACCGGTTGTCGCTCAACTACGGCTACGTCGACGCCGTGCGCATACGCCGGATCTTTCCGACCCCCGAGCGCATCGAGTCGGCCAAGGACGGACTGGTCTTCGTCTTCAAGCAGGAGGAGCGGCACAAGCCTCTGGCCGTCGTGTTCCAGCTGGAGGGCTTCGCCTACGGCCAGCTCGAGGGGGAGATCGCGGCGGCGGGCCGGCCGGGGCTGGCCTTCCACCAATACCTCCTGCCTTAGCTCACCAGGGAGTCTGGGAGCCGTCTTTCTTGAAGCACAGGCCGTTGGGCCCCTCCGGCCGCGCGCAGGCGAGCGCGCGGATGACGGGCACGACGGCGTCGGGGGAGCCGGTGGCTTGCGGGTTCATCCGGGTCCTGGCGACTCCCGGGTCCACGGCGTTGACGCGATGCGTCGCGGCCAGCTCTTCGGCCAAGGCTCGCGTGAGCATGTTGAGAGCAGCCTTGCTGACGCTGTAGGCGCTGTAGGGCCTCATGGGAACCCAGCCGAGCCCCGAGGTGACGTTGACCACGCAGCCGCGCGGCATGAGGTCCAGCGCGGCGCGGGTGACGAGCCAAGGGCCGGTCAGGTTCGTCGCCACGGTCTGCTCCCATTGGGCCTCGTCCATCTCGAGCAGCCCTCGCCGCAGCAAAATCCCGGCGTTGTTGACCACGGCGTCGAGACCGCCCAGGCGCTTGCGGACGGCGGCCATCAGCCGCGACACGTCCTTGGGCTTGGAGACGTCGCAGGCGGCGACCAGGCCGCCGGCGTTCTCCACCAGCCTCAAGCCCTCCTCGCCGCGGGAGCAGCCGGCCACGCGCGCGCCCTGCTTGAGCAGCGCCAGCGCGGCCGCCTGTCCGTAGCCGCTGGAGGCGCCGGTCACGAGGATGCGGCGGCCCAGGACGGGCTCATGGTCCGAAAGATCCAGCGTCATCGCTTGGCCTCGAGCTCGTCGGCCAGGGCGTCCATCCCGTAGATCTTGCGCAAGGCCTGGAGGATGGCGGAGGAATGGACGGCCACGGCGCGGCCCTGTTGGGCGGAATAGACGTAGTCCCAGACCAGGCTCTGGATATTCCCGTCGAAGATCAAACCGACCAGCTCCGCGTCCCGGTTGAACACGGGGCTGCCGGAATTTCCGCCCACGATGTCGTTGGTGGCGACGAAGTCGAGCGGCACGGAAAGATCGAGGCGGCTCCTGGCGGCGTCGACCCTGGCCGGGATCTGGTAAGGACCCGCGTCGTCGAAAGACGCGCCGCGGTCGAAGAGGCCGTAGAACGTGGTCTTGTAAGGCACGCGGGTCGTCAACTCGTCGTAGCCGGCGACTTTGCCGAAGCTCAAGCGCAGCGTGAACGTGGCGTCGGGATACTCGGACTTGCCGTAGAGCGCGAAGCGCGCCTTGGCGATGCGATTGCCCTCCAAGGCCTCGACGCTCTGGATGTTGTCCTCATGCCATTTGCGCAGCTCGCGGTAGGCGGGGTCCAGGCGCCTGGCCCACAGGATCAGAGGGTCGTCCGAGGCGTCGACGGCCTTGAGGCCGCCCTGCACCAGGGCCTTGCGGACGGCCGGGTCGGCGAGCTTGGTCGCGGCGACGAGCTCCCGCGCCTCGTCGGCGGGTGCGCGGCCCTGAAGCGCGGCCCTGACCCAGGGATCGTCCGCTCCGAGGCTGTTTTGCGCCTGGCCGAGGATGTCGGTGAGCGCCGCCTGCTCCAGGTCCGGGTAGACGGGCGCCGGCGACAGCAGCCGGAAGTTGAGCGAGTCCAGGTTCGAGTCGCGGAACTCCTCGAAGCGCCGGTCGTTGGGCTTGGCGGTCTCCTCGGACTCCAGCACGATCGTCATGGCGAACATGGCGAGCTTGGAGCCGAAGAGGCTTCGGAATTCGCGCTGTTTTTGGCGAGACTCCAGGAGCTTCTGCGCCTGCGCGATCTTGTCGAAGGCCTCCGGCGCCTTGGCGCGCAGCGGCTTTTGCCGCTCGCGCTTGAGGGCGATGAGCTTGGGGTCCTGAAGGCCTCTCAGTTCGCCGTCGAGAGCCTTGACGGAGTTGCGCAGCATGAAGAGGAGGCCCTGCGCCCGCCGCGCTTCCTCGGCGCCGCCCGCCGAGTACGCCTCGAGGGCGGCCCGGAGGGACTTCAGGCGCTGCAGATGCAGCGGCAGCCGGGTGTCGCGGTCGAACTCGAGCTGGCTGACGGTCTTCTGGCGCTCCGTGAAACCCGGGTTGCCCGTGACGAAGACGAGCTCCCCATCGGCCGCGCCGCGGGGGCTCCAGCGGAAATACTGCTTGGGACGGACGGGGCGTCCTTTCTCGTAGACGCGGAAGAACGCGAAATCCAGGTCGAAGCGGGGGTATGTGAAATTGTCGGGGTCGCGTCCGTAAAAGGCCGCCTGCTGCTCCGGGGCCATGACCAGCCGAACGTCGGTGTATTTCTTGTAGCGGTAGAGCCAATACTCGCCGCCCTCGTAGAGCTCGATGACGTCGCAGCGCAGGCCGGTTTTTCTCGAGCATTCCTTCTCGACGCGCGCCATGGCCGCCTTGCGCTGCTCGTTTTGGACTCGCAGCGGCGCGCGCGGCTTGACCGCGGAGAGGACGCGCCGCGTGACGTCCTGCATGGATTCCAGGACGTTGAGCTCGAGGTCCGGGCACTTAAGCTCCTCATCCGGAGTACGGGCGAAGAAGCCGTTCTTGACGTAGTCGTTCTTCTCCGTCGAGACCTTGGAGAGCTGGCCGAGCGCGACGTGATGGTTGGTCAGGACCAGGCCGTCCGGCGAGACGAAGGCTCCCGAGCCGCCGTCGTTGAAGCGCACGGAGGCAAGTCGCGCGCGCTCGAGCCAGTCGCGGGTGGGCGTGAAGTGATAGCGGCGCTCAAGCTGCGCCTTGGGAAGGTTGTCGAGGGTCCACATGCCCTCGTCGGCGCCGCAGCGGGCCGCGGCGCCGACGAGAAGAAGGACCAGAAAAGCGGGCTTTCGGTGATTCATGGGCTATTTAAGCAAAACGTCGTGACGGCGTCTTCGTTGCGCTTTACCCCGATCGGTTCTAGAATCGGATCATGACCAACGCCGAGGCCTCCGCGCTGCTTTCCGAGATGGCCGTCCTTCTGGAGCTTGCGGGCGCCAATCCATTCAAGGTGAGGGCCTACCAGCGCGCCTCTTTCGCAGTCGCCGCGCTGCCCAAGCCCGTCTGCGAGATGCCCGAAAAGGAGGTCCTGGAGGTCCCCGGCATCGGCTCCAATATCGCCGCCCACCTCAAGGAGGTCGCCGGCTGCGGGACGTGGGGCGAGCTGCGAGCGCTGCGACGGCGCTTCCCCGTCGGGCTGCAGGAGATGCTGCGCCTGCCCGGACTCGGACCGAAGAAAGCCCGGCACCTTTTCGAAGCCGGCATCGCCGATCTCAAGGCCCTCGAGGACGCGGCGCGCGCCGGGCGCCTGCGCGAGATGCCTGGCTTCGGCCCCAAGGCCGAGGAGAACGTCCTCAAGGGCTTGCCCTTCGCCCGGGAAAAACCGCGCCTTCTCTGCCTGGAGGCCGCGCAGATCGCCGAGGAGTTGGCGGTTCGGCTGCGGCAGCTGCCCGGGGTCCTGCGCGCCGAGGTCGCCGGCTCGACTAGGCGCGGGCGCGAGACGGTGGGCGACATCGATATATTATGCGCCTCGAAGTCGGCTTCCGAGGCTATCGCGGCCTTCGTGAAGCTGCCGCAGGTGCGCTCAGTCATCGCCCAGGGCGGCACCAAGGCGAGCGTCAACCTGCTCGCCGGCCCGCAGTGCGACCTGCGCGTCGTTCCGCCGCAGTCCTTCGGGGCGGCTCTGGTCTATTTCACGGGTTCGAAGGCCCACAACATCGCCCTGCGCGCCCTCGCGCTCAAGAAGGGCCTGACCGTCAACGAATACGGGGTCTTCCGTCTGTCCGACAAGAACCAGAAGCGGCCCGTGGCCGGAAGGACCGAGGAGGACGTCTACGCGGCTCTCGGGTTGGCCTGGACCCCGCCCGAGCTGCGCGAAGACCGCGGCGAGATCGACGCCGCGCGGCAGGGAAAACTTCCCAGGCTCGTCGAGCTCGAGGACGTGCGCGGCGACTTTCACAACCACTCGACCTACACCGACGGCCGCCAGAGCCTGGAGGCGATGGCGCGGGCGGCTAAGGAGCGGGGCTGGGAATGGGTGGCGCTGGCCGACCACTCGCAGTCGCTCTACATGACCAAGGGCCTCAAGGCGGCCCGGCTGCGCAAGACCATCGCCGAAGTGCGCCGCCTGGAAAGAAAGATCGGCGGCATCGCGCTCATGCGCTCGATGGAGGTCGATATCCTCGAAGACGGGCGCATGGACTATCCCGACGACGTCCTGGACGAGATCGACGTCGTCATCGGCTCGGTGCACTCGCGCTTCAAGCAGAGCGAGGCCGAGATGACGGCGCGCCTGGTCAAGGCGGCCTCCAACCGCCGCGTCGACATCGTCGGCCATCTGTCCGGACGCCTGATCAACCGCAGGCCCGCCTACGCCTTCGACGCGGAGATGGTCATGGCCGCGGCGGCGAAGTCCGGCACGGCTTTCGAGATCAACGGCCAGCCCGACCGCCAGGACATCGACGACGTGCGCGCGCAGCGGGCGCGCGAGCTCGGCTGTCCGATCGCCCTCGATACCGACGCGCATTCGACGCGCGAATTCCGCTATATGGAGATGGCCGTCAAGATCGCGCGGCGGGCGTGGCTGACGCCTCGGGACGTGCTCAACTGCCTCTCGGCCCGCGAGGTGCGGGCATGGCTTGACGCGAGGAGCGACGGAGGATAAACTGGGCGGCGATGCCGACCAGCCAGGATCGCGGCGCCGGCCGCGCCGCACTCGCCGCCTGCACTGCGGCGCTGCTGAGCGCTTGCGGCGGCTCGAAATTCGTGGTGGTGGGCAAGCCGCTGTCCGAGCCGGCAGGCGCGCTCGTCACGACCTCGAACCGCCCGGAAGTCGGCGATGCGCTGGCCAGCGAGCTGCGCGCGCGCGGCTACAGCATCCTCGATACCGCGCAGACCTCCCGGCTGCTCGAGGAGATCACGGGCAGCGCGCGGGCGCCCGGCCGCCTGGACACGCTCCAGCAGGGCGACGTCCTGGCCAAGCTGAAGGGTCGCGGCGTGGGCGCCGTCCTGGCCGTCGACGTCAGGATGGTCACGAGCTACCTCGGAGGTCCCTTCTTGGACGTGATCGCTCCCTTCGTCTACGGCACGGCCTCGCCCGGCCGCCCGTTGACGGGGCTGGAATGGCACAACGCCTGGGGCGGCGAGCCGGGCTCTCCGGCCGACCACAACATGCGCAAGCCGCCGAAGGCGGCGGTCAAGGAGGTCGCGGCGGTCTTGGCGTCTCTGCTGGGCCCGCCTGGGCCGGCCGCCTCGATTGAGATGCCGTCTGCGGCCGCTCCCGCGCCGGCGCGCCCCTCGACGGCGGAAATCAAGGCGTCCGAGATCGCGGCTCCCGAGCCGCCCAAGGAAGCGGCGCAGGTCGCGCTCGCCCCGCCGCTCCACTCCTTGACGCCGGCCAGACCCGCGACGCAGGCGGAAGCGGCCGCGGAGCTCCTGCCTTAGCACCGGGGCCGAGCGCTAAAGGTAGCCGAACTCGGCCAGCGCCTTCGGGTCCTTGCGCCAGTTGTGGCGCACCTTGACCCATAGGTCCAAGACGGCGGGCCGGCCGGTGAAGGCTTCGATGGCTTGGCGCGAGCGGTCGGACAAGCGTCGCAGCGCCTCGCCCTTCTTGCCGAGCAGGATGCCTTTCTGGCCGTCGCGCTCCACATACAGCGTGGCCGCGATCTCGTCGGGCCGGCCGGGCTGCTCGGAGAAGTGCTCCACGACGACGGCCGTGGCGTGCGGGATCTCCTCGTGGTAGAGCTCGAAGACCTTCTCGCGCACGATCTCGGCGGCGAAGAAGCGCTCCCAGCGGTCGGAGAGCTGTCCCGGCTCGTAGAGCGCGGGCGACTCGGGCAGGCGCGCGACCACCTCGCGCAGCAGTTGGTCGACGCCGTCTCCCTTGAGGCCGGAGACGCGCAGGACGGCGGCCGGCTTGACCGCCTCCGCGTAGGCCTTGAGCGCGGCGTCGTGGAAGGGCTTGCGCGCCTCGATGTCGGCCTTGCCGAGGGCGAGGATGACGGGCACGCCCGAGCGCGACAGGCCGCCGAGCTCCTCCAAGTCCGCCGCCGAAGGCTTCTCGGGCTCGACGAGCAAGACGATGATGTCCGCGTCGTCTTGCGCGGCCTGCTTGGCGGCGCGGCGAAGCGCCCGTTGGAGCGGGTCGGAGGGCGACGGGATGAGCCCCGGAGTGTCGAGGAAGCAGACCTGGTAGTCCTTGCCGTCCAGGATGCCCACGATCTTGTGGCGCGTGGTCTGGGGCTTTGCGGAGACGATCGACAGCCGGGCGCCGAGGATGCGGTTGAGCAGCGTGGACTTGCCGGCGTTGGGGCGTCCCAGGAGCGCGACAAAGCCGGCTTTGAAGGCGCTCATCGCCGCGCCACCTGGGCCGGCTGGATATCGCCGAGGACGGCCGCGGCCGAGGCGCGCACCGAGGCGGACGAGTCGCCCGCAGCCAGCGCGGAAAGCGCCTGCGCGAAGTCCTTGCGCCGGCCCCAGGTCGTGGTCTGCAGGGCGGAAAGAGAGGCGACGGCGAGAAGCCGGGTGGACGCGTCGGACGACCTCATCGCCTCGCTCAGGAGGGAAAGGACGCCGGGATCCGAGCTCTGCGCGGCCGCGACGACGGCGGCGGCCCGGCGCGAGGGGTCCTTAAGCGCCTGGGCCAGCGCGGACTTCGCCGCCTCGCCCATCTCGGCCAGGCCAAAGGAGGCCGCCTCGCGAATCGGCGCGCGCGGGTCGTTCAGGCGCCGCTCCAGCGCGCCGACGTCGTCCGGCCGGCCGATGGCGCCGAGGGAGACCAGCGCGGCCGCGGCGACCTCAGGCTCGGGCTCGCGGTCGGAAAGCGAGCCGTTGAGCGAGGCGCGCGCAAGCTCGGTCAGGCCCGCGGCCTGCTCGAGCTCGCGGGCGAACGCCGCCTTGAAGCCGCCGGCGTCGGTCTCGAGCAGGGCGGCGAAGCCAGGCAGGCGCTCGGGCGGCACGGGATCGAAGGGGCTGGGCGCCAGCGACAGGAGTCCCAGGCGCTGCCTTGGGGTTACCGGGCCGGCCAGGGCGAGCAGGGACAGGAGCTCGGGCGGCCGGATGTCTCCGAGGGCCTGGGCCAGCCGTTGGGGCGAGGACTTCCCCTCCAGCAGCCGCAAGCAGGCCCGCACGTCGCGCAAGCGGCCCGGCTCGCCGCCGGCCTGGGAGCCGAGCTCCGAGCCTAGTACGGCGGCCGCCGCCTTGCGCGCGCGCCAATCGGGATCGGCCGATTGTTGGAACGCGGCCGAGACCGCCGCCGCCGCGGGCTGGTAGCGGTAGAGATCGACGAGCATCGCCCGTGACGCTCCCTGGGCCTTGGCGAGCTCGCGCGACAACGGCCCCGCGGCGCCGGGACCCAGGGCCGAGAACGCCGCGCGGATCCAGAGGTCCTGGTCGAAGGCCTCGGGCGTGTAGAGCTCGAGCAGGTCGCCGGCCGCCTCCGGCCCGGCCGTCAGCACGCGCGCGGCGGCCTCGGAGACGGCGCTGGGGACAAAGGGAAAATGGGAGGCGACGTACAGGTCCCAGGCCAGCGCGGCCGGGCCGGCTTGAGGACGCGGCCCGAGCGCGGCCAGCTCGGCCTCTTCCCGGGCGGCTTCGGAGGAGCGGTGGACGTCGGGCCAGGAGACGGCGCGGCTCGAGACCTCGGGGTCCAGTCGTCCGCCGCCGGAAATCCGCAGAACACCCCAGGGGCTGGTCCTGACGTCGAAGGAGCCCGTGGGCGTCGCCTGCGCCAGACCCGGAGCCCAGACGCGGTTGCCGCGGCCCAAGACCTGAGCGAGGCCGTAGCCGGGAGCGCCGCGTCGAAACTCAGCGGTGCCGAGCCCCGGCATGCGCAGTTCGTTGCCTTGCCCGGAGACGTAGACGAGGGAGCGCCCGTTGTATTCGCCCCGGCCGGCGGCCCAATCGGCCTGGAATCGATCGTCCTGGCCGCGAGACTCGAGCACGCCCACGCCCAGGTCCCAGCCGAAGGCCGGGCCGACGCCCCAATTGGCGAAGCGGTCTCGGCGGCCGTCGACGAGCAAGACGCCGGCCGCCATGTGCACGCCCGAGCCCTGATCGTAGCGGCGGGCCCGGACGGAGGCGTCGTTGCCGGAAAGGAAGAGCGCTCCCAGCCCGTGCCAATAGCCGGCGCCTTGGGCGAAATAGCCGGAGTCGAGGCGCGCTCCGTCTCCGCGCACGTCGGCCACTCCCACGCCCCCGGCCGCGAACGCGCGCGGGCCGTAGCCGACTCCCTGGCAGAGGCCGAGGGAAGCCTTGGCATCGCGGGGATCCGGCACCGACAGGCCGCAGGAGAGGCGCGCGCGCGCGCCCCGCAACAGCAGCACGCCGGCGCCTCGCGTCAGGCCGAAGCCCTGGGCCGCGAGCCCGGCGCTCAGCGAAGCGCCGTCGCCTTGCGCGGAGAGCACGCCTTCGCCGAAGGCCGCCGCGCCTTCGCAGAAGCGCCCGCACGCCAGACGCGCCGCGTCGGCGACGATAAACGCCGCGCCCACGCCGAAGAGCCCGGCTCCGAGCGAGAGGTCTCCGGCGCGCACCCGCGCGTTCGAGGCCCGCGGCAGGTACAGCAGCCCCACGCCGAAGGCGCCCGAGCCCGCGGCCGCGCCCGTGCTCGCGATGACGGCGCTTCCGAGGTCGACGAGGACGCGCAGCTGCCCGGGCCCGGCCGCCGCGGCCGGCCCGTCGTAGCGCGAGGCGCCGCCGAGGCCGATCTCGAGCAGAGTCTTCGAGAGCTCCTCTTCGCCGTGGCGACCGCCCTCGACGCCCGTGACGACGACGCCGCCTTGCGGCGTGGCGCAGGTCCAGCGGCCGGACGGCCGCCCGCGAGCGGCGGCCTCCAGCCGGGGCAGCGCGGCGTCGACGGCCGCCGCGGCGGCGCGGGCCGCGGCCTCCATCTCGTCTTGCCGGAAGCCTTTGAGCTCATCGAAGAGGCCCGGGTCGAGGGCAGGCACGTCTTGCGAGCGGGCCAGGGCTGCGACTTGCGCCAGCGCGCGCTCGCGCAGGCCCGCCGGGATCGAGTCCGCAGCCCTCGCGACGAGGCGCTGGTCGGCCGCCAGCGCCCCCGCCAGGCGCTCGACGGCGGGCCGCAGCGCCGGCGGAAGGGCCGGGCAGGAGACGGCGGAGGCCGTCTTCGCCAGCGCGGGATTGTCGCCCAGACTCGCCGCGGCGAAGCGCAGCGCCTCCTGCGAGGACAGCGGCCGCGAGAGGTCGGAGAGCCAGCGCCTGAGGCGCGGCAGGCCGCGCAGGGGATCGGCCAGGACCTGCTCGACGGCGGGAACCGGGAACGTGGGCGCAAAGCGGCCGGGGCGCACGCCCAAATCCCGCGGCTCGGCGCGCACGTCGCGCGTCAAAGCCGTCCAGGCCCGCTCGGGGCTTTGCGCCGCGCGGGCGGGCGCCGGAGGGAGAGCGAACAGGAGGAGCGGCAGGATCACGCGCGCATTCTAACAAATAGCGGCGTCTGGACGGCCGGCGCGGATTTTGGCACAATTCGAGAAGGTGCAAGACTTCCCGCGACTCGGCCTCTACGTCCACATCCCCTTCTGCTCCATCAAGTGCTACTACTGCGATTTCGCCGCTTTTTCCGGACAAAACGCCATTGCGCGGCGCTACCTGCGCGCGCTGGAGACGGAGGCCGGGCTCTATAAAGGGAGGCGGCCTGAGACGCTCTACGTCGGCGGAGGCACGCCTTCGGAGCTGAGCGCCCCCGAGCTGCGCGAGCTCTTCGCGCTCATCGGCCGTTGTTTCCCGGACGTTCGCTTTCAGGAGTCGACGTTCGAGGCCAATCCCGAGAGCCTTGACGAAGAGAAGCTTTCCGTCCTGCGCGAGGCGGGCGTCACGCGCCTGAGCCTGGGCCTGCAGACGGCCGACGACGCCTTGCTCAAGTCCATCGGCCGCCGGCACACGGCCGAGGACTTCCGGCGCGTCTACCGGGCGGCTCGGGCCGTTGCGGGCTTGGCGGTCTCGGTGGATTTGATGTACGGCCTTCCGGGGCAGACGCTCGAGGGGTGCTTGAAAAGCCTCGACGACGTGCTCGCGCTCTCGCCCGAGCACGTCTCGCTCTACGGGCTGCAGGTGGAGGACCGCACCCTCTACGGCAAGCGCGACGTCGAGCCGGACGAAGCTCTCTGTCGCGAGATGTTCGAGGCGAGCCTCGATCGCCTGCGCGCCGCGGGACTTCGCCATTACGAGATCTCCAATTTCGCGCGGCCGGGCCGCGAATCGCTGCACAACCGCATCTACTGGCAGGACGGCGACTATATCGGGCTGGGCTGCTCGGCCGCCTCCTACTTGGCCGGGGAGCGCTGGTCCAACGCGGACCGCCTCACGGTCTACTGCGACGCCGTCGAGGCCGGCCGAAGCCCGGCCGCCCAGAGGGAGCGCCTGCAAGGGCGTGAGAAGCTGGGCGAGCGCGCCTTCCTGGGCCTGCGTCTCGTCGAGGGCTTCGTGCCCGGGCGAGAGCTCGAGGAGGCGTTCGCGCCGCAATGGGCGCGGCTGGCCGCGCGCGGGCTGGTGGAGCGCCGGGGCGCCGTGGTCAAGCTCACGCGCGAAGGGGTCTTTCTCGCCAACCAGGCTTTTTCGGAGTTCGTGCCGCCGTTCGACGACGCAATCCAGCACGCGGAGGCCGCCGCTTGAAGACATTCGTCCTCGACACCAACGTCGTCCTGCACGACCCTCAGGCCATTTTCGCCTTCGAGGGCGCGCGCGTCGTCCTGCCCTTGACCGTCATCGAGGAGCTCGACACGTTCAAGCGCAACAACGACGAGCGCGGGCGCTCGGCGCGCATGATCGCGCGCAGTCTCGACGAGCTGCGCAAGCAGGGCAAGCTCAGCGATTGGGTCAACCTCGAGCACGGGGGAAAGCTCAAGGTGGAGATACAGGTCTCCGACGGCCTGCCCAAGATGTTCTCGCAAGGCACCAAGGACAACGAGATCCTCGCCTGCGCGCAGTTCCTGCGCAAAAAAGAAGAGAAGATCGTCCTGATCTCCAAGGACATCAACCTGCGCATCAAGGCCGAAGCGCTGGGTCTCGAGACCCAGGACTACGAGAAGGAGAAAGTCGACGTCGCCGAGCTTTACCGCGGCTGGCAGGAAGTGGCGGTCTCCTCCGCCGACATAGACCGGTTCTATCGCGACAAGCGGCTGGCGCCGCCGCAGACGCCGCGGGCGCTGGTGCCCAACGAGTTCGTCATCCTCAAGGGCCACGGCTCGCAGAGCGCGCTCACGCGCTTCGACGTGAAGGCCGGGGCGCTGGTGCCGCTGCTCAAGGGGGACTCCGCGCCCTGGGGCGTCAAGCCGCTCAACACGGAGCAGCGCTTCGCCCTAGAGCTTTTGCTCAACAAGGACATCCAGCTCGTCTCCCTCGTCGGCGTGGCCGGCTCGGGCAAGACGATGCTGTCCTTGGCCGCCGCCATGCACCAGACGCTCGAGGAGAAGCACTACCGGCGCATCCTCATCGGCCGCCCCGTCGTGGCCGTCGGCCACGACATCGGCTTCCTCCCCGGCACCAAGGAGGAGAAGCTCACCAACTGGATGGGGGCGATCTACGACAACCTGAGCTATCTGCTGGAGCGCCCCAAAGGGTCTCTCGAGACCTCCGACATGGACATCCAGATGCTCATCGAGGAGGGCACCATCGAGATCGAGGCCGTGACGTATTTGCGCGGCCGAAGCCTCCCGAACCTGCTCATCATCATCGACGACGCCCAGAACCTGACGCCCCACGAGATCAAGACGATCATCTCGCGCGCCGGGCAGGGCGCCAAGATCGTGCTCACCGGCGATCCTTACCAGATCGACAATTACTACCTCGACGCGGCGTCCAACGGCCTGACCAATTTGGTCGAGCGCTTCAAGGGCCAGCCGCTTTTCGGCCACGTCACGTTCACCAAAAGCGAGCGCAGCCCGCTGGCGGCGCTGGCCTCCGATCTTCTGTGAAGATTCTGATCATCGACGACGACGTCCTGGTGCGCGAATCCGTGCGGCTGTCTCTCAAGCACGAGGGCTTCGACGCGGTGACCCTGGAATCGCCCGTCGTCGCCGACGCCGTCATCCGGCAGACCAAGCCCGATCTCATCTTGATGGACCTCTACATGCCCGACCTCAACGGTCTCGACCTCCTGCGCCGCCTCAAGGCCGACGCGGAGCTCGCGCGCATCCCGGTGGTGATCTTCACGGGCTCCAGCGAGACCATCGACGTCTTGAGCGGCATCCAGGCCGGGGCCTTCGAGTATATCGCCAAGCCCATCGACGGTCGCCGGCTCATGGAGAAAATCCGCCAGATCCTGAAGGTTCCGCGACAAACCGATGCTCGATAAAGCCTACGACCCCGGTCCCGTCGAGAGCCGCTGGCTCCAGGAGTGGGAGGCGGCGCGCCTGTTCCACAGCGAGCCGAAAGCCGGCGCGCGCATGTTCTCGATCGTCATCCCGCCGCCCAACGTGACGGGCGCCCTGCACATCGGGCATGCGCTCAATAACACCCTGCAGGACGTCCTCGTGCGCTGGCACCGGCTGCACGGCGCCGAGACGTGCTGGGTGCCCGGCACCGACCACGGCGGCATCGCGACCCAGAACGTCATGGAAAAGCAGCTCAAGGGCGAGAGTCTCAGCCGTCACGCCCTCGGACGCGAGAAGTTCCTGGAGCGGATGCAGGCCTGGACGCGCAGCACCAAGAGCACCATCCTCGGCCAGCTCAAGAGGCTGGGCTGCGCGCTGGACTGGCAGCGCGAAGCCTTCACGATGGACGAGGCGCGCGCCAAGTCGGTCTTCTCCGCCTTCAAGGCGCTGTGGGACGCGCGCCTGATCTACCGGGGCGAGCGCATGGTCAACTGGTGCGTGCGCTGCGGCACGGCGCTGTCCGACATCGAGGTCGAGCACGAGGAGCGCAAGGGCAAGCTTTGGCACATCCGCTATCCCGCGGCCGACGGCAAAGGAGAAGGGCTCGTGGTCGCCACCACCAGGCCGGAGACCCTGCTCGGAGACACGGCCGTGGCGGTCAACCCCCGCGACAACCGCTACCTGGGCTTGGTCGGCCGCAAGCTCAAGCTGCCCTTGACCGGGCGCGAGATCCCGATCGTGGGCGACGAGCACGTCGACGCCACCTTCGGGACGGGAGCCGTGAAGGTCACGCCCGCCCACGACCCCAACGACTTCGAGATTCTCCAGCGCCACACGGAGATCGGGCTGCGCAAGGTCATCGGCCCGGACGGCAAGATGACGCCCGATGCGGGCGAAGGCTGCGCGGGCCTCTCCCGCGAGCAGGCCCGAGACAAGGTCCTGGCCGACCTGGCCGCCGAGGGGCTGCTCGTCAAGACCGAGGACCACAAGAACGCGGTGGGGGTCTGCTACCGCTGCGGGTCCGCCATCGAACCGCTGCTCTCGCTGCAATGGTTCGTCAAGATGGGGGACTTGGCCAAGCCGGCGATCGAGGCGCTCGACAAGGGGCAGTTCAAGATACACCCGCAGAACTGGGCCAATCCCTATCGGGAGTGGCTGTCGAACATCAAGGACTGGTGCGTCTCGCGCCAGATCTGGTGGGGACATCGCATCCCGGTCTGGTATAAGGAAAGCCAGGAGCCCGTCGTGGCCGCCTCGTCTCCCGGCGAGGGCTGGACGCAGGACCCCGACGTCCTCGACACCTGGTTTTCCTCGGCGCTGTGGCCGATGTCGGTGTTCGGCTGGCCGGACAAGACCGAGGACCTGAGGTTCTACTACCCCACCTCGGTGCTGGTCACGGGCTACGAGATCCTCTATCTTTGGGTCGCGCGCATGCAGATGATGGGCCTGCGCTTCCAGGGCCAGCCGCCGTTTTCCGACGCCATCATCCACGGCATCGTCCGGGACAAGTCGGGCAAGAAGATGTCCAAGTCGCTGGGCAACGTCGTGGATCCGCTCTTGATGATGGACAAATACGGCACCGACGCGCTGCGGTTCTCGCTCGTCGTCCAGGCGCATCCGGGGCGCGACGTGCCCTTCGCGGAAGACTCCATCACGGGATCCCGTAATTTCGCCAACAAGCTGTGGAACTCCACCCGCTTCGTGCTCATGAACCTGCCGGAGCGTCCGGCCAGGCCCTATTCCCTGGAGACTCTTTCCCATTGCTGCCTGGAACTCGCCGACAAGTGGATCCTGGCCGAATACCAAGCCGCGCTCGAGCAAGCCCGCAAAGCCATGGAGTCCTGCGACGTCGCCGCCGCCGGCGACGCGCTTTACGGCTTCCTGTGGGACAAGTTCTGCGACTGGTACGTCGAGCTCGCCAAGATCCGGCTGCAGGGAATCGAGGGAGAAGAGAAGGAATCGGCTCGCGCCATTCTCGTGCAAGTCCTCAACGGGACGCTCAAGATGCTCCATCCTTTCATGCCCTACGTCACCGAGGAGCTCTTCGCCGCGCTCAAGCCTTATTCCGGCGAGATGGCCGCGTTCGTCCTGAAGGCGCAGGCTCCCCGGACGGCCTTCGATTGGTCCAACGAGGAGGCCCGCCGCGACATGGGCACGGTGATGAGCGTGATCTCCGAGCTGCGGGCCTTGCGCGCGCAGCTCAACGTCCCGCCGGGCCTCAAGATCAAGGTCATCGCCGCCGGCGACGCTCCGGAATCGGAAGCGCTGGTCGCCGGGCACCAGGGCTACGTCAAGGCCCTGGCCCGCGTCGAAGCCGTCGAGTTCACCAAGAACCTGCGGCGGCCGGCGCAAAGCGCCACGGCGGTCGCGGCCGGCCTCAGCTTCTTCGTGCCCTTGGCGGGCTTGATCGACTTCGACACGGAGCGCCAGCGCCTGCAGAAGGAGGCGCAGAAGGCCGAGGCGGAGCTGCAGAAGATCGCTCAGAAGGTGAAGAACCCCAATTTCATCGCGCGGGCGCCCCGCGAGGAAGTGGCCACGGCCGAGGCGCAGTACGGCGCCGCCGAGGCGCGTTTCGCCCGCATCAAGGACACGCTGCAGTACCTCGACTAATGGAGTGGGCGGCGGCGGCGCTCTTGTTTTGCGGCGCGGCGGCCGCGCAGGACGTGTCCTCGACGACGGCGGTCTCGACTTCGGCGGCCGTCGCGGTCTCCACTCAAACGGCTCCGGCTCCGGAAAAGCCCAGGGCCGTCCATCGGATTCTCGCGCGCCTGCATCCCCAGGCCAAGCATTGGCGTCCCGTCTCGCTGGTCGTCGGCGGCGACGCCGAGGCCGCGCGAGACTTTTGGGAGCGGCAGCTGACCCGGCGGCGCATCAAGGGCAGGCTCGCCTGGCGCGGGCGTTCTTGCCCGGCGACGGCCAAAGCCCGGAGCTATCGGCTTTCCGGCGGAGACCGCCGCCTGATCGTCTCCTTGTTTCCTAAGACTTCGAAGCTGCGCGGATATCACTTGGAGTTCCGCTTCCTGATCAGCGAGGGCTACCTGGATTCCATGCAGGTGGCCTCGGTCCGCTCGCAGGACGCTTCGCTCGACTCAGTCGAGCTGACGCGCAAGGGCATCGACTTTCGCGAGGATTTCCCGGGAAGCGGCCGCCTGGTCTTGAGCGCGCTCGACTTCCGGCCCGGCCGCCGCGCGCTCAACGCGGGCGCGCTCGAGCGCGCGAGTTTCGCCGATCCCGAGCTCGGGCTTCTGAGCGCGGGCTTTTCGGCGCGCGGCGTGCGGTCCGGCCCCGGCGAGCCCTGACCTAGCCCTTCCTGACGACCATCCGGCCGATGACGCCGCCGCCCTCGGTGATGAAGTAAATGCCTTCCTTGGGGGCGGTGAAGGAGACTTCCGTCTGATCGCCGGCCGACTCCAGGAACACGTGCACGTTCACCGCGTCGATGTCGAACAGGGCCTCTTCATCCACGTCGTTGAAGGCCTCGTTGGTCAGCGTCAGGCGCACGGTCTCTCCCTGGGTCAGGTCGAGCAAGAGGCCGGAGCCGGGCGGATTGGGGTTCATGAAAAAATGCCAGCGTCCGCGCGCGTAGAAGAGTTCGAAGTGGCGGCCCTTCGGGGCCTGCCGGGCCAGCGTCTGGGCCCGGGCAAAGACGGCGGGCAGGGTGGCCACGGCCTGGGCGCAAGCGGGAGCGGCGAAGGTTGCGGCAAGCAGCGAAAGCGCGATCTTTCTCACGATGTCACCTCCGTGACGTCGCGCCGGCGCGCGACTTGGCGTATTCTAGCATGGCGTTCTCGACCTGGGACAGCTCGGGCTCGCCGACCTCCCAGACCGGCTTGCCGGCCAGAGTCTTCTCAACGCGCGAAAAGAGATCCTCGTCGATGAAGGGCCGGACCTTGCCGCTCTGATACTCGCTTTCTTTCTCCTGATAGAGGCCCAGGAACGTCTTGTCGCGGAAGAAGGCCTGGCGGTCGGCGCCGATTTTCTTGAGCAGCTCGGGGCTGGGGTCGCGCTGGACGAACTCGAAGAAGATGCCGGTCGGCCGCGCTCCGGGCAGGGTCCACTCGCCGGAGAAGACTTGGATCAAGTCCTCGTCGGCGTCCTTGAGGATGGGCGTGATGAAGTTGACGCCGCGCTCGAGGGCGTATTTGTGGAAGCCGAGCAGGTCGGGCGTGCGCAGGGCGATGTGCTGCCAATGAGCGGAGCCGCCGCGATTCTTGAGGATCTCGCGCACGTGCGAGGACTGCTTGGCCGGCTCGGTGGGCTGGACGACGGCGATGATCGATTGGTTGACCGCGGCCTGGCCTTCGTCGTAGCGGCCCAGGCGCGCGGCGAAGGTCATGGATTTTTCCTCGCGCTCTCCGGGCCAGGTGCGGCGCTTGTTGTAGATGATGTCCTCCGGCGCGCAGCCGAAGACGATCCGAAAGAGCGCGTAGGTCACGGGATAGAGGCGCGGCTCCACCAGGAAGGTCATGTGGTCTACGACGAGGTTGTGGAAAGGCTTCTTCATGGCTTGAGCTCCTCGGCAGCGGTCATGGGTCGGGGCATCTCGAAGGCGTCCTGCGTGCGCGAATACCAGGCTCCGCCCATGCGGCCGATGGCCTTGAGGTCCTGGTGGCGGGGGCGGCCTTCGTTCCAGACGGCTTCGTCGGCGTGATAATGGACGACCTTGCCGATGACGAGGTGGCCGCCGAGCGGCCCGTCGCTGACGTCGACGAGCTTGAAGAGCTCGCACTCCATCTGAATGGGCGACTCGGCGACGCGCGGAGGGCGGACCTTGCGGCCGGGGGCGGGCGTCAGGCCGGCCTTCTCGAACTCGCTGACGCCGTAGGGGAAGGGGGCCGAGGTCAAGTTCATGCGCTGGGCCATGGCCTCCGTGACCAGGTTGACGACGAACTGCTTGGTCGCGCGGATGTTGACGAGCGTGTCCTTGGGCCGGCCGTCGCGGTTGTTGATCGGGCAGAAGCAAATGGTCATCGGATTGGACGTGATGCCGGTAAAAAAGCTGAACGGCGCCAGGTTCGGGACGCCCTCGGGGCTGATCGTCGAGACCCAGGCGATGGGCCGCGGCAGGATCGAGGAGATGAGAAGCGCGTAGCGCTCGCGGATGGGCAGCGACTCCGGGTCGAGCTCCATCAGGCCGAAGGGGAGACGCCCTCGCCGGAGGCCTTGCGCGCCCAACTGAGCGGATAGCCCGAGTCCGCGATCTCGAGGGCGGCCTGCGTCGGCTCCAGGGACTCGAAGAAGGTGTCGAGCATGACGGCCAGGTAGTCGGAGAGCTTGCCGCGGGAAGACTTCGAGCGCTCGGCCGCGTCGCCCTGAGGGCTGTGCGGCAGGGCTCCTGGATGAAAAGTCAGCGAGCCGGGCTCGATGACGCCCTTGCGGGCGCCGTAGCTCGTGTTGGAGAAGAACATGACCTCGTCGGAGTCGGCGTTGTAGTGAGCGTAGGGAGCGGGGATGTCCTGCGGGTGCCAGCCCTCGATCTGCGCGCGGAAGGTGCAGATCGAAAAGCCGTTGTAGGGCGCCTGGCCGGACTGGAAGGTCTGGCGCGCCGGCGGCGCGGTATGAATCTCGCGGGCGATGGAGTGGTGGCTGGCGCTTGCGAAGGTGAAGGGATAGAGCGCTCCCTCCCAGCCCGCCACGTCGAAGGGGTGGTGGCCCAGGACGAGCCTCGTCAGGCGGCCGCCGTGGTGCTTGACGAGCACCGGGAACTCTCCGATCTCGTCCTTGGCCGCGGGCAGCTCCGGCAGGCCGATCTCGGTCTCGACGACGGGGGCCATGAGCGTGGCTTGACCCTGCGCGTTGAGGTGGTGGGGGGCGAAGTGCACCGGGTAGAGCGACTCGACGATGAAGAAGAAAGCTTTCGGGCTCTTCAAGCGCCACTGGACCGTGGTGCCTTTGGGCACGACGATGTAGTCCTCCTTGGCGAAAGGCAGCTCGCCGTATTCGCTGGCTAGCGTGCCCTCGCCTTCCTGGACGAACACCAGCTCGTGCGCCTCGCCGTTGCGGAAGAACTCTCCCTCCGGCGTCGAGCGGTCCGGCTTGGAGACAGAAACGGTCGTGGCGGGGCCGAAGAGCAGCGGCTTGCGGGCCCGAACGAAGTCGCCGCCGTAGGGCAGGCGGCCGGCGAGCAGGTGGAAGGGCTGGAGGACGGGCTCTCCGGCCGAGCGCGGGCGCAACTCGAAGCCCGCCGGCTGCGGGGCGCGGGTCTGCTCGGTCGGATAGCGCCTGACGTGCATCTTGCGAGCGTAGGCGCCGGAGAAGCCGTAGGTGCCGTGGATCTCCTCGAGGGCCAGCACGCCCTCCTTGGCGTAGAATTCGGTGTGCGGGGTCTTCGGGACCCGTCCGCGCTTAACGACGAGCGCCATGGCCGGCCTCCTGGGCGGAATAGATCAGGCGCTTCTGGGCCTTGGGCGCGCCGATCGCGTGCGAGAGCGTGCCGAGCTTGTCCACCGTCAGCTCGACGATGTCGCCGGGCTTCACCCAGCGGTCGAGGTCGAGGCCGCAGCCGCGGTAGTACGTGCCCGAGCCGAGGACGTCTCCGGGATAGACGGTCTCTTCCTGGGAGACGTGAGAAAGCATGAGCGGGAACTTCCAGTAGCGCCCGCCGGAATTGCCCTCGCTCCAGACCTCGCCGTTGACGCGCAGGGTCATCTTCAGGTCGTCGATCTCGCCGGGGGCGAGCTCGTCGGCGGTGACCAGCCAAGGCCCGAGGCCGTTGGCGAAGTCCTTGGCCTTGGCCGGGCCCATGCGGCAGATCATCTCGTTTTTCTGGATGTCGCGCGCCGAGAAATCGTTGAGGATCGTGTAGCCGGCGATGTAGGGCGCCGCTTCCTCGACCGGGATGTCCCGTCCGCGCTTGCCGACGACGCAGGCGATCTCGAACTCGAAGTCCATCTTGCGGGTGTAGCTCGGCCAGGGCACGGTCTCGCCGGGACCGTAGATCTCGCGGTGGTTGCCCTTGTAGTAGACCGGCTGCTCGTACCAGGCCGGTGCCAGAGGCTCGCCGCGGCGCTTGGCGCCTTGGAGGGCGTGCTCCTCGAAGGCGAAGAAGTCGCGCAGCGCCCGCGGCATGAGCGGGGCGCGCAAGCGGACGTCGGCCTGCGCGTAAGAGCGCTTCGGCGCGCGCAGCGCCTGCCGGGCCGCGTCCAAGGCGCCTTGCCCGGCGTCGAGCAGGCCCAGCATGTCGGCCGGCAGCCGCGGGTCGCAGGCGCGCAGGTCGACGATCCGGCCGTCATGGAGAGCGCCGAGGCGCGGGACGCCCGGCCCGTCCGTGGTCTCGAAAGTGACGAGCTTCACAACGCCGAGTATAGGAAAATGGCGCGTCCTTTGTCCCTAGGCCCCGAGGGTCAGGGCCGCAGCAGGTAGTAGAGCAGCGCGGCCGACAGCAGGAAGGAATCGAACCGGTCGATGGCCCCGCCGTGGCCGGGGAAGAGCTTGCCCGAGTCCTTGGCCCCGTTGGCCCGCTTGATCATCGAATTGACGTAGCCGCCGAGCTGGCCGAGCGTTCCCATGACGAGGCCGATCTTGAGAGCCGCCGCCGGGGGCAGCCACGCGGGCCAGAGCGCGGCCAGTCCGGCGGGCAGGAGGACGGCCGCGGCCAGGCCCGCGAAAGCGCCTTCCCACGTTTTGTTCGGACTGACGCGCGGCGCGATCTTGCGCCGGCCGAAGCGCCGGCCGAAAAGATAAGCGGCCGTGTCAGAGCACCAGGCCGCCCCGAAGGCCGCGAGGGTCAGCGCCGCGCCGTGCGGAGTCAGCGCCCGCAGGAGAGCCAGGTGGGCGGGCAGCAGGCCGAAGAGGGCCGCGCCGAACACGGCGGCCGCGGCGCGCTCCAGAGACGGCCGCCGCGCCCAAATCTCGGCGGCGCCGGCGAGGGCGGCCGAGCCGGCCAGCGCCGGGACGACCGGCAGGCCGAGCGCCGCGCTGGCGGCGAGGGCCATGCCGCCTCCGAGCAGCGCGGGCTTGTTGACCCCGCGTCCGCTCTTTTCCATGAGACCGGCGAACTCCAGAAGCGACAGCGCGCAGATCGCCAGCGTGAAGGCCGAAAACGCCGCCCCGCCGGCGTGAATCAGGGCGACGATGGCGGGCACGAGCACGCTCGCCGTGGCGGCGCGCACGGGCAGATCGCTTTTGCGCGGCGGCGGGGGCGGCGGCGAGGAGAGGCCGGCGGGGCTCGGCGGCGAGGGCGGGGACAGACGGCCGCCTTCGGCCGGGCGAGGAGGCGCTTGCGTGGAAGGCTCCTCGCCGCCGGTTCGTTCTCCGAAGGGAGCGATCAGCAGCGGGGCGACGCGGCGTCGCCGCCGCTCGTCGCGCAGCCGGGCCAGCGCCGCGTCGGCCGGCCCGCCGTACCACTCCCACAGCCCGGAAACGGCGTCGAGCGCCTCGGGCCGCCCCGTCTCGAGCGCTTGGACGGCGAGCCGCGCCACGGCCTCGGCGGCGCGGGCCTTGGCCGCCGGAAGGTCCGCGTCCGTCGCGTGAGCCGGGAGGACGGCGGCCAGCGGCGCGACGGCTTGCGCGAAGTCCGGCGAAAGAGGGTCGAGGCCGGCCAGCGACGGCGCTGCGCCCAGCGCGGCGTTCCTCAGGAAGGCGATGCGCGCGGGCGCGGGCGCGGGCAGGCGCACCGGGGCTCCGGCATCGAGAGCGCGCGCGGGCCAAAGAGCCGCGGCCAGAAGCAGGAAGGCCGAGAGGGACATCGCGCCAAGATAGCATGGCGGGAGCGCGCCTCACGACGGACTTTCGGCCCAGCCGCGCTGCGTCTTTCGGCCCAGCGGGCAAATATGCTTTTCTGAGCCCGATGACGCCCTCCCACGCCGATTACGACGCGATCGCCAACGGCGCCGCGCTCATCGACCTCGGCGCCTGGGCGCGCCTGCGCTTCCGCGGGCCCGACGCCCGCGCCTTTCTCAACGGGCTTTTGACCAACGACGTGGCCAAGCTTGCGCCGCACCAGGGCTTTCCCGTCTGCCTGCTCACGCCCAAGGGCCGCGCGCAGGCCGAGTTCCTGCTCTACGACGCCGGGGACTCGCTCCTCGCCTTGGCGCGCCCCGAGTCCGCCGCCAACCTCAAGGCCGTGCTCGGCAGGATGATCATGCTCAGCGAAACGAAGATGGAGGACCTGTCGTCCTCGACGAGCCTGGCCTTGCTCGCCGGGCCTCGAGCGTCCGAGGTCATCGAGAAGGCGTTCGGGGCGCGCCCGCCCGGGGCCTTCGGCCAGCTGGCCTTGCCCAAGGCCGAGCTGTTCTCCTATCCGCGCTTTCACGAAAAGGCCGTCTTCGCGCTGTCGGCCGACGACCTTTCCGAGGAGCTCGCGCGCGCCGGGGCCGCGCCGGCCGGCGAAGCGGCTTTCGAGACTTGGCGCATCGAGCGCGGCATTCCTGCCTACGGCCGCGAGCTCGACGAAGAGACGATCCCTCTCGAGGCCCGGCTCGAGGAGGCGATCAGCTACACGAAGGGCTGCTACATGGGCCAGGAGACGATCTCGCGCATCCATCATTTGGGGCGCGTCAATCGCCTGCTGACGGCGCTCAAGGTTCAAGGAGAGCCGCCCAAGGCCGGCTCGCCGGTCGCGCAGGACGGAAAGCCGGTCGGGAAGGTGACCAGCGCCTGCGCGTCCCCGCGCTTCGGCGGCGCGCTCGCGCTCGCGATGGTGCGCCTGGAATCGGCCAAGGCCGGGACACGCCTCTCCGTCGAGGGCCGCCCGGCGCAAGTCCTCTCCCTCGAGGCCTGGGCGCACTGAGGTGTCAGACGTTGACTTGTTGACTTGCTCGACAAGTCAACAAGTCAACGTCTGACACCGGCGGGCGGCCTACGGCAGGCACTTCGTCCAGAGCGAGGAAACCAGGCGCTCGCCGAGCTGGGCGCGGCTCACCCATTCGGCCTGCGGCGGCGCCTGCGCGGCGAGCGCGGCCTCGCGCACATCGATGACGATGCGGTGGTGGGTGATGGTATGCCGCGCCGTCTTGAGCAGCCGGCCCGGGCGGGCTTTGACGTGCCGGGACTCCGGCAGGCCCCAGTGCCCCCGGAGGAAGCGTTCCTTGTCGTCGCGCTTCCAAAGCAGCACTCGCCCGGCGTCCTCGATCCACAGGCAGCTCCAGCGCAGGTCCACCCAGGCGCGGCGCGGGGGCATGACGGGGAGGCGGTCCTGAAGGCCGAGACGGTTGGCCGCGCATGTCTTGGCGAGAGGGCACAGCCCGCAAGACGGCGCCTCGGGGACGCAGACCGTCGCTCCCAGCTCCATGAGCGCCTGGTTCCAGTCGCCGCAGCGCCGCCTCGGCAGCAGGCGCGCGGCCAGCTCCCAGAACGCGGCGGCGGCCTTCGCTTTCTTGACGTCCTCTTCGACCTTGAAGAGCCGCGAAAAGACCCGCATCACGTTGCCGTCGACGAGCGGCTGGCGCTGGCCGAAGGCGATCGACAGGATCGCTCCGGCCGTGTAGCGCCCGATGCCGGGCAAGGCGAGCACGGAGTCGTAGTCGGAGGGAAACTTCCCGCCGTGCTCGGCGACGATCGCCTGCGCGGCGCGGCGCAGGTTGCGGGCGCGGGAGTAGTAGCCCAAGCCCGCCCAGGCCTTGAGGACGTCGTCTTCCGGCGCGGCGGCCAGGGCGCGGACGTCCGGGAACCGCTCCAGGAAGCGCAGATAATAGGGCACGACGGCCGCCACCGTCGTCTGCTGCAGCATGATCTCGGAGACCCAGGTGCGATACGGCGTTACCCGCTCGCGCCAGGGCAGGGCCCGGCGTCGCGCGTCATACCAGCGAAGCAGCGCGCGGCGCAGCGCGGCGGTCCGGGCCGGGCTCACTCTTTGGGGACGAGGTTGATGACGGCCTGCTGGACGCCCTTGGTGCGCTTGACGATGCGCTCGACGAGCTTCTCGTCGTCCCAGTTGGCGACCATGCCGGAGACCGTGGCGATGCCGGAGTGGACGTCCAGGCTGACGTAGCGCAGGTCCAAGTCGGGCTGGGCCTGGAGGTTGGCCTCGATGCGGGCCTTGACCCCGGCGTCGGTCATGTCGAGGGCCTGCTGGTCGGCCATGCAGGCTCCGAGCAGAAAAAGCGCGCCGAAAAGAGGCAGCCAGCCCAGGCGGACCATGACGGACAAAATGATACAATTTCGGGGATTCGCATGCCACGCCTGCTTTTGGCGACGCGCAATCAGCACAAGATCCGGGAGCTCGCGCGCCTGCTGCCCGAAGGCGTCGAGCTCGCCGGCCTCGACGCTTTCCCCGAGATTCTCGAGACGGTCGAGGATCAGCCCACCCTGGAGGGCAACGCCGCCAAGAAGGCGCGCGAGGCGGCTTCGGGCAGCGGGCTTTGGGCTCTGGCCGACGACACAGGGCTCGAGGTCGAGGCGCTGGGCGGCAGCCCCGGAGTGCTCTCGGCGCGCTACGCCGGGCCCGGCTGCACCTACGCCGAGAACAACCGCAAGCTCCTCGCGGCGATGGCGGGCGTGCCGGAGGGCCGGCGCCGGGCGGTCTTTCGAACCGTGATGGCGCTCTCCTCGCCGCAGGGGCGGACGCTCCTCGAGGAAGGCCGGCTCGAGGGGGAGATCGCCCGCGCTCCGGCGGGCGAAAACGGCTTCGGCTACGATCCCGTCTTTCGGGTCCCGGGCCTCGGCCGCACGCTCGCCGAGCTCAGCCTCGAGGAAAAGAACGCCTTGAGCCACCGCTTCCGGGCCCTTTCGGTCATGCTGCCGCGCGTCAAGAAGGCCTTGGCCTCGGCGGCCTGCGCCTTGCTCGCGCTGGCCCTGTGCCTGCCGGCCCGCGCGGCCCGCACCGAGCCGGGCCAAGAGACGATCTGGGACGAGATCATGGCCTCGCAGGCCCGCCGGGACCTGGCGCGCGGTTCGCAGCTGCTCGACGACAAGGACTACGAGCTGGCCGTCGAGGAGTTCTCCCGCGCCGTCGCGGCCAATCCGGACGATCCGATGGCCCACATGATGCTCGGCGTCGCGCATTACTGGACCGGACAGGTGGACCAGTCGCTCGACGATTACCGCAAGAGCCTGTCGCTGGATCCCAACAACGCGCAGACGCACATGCTCATCGGCATCTCGCTGGCCTGGAAGGGCATGGTCCCGCAAGCCTACGAGGAGTTCAAGAAAGCGGCCGAGATCGATCCTTCGCGGCCGGACATCCAGATGAACCTCGGCTCGATCGAGGATAACCTGGGCCTGACCTTGCGCTCGCTGGACCACTTCCGCAAGGCCGTCGAGCTGGCGCCCAAGGAGCCGCTCTACCACTATCAGCTGGCGCTGCTCTACCGCAAGCTCGGGCGCGACTCCGACGCCGTGACCGAGCTGCGCGAGGCGCTCAAGTATTATCCCGATTACGAGGACGCCCTGCTCGAGCTCGGAGCCGCCGACGAGCGGCGCGGCGACCTGCGCGCGGCGATCCGCGACTTCAAGAGGGCCGTGGACCTCAAGGCGCGCGACGCCGTGGCGCGCTTTCGCCTGGGTCGCCTCTATTTGCAGGAGGGCGACGACAAGGACGCGCGCGCCACGTTCTTGGACGCCTTCCACCTGACGCCGGAGGAGGGCGGCCCGGGCTTGCAGCTGGCGGTCTCCTACGCCGGAGGCAAGACCCGCGGCCCGGCGCCGGACGGCGGCCAGCCCAAGCCCTCGCAGCCGAAGAAGCCGGCGGCGCCCAAGCCGCCGTCCAACGACCCTCTGGACGTCTTCAAGCACAACCTGGAGCGCGTCCCGCTCAATCAGGGGGCGATCCTGCAAGTCGACGTCATCTTCGCGCCCCGGCCCAAGCTGGTCAAGGCGTCCGCCGAGAGCCGCTCCTCGCTCAAAAACGCCCTGGAGCGCACGCTCGAGCCCGAGCGCGAGGCGCCGAAGGCCCTGCGCCGCGAGTATGAGATCCCCTCCGGAAGCGCGCGCGAGCGCGCGGCCCAGATCTCCAAGATCATCGACGACTTGCGCAAAACGATGCAGCAGGCCCCGCCGAACACCGACGTCCACCTGGGCATGAACCTTGCCTTCAAGCGCCTCCAGGACGTCACCACCGGCGGCGGCGGGTCCGGCGGCGAGGCCGGTTCCGGGCGCGGCGACGCTTCCAGCCAGCCCAAGGTCTCCTACGAGCCGCGGCAAGTCGGCAACGACCTGGGCTTGTGGATCATCGGCACGGGCTGGATGTCGCTGGTCGAGGAGGTGCTGCCGGACCCCGGGGAGCCTCCGCCCAATCCCCAGCAAAGCGACTCCTGGGTCGCCACCGGCCTCGGCTACGCCACCGTCGGCGACGGCGAGCGAGCCCTCGACGCATTCGAGCGCGCCCTGCAGATCGAGCCGCGCAACGAGGCGGCGCTGCTCGGCCGGGGGGTCGCCCACGTGATGCTCGGCCAGGACCAGGCGGCGATCGCGTCTTTCCGCGAGGTGCTCAAGCTCAATCCCAAGGACCGGTCGGCCGGCGAAGGCCTTAAGTGGATGCTGCGCCCGGCGGCGACCAAAGGCTCATGAGCGCCCGCGGCGGCGACGCGGGCTTGATGGGCTCCTTCCTCCGGAGAGTGCACTTCGTCGGCGTCGGGGGCGTGGGCATGAGCGGCATCGCCGAGGTCCTGGCCAACCTGGGCTATGACGTCTCCGGCTCCGACGCCAAGGAAAGCGAGGTCACCCGGCGGCTGGACGCGCGCGGCGTGCGCGTGAGCATCGGCCACGCGGCCGCCAACGTCCGCGGCGCCCAGGTGGTCGTGGTCAGCTCGGCCGTGCCGGCGGACAACCCGGAGCTCGCCTTCGCCCGCCGCGCGAAGATTCCCGTCATCTTGCGCGCCGAGATGCTGGCCGAGCTCGGGCGCATGAAAAGGACGGTCGCGGTGGCCGGCAGCCACGGAAAGACCACGACGACCTCCATGGTCGCGATGGCGCTCTCCTCGGCGGGCGCGCGGCCGACGATGATCATCGGCGGCCAGCTCAAGAACATCGGCGCCAGCGCCCGCCTGGGAGTGGGCGACTACATGGTGGCGGAGGCCGACGAGTCCGACGGTTCCTTCCGCTTCTTGTCGCCGCTGGCGGCCGTCGTCACCAATATCGACGACGATCACCTGGACTATCACAAGTCCATGGAGAACTTGCGGCAGGCCTTCCTCGACTACCTTCACCGCCTGCCTTTCTACGGCGCGGCCGTGCTGTGCGGCGACGATCCGGGCGTCCGGGAGATACTGCCCGGGGTGCAGCGGCCCGTTCTCACCTACGGCCTGTCTCGGGGCAACGACTGGACGGCCCGCGGCGCGCGCCTGTCGCGCGAGGGCTCTCGCTTCACGGCCTGCCTGCGCGGCCGGCCCATGGCGCGGCTGTCGCTGCGCGTGGCGGGCCGCCACAACGTCCTCAACGCGCTGGCGGCGGTGGCCGTCGGCCACTTCCTGGGCTTCGACTTGCGCCGCCTGGCGGCCGGGCTGTCGCGCTTCACGGGGGTCAGCCGCCGGCTCGACGCGCTCGGCGCCGCCGGGGGCATCCGGTTCGTCGACGACTACGGCCACCATCCGACCGAGATCGCGGCCACGCTCCGCGCGGTGACGGGCCTTTGGAAGGCGCGGCGCACCGTCGTGATCTTCCAGCCGCACCGCTATACGCGCACCAAGCTCCTGGCGCCCCGCTTCGGCCCCGCCTTTTCCGGCGCCGACTTCGTCTTCGTCACGGACGTCTACGCGGCCGGAGAAAAGCCGATACCGGGGGTCACTTCGAGGCTGATCATCGATTCCTTGAAAAGGGCGGGCGTGCCCTGCGCGCCGCTGACCTCGGCGATCGACGCCGCGCGCCACATCAGGCCGGGCGACGTCGTGCTGACGCTCGGCGCCGGCGACGTCTGGAAGCACGGGCTGGACTTGCTGCGCCGCGCCCGAGAGGGGCTGGCCAGCCCGGCTTGATGGGCGCCAGGCTCGGGCAGCACTTCCTCGTCGACGAGGGCGTGCGGGACTCCATCGTCGCGGCCGCGCGGCTTGGTCCTCAGGCTCGCGTCCTGGAGATCGGCTCGGGGCGCGGCGCGCTGACGGGAGCGCTCCTGGAGCGCTGCGCGCGTCTCGTCGCCGTGGAAAAGGACGAACGCCTGGCCGCGGCGCTTGCCGAGCGCCTGGGCGGGGGCAAGGCCTCCGTGATCGCCGCGGATTTTCTCCGCTTCGGCTTGGAGACGCTGGGCGAAGACGGGTGGACCGTCGTCGGCAACCTTCCTTACGCCGTCGGCGCGCCCATCCTGCAGAAGATCCTGGCCTGGCCGGGGTGGACCAGCGCCGTGCTCATGTTCCAAAAGGAGGTGGCGCTGCGCGTGGCCGCCGGCCCGGGCGGCCCGGACTACGGCCTGCTCACGCTCTCGACGGCGATCGCCGCGGAGGCGGAGCTCGTCTGCGAGGCGCCGCGCCGCTGCTTTTCGCCGCCGCCGCGCGTCGACTCCGCCGTCGTGCGGCTCGTGCGCCGTCCGCGGGCTCTCGTGGAAGGCGCGGCCCGCGACGCGTTCTTCAGGGTGGCCAAGGCGGCCTTTTCGCAGAGGCGCAAGAAGGCGGCCTCGCCTATCTCGGGCGCCCTGGGCCTGCCGCGCGAGCGCGTGGAGCAGGCCTTGGCCTCCTGCGGCGTCCCTGTCGACGCCCGCGCCGAGCGCATCCCTCTTTCGGCCTACCTCGCCCTGCCGGGAAGGCTGGGGCCGTGAAGCGCCTTCGCCCCTGGGCCCTGCTCGCGCTGGCCTGCGCGCTCTATTGGCTGTGCCGTCGGGCGTATTACGTGGGCTTCTTCAACGACGACGCCTTCTACATCATGGGCGCGCGCTCTCTGTTGTCCGGCCGCTACGCCCAACTCAGCGTGCCCGGCGCGCCGCCGCTGATCCAGTATTTCCCCGGCTTTTCGCTGCTGCTGTCGCCCGTGGCCGCGCTTTCGGGCGGGGCGCTGTGGCCCTATCAGCTGGCGTCGACGCTGCTCATGGCCGCCGCGCTGGCCTTCCTTTATGATGCCTGGAGCGGCTGGCCCGCCTCCTTGCGGGCCTGCGCGCTGGCCGTCTTCGCGCTTTGCCCGCTGGCCGTGAGCATGGGAGCCACCGTCCTTTCCGACGTGCCCCTGCTCGCGCTGGCCGCCTTCGCGATGGCGCGGTCGCGGCGCCATTGGGCCGGCGAGCGGATGAGGGATTGGGCGCCGCTGCTCGGCGCTTTCGCGCTGGCGTCGCTGGTGCGGCCGACGGGAGCCCTGCTCGGGCTTTCGGCGGCCGCGGCGCTGCTTTGGCGGCGAAGACCGCGTCCGGCGGCCTGGAGCGCCGCGGCCGCCGTCCTGCCGGCGGGCGCGTTCGTCGGCCGCAATCTCGCCGAGACGGGCGTCGGCCTGACCTATTTCTCGCAAGCCGCCCGCTCGCTGCGCTACGCGGCGCAGGCGCCGGGCCTGGCGCCCGTTTGGGGGCACTTGTCCTTTTACCTGCGGTTCGTGTTCGTGACCACCCTGCTGCGGTGGCCGTGGCCGGCGCGGGGCTTGGAGGCGGCCGCCGTCGGTCTGGGCGTCGTCCTGGCCGGCTACGGAGCCCGTCGCGCCGAGGGGGAGGCGGACTGGGAGCTTTGGCCGAAGCTCTTCGTCGCGGCGTTTCTGATCGTCCACCTTCTCTGGAGCGAGCAGGCCGGCCGCTACGCGCTGCCGGTCCTGCCGCTGTGCGCGGCTTACTGGCTGCGCGGGGCCGGGGTGCTCGCGCGGCGCTCGGGCGTCTCGCCCCGACGCGGCTGGCTGGCTTTGGCCGCGCTGAGCGTCCTGCTGTCGCTGCCTGCCGACGCGCGCGTCGCGCGGGCTTCGCTGTGGGAGCGCAACGGCGCCAACAGCGCCCCGGAGATGACGGCCGGCTGGATTCGCCGCAACGTCCCCGAGGGGGCCGTCCTCGCCGCCGAGCTGGACGGCCGCTGGTATTTGGCGACCGGCCGCCGCGTCGTCCACCTGCCCGGGGTCTACAACGGCGCCGGGCTGCGGGCGTGGCTGGCGGCGCAAGGGGCCCGCTACGTGGTGGCCGCCCCCGAGGATTTCGTCCTGCGCTCGCCCGGCGACTTGCTGCCCGGTTCGAGGCTCGATGCCCTGCTGCGAGACGGCGCGCGGTTCCGCCTGGTCTATGCCGAGCCCTCGGAGGGGACTCGGATCTACGAGGCCTTGTAAAGCGGCAGCCGCACGACGGTGAACCAGAACTCGCCGATCGAGCGCACGACTTTCTCGAATTGCTCGAAGTCCACCGGCTTGGTGATGTAGCAGTTGGCGCCCAGGCCGTAGCTCATGTGGATGTCCTCGTCGGCCTTGGAGGTCGTGAGGACGACGATGGGGATCTCGCGCAGCTTCTCGCTCTTCTTGACATCCGAGAGCACCTGCCGGCCGTCCTTGCGGGGGAGATTCAGGTCCAGGAAGATGACGTCGGGCAGGTCGGCCTTGGAGCGGGCGTTGAGATACTCCATAGCCAGCACGCCGTCCTCCACGACGTCGACTTGCACGGAGAGCTTGGCGTCCTTGAGCGCCTCGCGCATGAGCTCGACGTCGCCGGGGTCGTCCTCGACCATCAGCACCTTGATCGGATAGAAGGTCATGCTTTTCGCGCCTCCGGTATGGTGAAGCGGAACGTCGAGCCCTTCGCGGGCCGCGACTCGACCCAAATGCGGCCGCCCAATTGCTCGACGACCCTTTTGCAGATCGCCAGGCCGATCCCCGTCCCCGGGTATTCCGAGCGAGAATGCAGCCGGCGGAACATCGCGAAGATCTGATCGTGATATTGGGGCTCGATGCCGATGCCGTTGTCGGCCACCGAGACCGTCCAGCCGCCGTCCCCTCTTTGCGCGAAGATGCGCACGATGGACCGCTCCGCGCCCCGGAACTTCAGGGCATTGCCGAGGAGGTTCTCGAATAATTGTAGCATGCGCCCGGGGTCGCAGGAGACGCGGGGCAGGGCCTCGATCTCGACCTTCGCGCCGCTGTCCTTGATGGCCAGCTCGAACTCCGTCACGGCCTGCCGGGCGATCTCGCCGAGGTCGGTCTCCACGAGGCGCGGCTGGCTGCCGAGACGCGAGAAGGCCAGCAAGTCGGTGATGAGGTTCTGCATGCGCTGGGCGCCGTCGACGATGTAGCCGATGTAGCCGGCGGCGGTGGCGTCCACCTTGCTCGCGTAGCGCTTGGCGAAGAGCTGCGTGAAGCTCGTGACCTTGCGCAGGGGCTCTTGGAGGTCGTGGGAGGCCACGTAAGCGAACTGCTCGAGCTCTTGGTTGGAGCGCTGCAGCTTCTCCAGCGTCTCTTTGAGCTGCGCCTCCTGCCGGCGCCGCTCCGTCATGTCCCGGGCGACCTTCAGGAACCCCGTTACGCGGCCGCGTTCGTCGCGCAGGGCCGTCAAGACGATGCCGGCCCAGTAGAGGCTGCCGTCCTTGCGCGCCCGCCAGCCCTCGTCTTCATAGCGGCCTTCGCGCGCCGCAGCCTCCAGCTCGAGCCGGACCCTTCGCTCGGCGTCCTCCGGGGGATAAAGCATCGAGAGGGGACGCCCGACGATCTCCTCCGCCGTCCAGTCGTTGATGATCCGCGCGCCATCGTTCCACGTCTGGATGCGGCCCTCGGCGTCGAGCAGGAAGATCGCGTAGTCCTTGACGGAGTTGACGGCGGTGTCGAAGTACGCCCGCCGGCGCTCCGAGACCGCGGCTTCCCGATCGATTCTCAGGGCCAGCTGGATGACCAGCAGGCCGAAGACGGCGGCGATCGTCACCGAGAGCGCCGCCGCTCCGGTTCCGGCCTGAAGAAAGAGGTCGCTAAACAGCACGCGCAGCCAGCCGAGAAAGACCGGCACGAGGATCGCGGCGGGAAAGAAGCGCCGCAGGACGACGCCGCCGGGGCCCGGCTCCACGAGCAGTCCGGCAATGAGGCCCCGGCGCCCGGTCAGCAGCCCGGAGCAGAGGATCAAAAAGATCAGCGCCGCGGGCAGGGCCATGTCGAAGCCGCCTCGCAAAAGCCGGGCGCCATAGAGGTGGCTGACCAGGGCCAGGAGGGAGAAGGCCCACGCCGCGGCGGCCAGGACGTTTGACGGCCTCCAGTCCGCCACCACGAGGTCGGAGAGGCATAGCGCCAGGGCGACGAGCGCGAGGACCAGGGCGCTCAAGAAGGTCATGTGCCCTAGAGCGGCCGCGCGTCTCCTGTCGTCGGCGACGAGGCTGTAGACGGCGGCGGCCAACGCGGCCAAGCCGGCCGCGCGCGTGGGCCGCGGCGCGGGCTCGCGGGAGGCGAAAAATAGCGAGAAGCCGCAAAGCAGCAGCGCGCAGGCCGGCGGCAAGCTGACCGGATTGGACCCGAGGAAAAGCGCTTCCAGGCCCGGGGAATGGATGGCCCAGCCCGCGATGGAGGCCGCCGACAGCGCGGCCGTCGCGGACGCGCTGGCCCGTGCGATGAGCTTGAGATGGCGCTCGCCGGAAGGCGCCGCCGGTGCGCTCGGCATGGCGCCCATTCTACAACTAACGGTGCCTGGCTTTGACTTATTTAACTTTTGGGCCATTCAGGCCCAAAAGTTAAATAAGTCAAAGCCAGGCACCGTAACGCCGTAACGGCGGCGCCGGGGGATCAGTCGGGAGAGACGGCGCGGCGGGGAGCTTCGGGGGCGCGCTCGCGGCGCGCGTGCAGATCGAGGGGAAGCGTGAAGAAGAACGTCGAGCCCTCGCCGGGGACGCTCTCGGCCCAAATGCGCCCGCCGTGCAGCTCGACGAGCCCCTTGGAGATGTCCAGGCCCAGGCCCAGGCCCGCGTGATGGGCTTTCGTGGCCGAGACTTGGTAGAAGCGCTCGAAGAGGCGGGGCAGGTCCTGCGCGGCGACGCCGCAGCCGGTGTCCTGCACCCAGAAGCGCACGAAGCCGTCCTCCTTGCGCCCGGCGACCACGACAAAGCCGCCTTTGGGCGTGAATTTGAGGGCATTGGAGAGGAGGTTGGCGAAGATCTGGTGGACGCGCTTGGCGTCGACGTGGACCGGGTCCTGGGGCACGGGGCCTAAGCGCAGGACGATCTCCTTCTTCTGGGCCACGATCTTGAAGCCCTCGACGGCCTCGAAGGCCAGCTGCGCGGCGGGCACGGGCTGGCGCGAAAGCTCCAGCTTTTGGCTGGAAAGCCGCGAGGACTCCAGCATCTCCTCGAGCAGATGGCTGAGACGTTCGGCGTTATTGTGCAGGGCGCGCAGGCTGCGGTCCAGGTCCTCGGGCTTGCACTCGTGGCGCTGCTTGAGAAGAAAGGCGGAATAGCCGTAGATGACGGAGAGGGGATTCTTGAGCTCGTGGGTGACGTTCTGGATGAAGCTGGTTTTCATCGCCAGCTGTTTTTCGAGGGTTTCGACCTGGGCCGCCTTCTGCACGAGCGCGCCGCGCAGGCGGTGATGCTCCAGGCCCCGGCGCACGCAGGACAACAGCGAGTCCGCTCCGCAGGGCTTCATCAGATAGTCGTAGGCGCCGCCGCGCAGCGCCTCCAGCGCGCGATGCGCCGCCGCCGGCCCGGTGATCACCACGCCCACCGCCAGAGGATCGGCCTTGCGGCACTGAGCGAGGACTTCGAGGCCGTCGCCGTCTGGCAGGCGCAGGCCGGCGAGCACGAGCGGAAAGCGGCGGCCGGAGAGCTCCGCCTGCGCCTGGGCCGCCGTCGCCGAAAAGGCCGCGGCGTAGCCCGCCGAGGCGAGCGCCGACTGAGCCATCCGTTGGAACTCCGGATCGTCCTCGACGATGAGCAGCGAGCAGCGGCTTTCCGGCCTCATAGCGGCATTGTAGCGCCCCTCGGCGCGGCGCGGCAGGGCCCAACGGCCCTGCCGGGGGAGGGCCGTTCGGCCCTAAGGCCTAGCCAGGAGCTTGCGCAGGGCTCCTTGCATGACGCTTCGGGGAAAATCGCGGGTTTCCGCGTGCAAGGCCTCGGCCAGAAGGCTCACCGCGTCGACGCCGCCGACGTCGCCGAGGGTCATCGCCGTCGCGGCGCGGACGCTCTCGTCGGGATCGCGCAGCGGCCGCGCCAATGCGTGCACGGCCTGGCGGGAGCCGATCTGGCCCAAAGACCTCACCGCCTGCATGCGCACCTGCCACTCGCGGTCGCCGTCGGCGGCCCGGGCCAGCGCCGCGACGGCCTTGGGATCGCGGTCGTCGCCGAGGGCCACGGCCGCGGCGAAGCGCACCCACCAATCGGGATCGCGCAGGAGCGCGCCGCCGAGCAGCCGGACTTCGTCGCGGCTCTTGCACTGCCCCAGCGCCAGCGCGGAGGCGAAGCGCACTTCCCGCGAGGAGTCGCGCAGCGACTGGCGCAGGAAGATCGCCGAGCGCCAGTTGCGGATGCGCCCCAAGGCCATCGCCGCCGCCACGCGGATGTCGAGCGTCTCGTTGAGCTGCAAGACGACGGCGCCCAAATACGGCACGGCCCGAATGTTCTGCGGCGCGCCCAGAGCCTGGACGGCCTGCTTGCGCATCGCCGGGTCGCCCGAGTGAAGGCGGCTGACCAGGGACTCGAAATCCATGGGGGCCTTGGAGGCGTAGCCGGGCAGCGGCACGACCGTCCTTTCGCCCAGTATCTCCGCCACCGGCGGGAACATGGGCCCGGCCGCCTTGGGGCCCGGCGCGGCGAGCGCGGCGGCGGCCAGCAACGCGGCGGGCGCGAGGACCATGGCGCTAATTCTAGCAGGAATATGGGAAAAATGCTATGGCAAACGGCAATAGATGGACTACTAAAAAACGACGGCGCGCGAGACCGCTCGAGGGCGATACGGGAGATTAAGCGCGCTTGGCCGCGGGCAAGGCGGGCTGCAGCGCCGACCAGGCCTCGTCGACTGAGATCTCGCGGCAGGACGTCCACGAAGGCGAGACCACGCCGCCATGCCGCGCGCCGCGCGGGCGCCAGACGGCGTCGGTGTAGCCCGCGTAGAAACAGAAGGTGGGCACGTCCAGGGCCGCGGCCAAGTGGGTGGTGCCGGTGACGTTGAGCAGGCACAGGTCGACGCGGCGCATCAGGGCGCCGATGACGCCCAAGGGCATCGCCGGCAGCACGCGCGAGGGCTTCTTGAGCGCGGCGTTGATCGCGTCGACGCGCTCTTTCTCGCCGGGGCCGGACAAGAAAAGCGTCTGGAGGTCGGGCCGGGCCTCCTGAAGGCGGTCGACGAGGGACACGAATTTCTCCTCGGGCCAGCGGTTGTCGAACTTCTTGAAATTGCCCGGATGCACGAGCACCCGGGGCCCGTCGGGCAGCCCCAGAGTGGAGAGGTGCCGCTCGGCGCGGGCCTCGTCGGCCGGGTTGAGCCTCAGCTCCATGAGCGGCTCGTAGGGCGCGCCCAGCAGCGCGCACAGGCGGGCGTAGCGCTCGAGCATGTGCTCGCGCTCGCCCGGCGCCTCGACTTGATGGGTGAACACCGAGTCGAGCCGGTCTTTTCGAAAGCCCGCCTTGACCGGCGCGCGCACGAGGGCGGCCAGCGCCGCGGAGGTGCGCGAAAACGAGGGGTTCAGGTCTACGAGCAGGTCGCAGGGCCCGGACGCGAGCGCGGCGGCGAGCTGGATGTGCGAGGCCGCCTTGTGCCAGCGCCCCAGGACCTTCACGTCGTCGACGAAGGGGATGAGGGAGGCGGCGTCCTCGCAGGCGCTCTGCACGACGAGCCGGATGCGAGCGCCCGGCCAATGCCGGTTGAGCGCCCGCAGCATCGGCGTGGACACGATGAGGTCTCCGACCCGGCCGATGAGGATCGCCGTGACGTCGCCGACGTTGCCGAGGGCTAAACGAGTCATGGGGCAATATTGTATCATTGCTGTCGCAGTCCTTTTTGATACTGATTAAGGAGATAGTCATGATCAGCGCGTCCGAACTCAAGACCGGCACCGTTTTCGAATACGACGGCCAGATCTGGCAGGTCCTCGACTACCAGATGCACCGCATGTCCCAGTCCAAGTCCTCGATGCGCACCACGCTGCGCTCCCTGTCCACCGGCAGCGTGGTCGAGCGCTCCTTTGCCACGCAGGAAAAGTTTCGCGACGTCCCGGTCACCAAGCGCGAGCTCAACTACAGCTACGACGAGGGCGTCATGGCGGTTTTCATGGACAACGAGACCTACGAACAGGTCTCCTTTCCGAAGGAGAAGCTCGGCGCGCAGTCCAGGTTCCTGCAGGACAACATGATGGTCCTGGGCGTCTACGTGGACGAGAAGCTCACGAACATCGAGCTTCCGCCGAATGTCGTCCTCGAGATCGCGTCGGCCGAGCCCGGCGTCAAGGGCGACTCCGTGTCCAACATGAACAAGAAGGCCGTGCTGTCCACGGGGTTGGAGATTTCTGTTCCTCTGTTCGTCAACCAGGGCGAGTTCATCCGCGTCGACACCCGCACCGGCAAATACATCGAGCGCGTCAAACAGGAGCGCTGAGCCCGGTGAGCCGACGGGTCCTGGTCGTCGAAGACGACGCCGGCTACCAAGAGCTCATGGCCCTTCTGCTCAAGGACTTCGAGATCACGGCCTGCGCGAGCATGGAAGAGGCGCAGAGCGCGCTCCAAGGCAAGCCCTTCGACTTGATCATCTCCGACATCAACCTGCTCGGCATGTCCGGCCTCGAGTTCGTCGCCCAGGCCAAGCGCGAGGGCCTGACCGAGCGCGTGCCCTTCATCCTCTGCACCAGCATGAGCGACCCGCAGACGCGCCAGCGCGCCATCGACGCGGGCGCGGCCGCCTTTCTCCTCAAGCCCTTCGAGGCCGAGCAGCTGCGCACGATCGTGCGCAACCTCCTGCCCTCATGATCAAAGCCGTCATCTTCGACATCGACAACACCCTCACCGACTTCATGAAGATGAAGCGGGCCTCCGTGGACTCGGCCGTCGAGGGCATGATCGACGCCGGGCTCAAGGTTGAGAAGGCCAGCATGGTCGAGAAGATCTTCGAGATCTATTGGAAGGACGGCGTCGAGGACCAGAAGATCTTCGACAAGGTCCTCATGAAGGAATACGGGCGCATCGAGCCCAAGATCCTGGCGGCGGCGATCGTCGGCTACCGCCGCGCCAAGGCCGGCACGATGGCGCTCTACCCGCACGTGGGCCTGACGCTGGCCGAGCTCATGAAGATGGGCATCGGCCGGGCCGTCGTCAGCGACGCGCCGCGCCTGGAGGTCTGGCTGCGCATCGTGGGCCTGGGCCTGCACCACTCCTTCGACCACGTCGTCACGGCCGAGGACGCCGGCGCCAAGAAGCCCGCGCCGCAGGGCTTCCTGAAAGCCGTTCAGCTGCTCGGCACCAAGCCCGGGGAGACCGTCATGGTCGGCGACTGGGCCGAGCGCGACATGGTCGGCGCCAAGAACGTCGGCCTGCGCACGGCCTGGGCCAAATACGGCGACACCTTCGACACGAAGGAGTCGGGCGCGGAGTTCGAGCTGGGCGACATCTACGATCTGATCGGCATCATCCGCAAGGAAAACGAGGCATGCGCGGCGCGGCCGTAATCGCGGCGCTGCTGCTGGCTGCCCCCGCGAGCGCGCTCAAGACGGAGAAGATCCGCGCCGTGTCGCCGAAAGGTTTGGGGGGCTCGATCGAGGTCGTTTCCGGACAGCTGCTGGTGCGCTTCTCGTCGGGGACGACCTTGCCGGACGAGGCGTCTATCGTCGGCCAGTCCGGGGCCGCGATCGGGGAGCAGCTGCCGTCGGGGTGGACGCTGGTGCGGCTGTCGTCGGGGATGCCCGTGGATACCGGAATCCGAATGCTGTCGTCCCTCCATGGAGTGCTCAGCGTCGCTCCCGACCACGCCTATCGGCCCGTGAAGGTCCCCGACGATCCGTCGTTTCCTCTGCAGACGTCTTTCGGCCAAATGGATATGCCGGCGGCGTGGGATTACGAGACGGGAAGCACGAGCAAGGTCACGATCGCCATCATCGACACCGGCATCGAGGGCACGCACCCGGACCTGCATCCCAAGCTCATCGACGTCTCCACTCCTTCGATCGCCAGCCAGTTCTTCGACCCCGACAACAGCGGGCAGCAGCATCAGGACTCGCTGCCCGTCGCCGCTTGCGAGCACGGCACGGAAACCTCCGGCATCGCCGGCGCCGCCGCCAACAACGGCACGGGCATCGCGGGGATGTCCTGGGGCGCGCAGCTGATCTCTCTTCGGGTCTTCAACAGCGCCGACTGCAACTCCGACTGCTCGGACGCGGCCGGCCATAGCTGCGTCACCGACGACGTCACCGTGGACAAGGCCATCAATTACGCGAAGAATACGCTCCAAAACAGCGGGGCGGCCGGGCACGTCGTGGTGAGCATGAGCCTGGGAGCGGCCGGCGCCGTCTGCTCGAGCGGCGACGGCACCTTGGGCGCCGGGATTCTGCAAACCGACATCGACAACGCCGTGGCGGCGGGCATTCCGTTCGCCATCGCCGCCGGCAACGAAGGCGCGACGACGGGGATGAATAACCCCGCGCCGACGGGGATCGACGAGCCCGCCAACTGCGCCGGCCAAGGAACGAGCCCGGTCGGCATCATGCCCGTCGGCTCCGTCAACGGCAGCGACGGCATCTCGTGGTTTTCCAACGGGGGGCCGGAGCTCGCCAACCACGGCGTCGTCGCGCCCGGCGAAAACGTCGAAACGACGACGATCAACGGCAACTACACCAGCGGCGCCACGGGGACGTCCTTTTCGACTCCCCACGTCGCCGGTCTGATGGCGCTGATCCTCTCGGCCAAGCAGGCGACCACGCCGGCTCAAATCGAGACGGATATTCGCGGCGGCGCTCAGAGCGTCGGGGCCTCCTCGACCATGCAGGGGGCGGGCCGGGCGGACGGTTTCAGGACGCTGCGCCTCTTGATCGACGGAACGCTCGCCACTTTCACCGGCGACCAGAAAGCGATCGCTTTCCCCAATCCCTTCCACGTTTCCCAGCAGGGCGACGTGACGATCACCATCCCCGCGTCGCTGCAGGGCTCCTCGCCCTCGATCAAGATCTACAACACGGCGGGGGAGTTCGTGCGCCAGCTCTCGGGCCAGACCTGGGACGGCAAGAACAGCGACGGCAATTACGTCGCCTCGGGCACCTACATTTTCGAGGTCTCCACCTCGGCCGGCCACACCATGGGCCGCCTCGCCGTCATCCGCTGACCGGACCTTCCGGGTCCATTGGACCGCCGGGCGGGCCCCTAATGGCCCAGGCGGACTTCCAGCGCGCAGGCTAGAATAACCCCATGATCTTGACGGCGCTTCCCCTTATAGCGTCTTTGGCCGCCGCGGCGACTCAGACGCCGTGGACGCCGGCCGATCCCTCGGGAGCCTTCGCCGACGACAGCCCGGAAGCCGTCGCCGTCCTCGGCTTCAACGACCAGCTGCAAAACCGCGGCTTCCACCAGATCTGCGACAAGATCCCCTTCGAGGCCGGCTACCGCGACAACAACGGCTTGGGCCAGAGCCGGCAGCAGGGGGAAAACGGCTTCCTCGTCGGAGGCACCAACAGCGCCAGCCGCCAATTTTACCGTTATCCTTCCGGCCAGCTGGCCCTCATCGACAGCCTCAACATCGACCTGTCGATGGGCTACTCGCGCAAGCTCTTGCACACGACCGGCCCGGCGCCTCTGACCATGTTCTTCAGCAGCGAGTTCCAGGGCCAGTCGCTCGTCATTCGCCCGCTGCAAAACGACAATTCCTGCCAGCAACTCGGCAAGCTCGTCAAGGTCACCAGCTTCAAGACCGCCTTTCCGCTGAGCGCCAAGCGCATCTCCAAGATGGAGGTGGGCGAGCTTTGGAAGATCCCGGCGTCCTTTCAGATCGGCATCGGACCCCAGGCCGGCTTTTATCCCAGCTCGCCGGCTCTGAGCGGCGCCTTCATCCTGTCGCTGACATATTCCAAGCAGCGCGGCGGCATGGCCACCCTCTATCGCATGAGCCCCGACGTCCTGCGCTTCCGGGTGCGCATCGACCGCATCCAGGCGCGGACCTTGGACGGGCAGATCATCGGCTCGCCCCTGCCGGCGATCAACGCCGGCAAGCCGGACGTGGAAAAGGCCATGGCCCGCGCCCTGAGCAAGCCCGTGGCCGACGTCGGCGTGGTGGCGGCGGCCGACGCGCTCAACACGTATCTTTCCGCCGTCTTCGAGGCGTCGAGCGCCGACTCGACCTCCGACCAGGTTGTTTTGGAATATCTGCTCAATCCCAACGATCAGGCCCAAATGGAGGGCCTGCAGCGCGCGCTGCACGGAGACCTCGCGGCGATTTCTCCGGCGGCGCTGCGCAAGGACCTGCCGCTGGGCGGACGCGACGCCGGCATCCGCGCTTTCTTGGACGGCCTTTCCGACGCCAACGGCGCCGCCATGGGAGCCTCCGCGAGCTTCGCCGGCGCCGACCGCCAGAAAAGCACGTTGCGCTACGTGCATATCCGCCTGCCCATGTTCCTCAACTACGACCACACGAAATCGCGCTCCGAGGACCGCTTCGTCACGCGCGACCCGGCGCAGGGCGAGCTGGACCTGCGCTCGGCCTCGGTCGGCTACTCGCGCGGGATGATCGACTTTCCTGGCATGGACGGCAACCTGAAGCGCGTGCAGGTGCAGCGCAGCGTCACGGGGGTCTCGGTCGTGAAGGCGGGCGGCGCCGACGGAGAACCGATGGTCGTCTATGTCCGGCAGGAGGGCTATCTCCGCGCCAGCCGCCGCAAGGCCCTAAAGATGACCCGGGAAACGGCCGATGTGATGCGGCCCGTCGTCGTTCCGCCTCCCGTGGAGCTTCCCGCCGGGACCGAGAAAAAGGGCTTCACCGGGGAGGCCACGCTGACGGTCGTGCTCGGAAAGAAGGCGATCGAGGAGCTGGTCGCGGCGTCTCCGGCCCGAATCCTCGAGGCTTTCGCGCAGTCCCTGGCCGGTCACAGCCGGGAGCTCATGCAAGAGGTCATCTCCGGGCAGACGGTGTCTAATCCCTCCGACGTCTCCGCCGCCCAGTTCCTGGAGGCTCGCGCCGAGGCCGTGGTGCGCGATTTCGAGAAGATCAAGGAGGCGGCGACGGCCCAGGCGCGGACCTCGGCCCTCGTGCGCCTAATCTCGGGACAGGCCAGCAGCCGCCTGAGCTACGACGACGCGATGAAGCTGATCTTGAGCCTGGTGGACCCGACCTCCGTCGCGGCCGACTTTCTCTCCACGATCAACGGTTCCGGCAAAGGGGCGGCGTCCGTGGCTCGCCGCTACCTCCTCAACGCCGCCGTGTTCCAGAAGCCCGAGTTGCGGCGCTACGCCGAGCTCAACCGGCGCTTCATGCAGCCCCTTCCTCTCAGCGACTGAATCACCAGGGTGTCAGACGTTGACTTGTTGACTTGTCTAGACAAGTCAACAAGTCAACGTCTGACACCCTTCGCATTAGTTTGTTAAAATGGCGGCGGCCATGGTCGCCTTCAACCGAACCCACGGACGGCCCGTCGCGACGAAGGTCGGCAAGGCCGAGACGTACCAGTCCCGCAGCCGTGGTTTATTGGGGAAAGCCGCGCTCGAGCTCGGCGAGGGCCTCTGGATCATTCCCTGCCCGATGATCCACACCTTTTTCATGAAATTTTCGATCGACGTGCTTTTTCTCGACAAGAAGCTCAAGGTGGTCCGCGTCATCGAGGACCTCAAGCCGTGGCGCGTCTCGCCCTGGGTCCTGCGCGCCCACAGCGTGCTCGAGCTGGCCGGCGGGAGCCTGGCCGGGTCCGTCGCCCCGGGCGACCAAATGGAGATCGCATGAGCCCCTCCGAATCCGAGTTCAAGACGCCTTCCGGCATCGAGCTGCGCAAGTTTTACGGCCCCGACGACGCTGCCGGCGAGGAGCTCGGGCGCGCGGGCGAGTATCCCTTCGTCCGCGGCATCCAGAGGACGATGTATCGCGGGCGGCTGTGGACGATGCGGCAATACGCGGGCTTTGGCACCGCCAAGCAGACCAACGAGCGCTTCCGCTGGCTGCTCGAGCAGGGCCAGACCGGCCTTTCGACCGCCTTCGATCTGCCGACGCAGATCGGCCTCGACGCCGACGATCCCAAGGCGAAAGGAGAGGTCGGACGGGTCGGGGTGCACGTCGGGACCATCGCCGACATGGACCGGCTCTTCGAGGCGATCCCGCAGGGCAAAGTCTCGACGTCTTTGACGATCAACGCCACGGCCTCCGTGATCCTGGCTTTCTATCTGGCCGTCGCCAAGCGGCGCGGCGTGGGTTTCGATCAGATCCGCGGCACGCTGCAAAACGACATCCTCAAGGAATTCATGGCGCGCGGGACCTACATCTATCCGGCGGCGCCGAGCCTGCGCCTGGCCGTGGACACGATGGCGTATTCGTTCAAGAACCTGCCCAGCTTCCATCCTATCTCGATCTCCGGCTATCACATCCGCGAGGCGGGCAGCGACGCCGTGCAGGAGGTGGCCTTCACGTTCGCCAACGCCCAGGTCTACCTCGACGAGCTGCTCAAGCGAGGGGTGACGGCCGACCAGTGCGGGACGAGGCTCGCCTTCTTCTTCGGATGCCACAACCACTTCCTCGAGGAAATCGCGAAGTTCCGCGCCGCGCGCAAGGTGTGGTCCCGGCTCATGAAGGAGCGCTACGGCGCCAAGGATCCGAAGGCGCTGTCGCTGCGCTTCCACGTCCAGACCTGCGGCTCGACGTTGACGTCCCAGCAGCCGCGCAACAACGTCGCGCGGGTGGCTCTCCAGGCGATGGCCGCCGTCCTCGGCGGCGCGCAGTCGCTGCACACCAACTCCTACGACGAGGCGCTGGCCCTGCCGACCGAGGAGTCGGCCGAAATCGCCCTGCGCACCCAGCAGATCCTGGCCCACGAGACGGGCGTGCCGGATACGGCGGACCCCGTCGGAGGGGCTTACGCCATCGAGGCGCTGACCTCGAATTTGGAGCGGCGGATCTGGGAGACGCTCAAGCGCCTGGAGTCCTCCGGGGGGATGCTTTCTCTCATCCAGAAGGGCGTGCCCCAGCAGGAGATCCAGGACAGCGCTTATCGCTATCAGCAGGAGATCGAATCCGGTCGGCGGAAGATCGTCGGAGTCAATTCGTTCCAGATCGACGAGTCCAAGTCCAAGCGCGGCGGCCGCGTGCTCAAGATCTCTCCGGAGCTGGAGACCGATCAAGTCCGCGCCCTGCAATCGTTTAGGGCCGGCCGCCGCGCAACCGCCGCAGCCCGGAGTCTGGAGGAGCTGGCCGCGGCGGCTTCTTCCGCGGAGAATTTGTTCCCTCGCATCTTGACTTGCGCCGAGTCCGACGCTACCCTTGGGGAAATCTGTTCGACCTTGAGGGGAGTCTTCGGAGAATATCATGGCGGTTAGAGGCGGGCTGCAGCGGCGCAAGACCGTCTCGGAGATCCTGACCGAGCGCAAGCTGCTCTCGGTCGAGCAGCTCAAGCAGGTCGAGGACGCCGCGCAGAGGGCCGGAAAGCCCCTTCAGCAGGCCGTGCTCGACGCGAGCCTGATGAGCAAGCCGCAGCTGCTCAAGTGCCTCTCCGAGGAGTGGCAGGTCAAGGCCGTGGACTTGTCGCAGATGGACGTCGAGGCGGAGACGGCCAAGATCATCCCCGAGGCCGTGGCCAAGCGCCATCTGGCGATCCCGTTCGCCAAGGAGGAGAGCGTCCTTTTCGTGGCGATGGCCGACCCGCGCGATTTCTTCGTCTCCGAGGACCTCGCCCTGCGCACCGGGCTCGAGATCCAGCCCTACCTCGCCCTGCCCCAGGACATCCTCTCGGCCCTCGACGCCGCCTATGGGCGCGGCGAGGGCATGGTGGTGAGCAAGCTCATCGCCGACGTGGTCGACAAGACCAAGGAAGGCGCCGAGGTCTCCGCGGGCGGCGAGGGCAGCATCGAGGTCCAGAGGGAGGATCAGAAGACCGAGATCACGGAGGTGGACGCTTCGGCCCCCGAGGTCGAAAAGCTCGTCAACGCCGTGATCCTGGGCGCCCTCTCGATCAAGGCCTCGGACATCCACATCGAGCCCTTCGAGGACGCCACGGGCAAGAATTCGAAGATACTGCTGCGCTACCGCGTGGACGGGCAGCTCTTGCCCGGGCCCTTCACGATCCCCTGGGGCTTTCGCAGCGCCGTGGCGGCCAAGATCAAGATCATGACGAACTCGATGAACATCACGGAGCGGCGCATCCCGCAGTCGGGCCGCATCCAGATCCTGGCCCAGGGCAATCCGATCGAATTTCGCGTCGAAATGGTGCCCACGGTCTACGGCGAGTCCTGCGTCATGCGCATCCTCGACCGCAAGTCGGTGCAGGTCGACATCATGAAGATGGGCTTCTTGAAGGATACCCTCGACAGATTCTTGGGGCTGCTCAAGGGCATCGGCGGCAAGAAGAACTTCGGCCTCATCCTCGTCTGCGGCCCCACGGGCTCCGGCAAATCCACCACGCTCTACGCCGCGCTCAACCACGTCAACCGGCCCGATATAAAGATTCTCACCGCCGAAAACCCTGTCGAATACAATCTCGACGGCATCGTGCAGGTGCCCGTCAACCCCGACCTCAAGCTCGGCGAGGGCAAGAAATTCGACTTCGCCACAGCGCTGCGCTCCTTCCTGCGCCTGGATCCCGACGTGATCATGGTCGGCGAGATCCGCGATGAGGAGACGGCCCACATCGCCATGGAAGCCGCCATGACGGGACATCTGGTTTTTTCCACGATCCACACCAATGACGCCAGCTCGGCGATCTCGCGCCTGACCGACATGGGCCTGCCGGCCTTCATGGTGGCCACGACCATGAAGGCGATCATGGCCCAGCGCCTCTCGCGGCGCTTGTGCGAGAAATGCAAAGTCCCGCACGACCCGACGCCGGAGGAGATCCAGATCTTCAAGGAGAACAACGTCGATCTTCCCGCCGGCGCCAAGATCTTCGGCCCGCCGCCCAAGGACGTTACGTGCGAGAATTGCAAGAACCTGGGCTACAAGGGCCGCGTCGGCCTGCACGAGCTGCTCGTCATGAGCGATCACCTGCGCGCCTTCGCCCTCAAGGAAGTGGCCGCCGATCCCGTGCGCGCCGAGGCGCAGAAGGAGGGCCTGCGCCTGATCGTGCAAGACGGGCTGGAGAAGGTGAAGATGGGCCTGACGTCGGTGCGCGAGGTCCTGGGAGGCACGGAGTAATGGCGCAGACGACGAAGGCCCAAGCGGCCAAGGCCAAGGACAAGGCCGGCTTCGACACCAACACGGCGCTCGAGCTGTTCTCCATCGCGGGGAGCCTCAACTCCACCATCGATCTCGACTACCTGCTGCAGAAGATCGGCGCCGCGGCAGAAAAGCTCCTGGACTGCGAGGCGAGCGCGATCATGCTCGTCTCCGACGACGGCAAGAACCTCTTCTTCAAGGTGGCGTCGGGCGAGAAGGCGAAGGCTCTCAAGACCATGACGCTGCCGATCGGCCAGGGCATCGCCGGCTGGGTGGCTCAGCATCGAGAGCCCGAGGTCGTCAACGACACGAGGACCGACCCGCGCTTCGCCGGGAAGTTCGACAAAGCGTCCGGCTTCATCACGCGCTCGCTGTTGTGCGTGCCGATGCTCTACCGCGGAGATCTCGTCGGCGTCGTCGAGGTGCTCAATAAGCGCGAAGGGGGCTTCTCGCCCGACGATATCGGGCTGTGCTCGAGCCTCGCTTCGCTGGCCAGCGTGGCCATCACCAACGCGAAAATCATCTCCGAACAGAAGAACTTCTTCTCGCACGCCCTGGAGCTGCTCGTCGCCGTCATCGAGACCGCGCGCCCCGGCATGGCCGAGCATCCCGTCCGGGCGGCGAAGCTCGCCTGCGCCATCGGCCGCGCGCTCGGAGTCGAGGATTACGAGTATCGCATGCTCTATTACGCCGGACTGCTCCACGATATCGGCTACGTGGCGTTCAAGAACCCGCGCTTGGCCGCGGAGCTCGGCGCTCCCGCCGTCGCCGAGGAGGCGCATCCGCTGTTTTCCGTCAAGATGCTCGAAGGCATGAAGCTGCTCGAGGGCGCCTTGCCGATCATCCGGCACCATCACGAGCGCTTCGACGGCGCGGGCTTCCCGGGCAAGCTCAAGGGCGGGGACATTCCGCTGGGCGCGCGCATCCTCGGCCTCGTGGAGGGCGTCGAGGAACTGCGCATGGCGGGGCTGCGCGGCGACGAGCTTTACAAGAAAGCCGTTCAGGAGGCCCGCGCCGGGGCCGGCAGCCGCTTTGATCCGAAGGTCGTCGAGACCTTCGTCGACTTGATGGGCAATCCAGAGGGGACATGGTAGCGACTCAAAAGAAGCCTTTTCGCATCCTCATCGCCAAGCCCGGCCTCGACGGCCATGATCGCGGGGCCAAGGTCATCGTCCGGGCCCTGCGCGACGCCGGATTCGAGGTCATTTATACCGGGATTAGGCAGACTCCGGAGATGATCGTCCAAGCGGCGCTCCAGGAGGACGTCGACGCCATCGGCTTGTCGCTGCTGTCGGGCGCGCACATGACGCTTTTTCCCCAGGTGGTCTCGCTGCTCAAGGAGAAGGGTCTGGGCGACGTCCTGGTCTTCGGGGGCGGCATCATCCCCGACGAGGACGTGCCGGCCCTCAAGGAAAAGGGCGTGCGCGAGGTCTTCGGCCCCGGCACGCCGCTTTCGGCGATCGTCGACTACCTCAACAAGAGCCTTGGCCAGGAACGGTAACGCGGCGGACCTCGCCAAGCGGGTGCTGGCCGGCGACGCGGCGGCCGCTTCGCGGGCGCTGTCGCTGATCATCGACGAGGCGGCCGGCGCCGACGCGCTCATCCGCTCCTTCTTCGCCAGTTCCGGGCGCTCGCAGAAGATCGGCATCTGCGGCCCTCCCGGCGCGGGCAAGTCCACCCTGACCGGACGGCTGATCTCGCAATTTCGCAAGGCCGGCTTGAAGGTCGGCGTCCTTGCCGTCGATCCCTCGAGCCCGATCTCGGGCGGCGCTTTCCTGGGCGACCGCCTGCGCATCCAGGAGCATGCCACGGATTCCGGGGTCTTCATCCGGTCCATCGCCACGCGCGGGATGGTGGGGGGAGTCTCGCACTCGATCTTCGGCGCCATCCACGTTTTAGAGGCTTTCGGCTGCGCCAAGATCATCGTCGAGACCGTGGGCACGGGACAGGACGAGGTGGTCATCGCCAAAGTGGCGGACACGGTGGTCTACGTCACCACGCCGCAGATGGGCGACGAGATTCAGGCCATGAAGGCCGGCGTCATGGAGGTCGGCGACGTGTTCGTCGTCAACAAGGCCGATCTTTCCGGCAAGGACAAGGCGATCGGCGATCTCAGATCCGCGCTCAACCTGGGCCGCGCGGCCGGCCAGGAGGCCAAGCCCTGGGAAACCCCGGTCACGGCGACGACGGCGACGACGGGCGAGGGCGTGGCGGAACTGGCGGCAATCCTCGACTCTCATTGGGCTTACCTCGCGGGCGCCGGCGAGGGCCGCCGGCGGCTCATGGAGCAGCACCGAGAGGAGCTCTCGCTTTATCTTTCGCGCCGCATCTATCAGGACGCCCTTCAGAAGATCGGGATCCGCGAGTTGGAGGCTCTCGTCGAACACCGCACGGATCCGGCTTCGCTGGGGGCGCGGCTCCTCGCAAAATAGTACAATTCTCGCATGAGAAAGCACGGAAGCCGCAGCGCCCTGGCCGAGGCCCCGCAATCGGCCGCCCCGACGCTCCCAGTCCCCGCGTCCTACGCCGTCGTCGATTTTCCCCAAGACAAAGAGGTCGTCGTGTCCTCCGAGTATACGTTCCGCGTCGCCGCCAGCCCCGATGCCGACCGCGTCGAGGTTTCGATCGACGGCGGCGAGTGGCGGCCGTGCCGCCCGGCCGTCGGCTACTGGTGGCACGACTGGTCGGGCTATTCCAAGGGTTCCTATCGCGTCACGGCGCGGACCACGACGTCCTCCGGCGTCGTCGCCGAGTCCGAGCCCCGGCGCTTCAGCGTCAAGCTTCCCAAGCCCGAGGGCGCGGCCAAGCCCGCCGCCAAGGCGCCGGCGCGGGGCCGCAAGAAGCTGGCGCGGCTGGCCTGCGTCGAAGCGTAGGCTGGCGGACCGGCCTTCCATTCGAGAATCGGTCATCTTCGCCGAGGGTTTTGGCATGCCAGAACCCTTCTCGGAGGTTCGAATAACTCGAAAAGAGGACCCTCCCGCCCTAGGAAACGGCGTCAAAAAAGTCTAAAATCGCCTCAATGACCGTCGACCACATCGGCATCGCCGTGGAGAGCATCGAGGGCGCGCTGCCCTTCTATAAAAAGGCCCTGGGCCTCGAGGCCGTCCACCGCGAAGAGGTGCCGACGCAGAAGGTGCGGGTGGCATTCCTCCAGGCCGGCGAGACCGCGCTCGAACTGCTCGAGCCGACGGGGCCGGAGGGCGCCATCGCGAAGTTCCTCAAGACGAAGGGCCCGGGGCTCCATCATGTGGCTTTTTCGGTGCAAGACCTCGGCGGCAGGATGAAGCGCCTCGCCCAAGACGGCTTGCCGGCCCTCGAAGCCGTCCCGCGGCCGGGCGCGCGCGGCCACCGGGTCTGCTTCCTGCATCCCAAGCGCGCCCAAGGCGTGCTCGTCGAGCTCGTGGAGAGCCATGGCTGAGGCTCGCAAGCCTTCGCAGCCCAAGAGCATCTTCTCCCCCAAGACCGAGGAGCTGCTCAAGCGCAAGCAGAAGGCCATGGCCGGCGGCGGCCCCGAGCGCGAGACCGCCCAGCACGCGGCCGGCAAGCTCTCCGCGCGGGAGCGCATCGAGTTGCTGCTCGACGACGACAGCTTCGAGGAGGTCGACCTCCTCGTCGAGAAACGCTCCCGCGAGTTCGGCCTCGATCGGCGCTATCTCCCGGCCGACGGCGTGGTCACCGGCTTTGGCCGCATCAACGGCCGCTCCGTCTGCGTCTATTCGCAGGATTTCACCGTCATGGGGGGCTCGCTCGGCCTGGCCCATGCGCACAAGATCTGCAAGGTCATGGACCTGGCCACCGAAGCCGGCGTGCCCGTCATCGGCCTTTGCGACTCCGGCGGCGCGCGCATTCAGGAAGGCGTGGAGTCCTTGGGCGGCTACGCCGAGATATTTTGGCGCAACGTCCGGGCCTCCGGCTTCGTGCCGCAGATCTCCGCCATCCTCGGCCCTTGCGCGGGAGGGGCCGTCTACTCGCCGGCGCTCACCGACTTCGTCTTCATGATCGAGGGCACGAGCCACATGTTCATCACGGGCCCGGAGGTCATCAAGTCGGCCACGGGCGAGAGCTGCGATTTCGAGTCGCTCGGCGGCGCCCGCACCCACAGCACGAAGTCCGGCGTCTGCCACTTCGTGGCGGGCAGCGAGCAGGACTGCTTCCGGCAGATCCGGGAGCTCGTGGAGTATCTTCCCCAAAACTGCCGGGAAAAGCCCGCGGCGGCGATGCCCTCCGACGATCCGCAGCGCAAGAGCGACAAGCTCGACGCGATCGCCGAGATGGAGGCCAAGAAGTCCTACAACGTGCATGAGGTCATCTGGGAGATCGCCGACGGGGCGCAGTTCTTGGAGGTGCACAAGGCCTTCGCGCGAAACATCGTCGTCGGGTTCATGAGGCTCAACGGCGAGTCCGTCGGCGTCGTCGCCAACAATCCGATGGTGCTTTCCGGAGCCCTCGACATCGACGCCAGCGAAAAGGCCGCTCGCTTCGTGCGCTTTTGCGATTCCTTCAACATCCCTCTCTTGACGCTCGTCGACGTCCCCGGCTACTGGCCCGGGATGGAGCAGGAATACGGCGGCATCATCCGCCGGGGCGCCAAGCTGCTTTACGCGTATTGCCAGGCCACCGTGCCCAAGGTGACCGTCGTGCTGCGCAAGGCCTACGGCGGGGCCTACGACGTCATGAGCTCCAAGCACATCCGCGGCGACCTCAACTACGCCTGGCCGTGCGCCGAGATCGCCGTGATGGGCCCGCAGGGCGCCGTCGACATCCTGTTCAAGAGCGACATCAAGAAGGCCGCCGACCCGGCGCGCAAGCGCCAGGAATTGATCAACGACTATACCGCGAAGTTCTCCTCGCCCTACCAAGCCGCCCAGCACGGCTACATCGACGAGGTAATCCCGGCTTCGGAAACGCGGGCCAAGGTGATCCGCGCCTTCCACTTCCTCAAGCACAAGAAAGTGGAGACGGTCAAGAAGAAGCATGGGAACATCCCGATCTAGCGCCGTTCCCGCGCCTATCCTGCCCATCGCGGCCGCCGTCGTGCCGGTGCTTTGCGGCCCCTGGTTTCGCGACGCCTTCGGGATGCCCAAGCTCGCCGCGGCGGCGGCGGCTTCGGCGGCCGGCTTGGCGCTGCTCCTGCGCGAAGGGCGGCTGTTGCGCCTGCGCTCCCGGGGCGATGCGGCGCTGGCCGCTTTCGCCGCCGTCGTTTTCCTTTCGGCGGCCTTGTCCCTGGAGCCGCGGTTGAGCCTGATCGGAGGAAGGCTGCAGCCTCTTTTCAGCGCGGCCGGGCTCTGCGGCTGCGTGGCGGCTTTCTATCTTGGAGTCGCCGAGGCCGCCGCCGGGGACGATCGCCTCATCAGCGCGGCCGTCGCGGGGATGCTGCCCGTCTCGCTTCTGGCGGTTCTGGAGGCCGCGGGCCTGCAGCCGCTGGCCCTGGGCTTTGGGCCCTTGGCCTGGAGGCCGGCGCTCATCGGAGGGCGCGCTGGAGCGACTTTCGGGGCGCCGGTCGCGCTCGGCTTCTACCTGGCCATCGTCCTGCCTTTGGCGCTGCACGCCGTCCTGGACCGGCGGCGCTCGCGCGCCTGGCGTGTCGTCGCTGGATTCTCGCTGGTCCTCGGAGGCTCGGCTTTGGCCTTGACCGGCTCGCGGGGAGCGTGCCTCGGCGCGGCCGCGGCCTGCGCCGTCCTGTTTTGGCCGCGCGCCGGGCGCCGGCTGCGGTGGGCCGCTCTGGCGGCGCTGGCGGCCGCCGGGGCGCTCGCGCTCAAGGCGCGCCCGCCGCGCACTTGGGCCGCCAGCGACGCCCTGAGGGCGCGCGCTTGGCACGCGGCGTGGACCGGTTGGCGCTCCCATCCCTGGCTCGGCTCGGGCGTCGGCACCTTCGGGGTCGATTTCGCCCGCTCCACGGTCCCCGGGGAGCCCGGCGCTTCCCGGGAGTATCCCGACAGCGCCCACGATGACGCGCTGGAAGCTCTGGCGACGACGGGCTTGGCCGGCTTGGCCGCGTATGCCTGGCTCAACGTCAGCGCGGCCGGCGGCGCCCTGGCCGCCGCCGGCTGCGACGAGACGGGCGGCGGCGCCGCCTTGGGAGCGTCGCTGCTGGCCGCCGCGCTCACCGCGAAGTTCAACCCGCCGCCGCTGGCGGCCGCGTGGCTGGCCAGCGCCTTCGCGGGCCGGCTCTTGGCCGTTCCGGCCTCCGAGCATCCCCGGGCTGTCGGGCCGGGCGCCTTCGCCATTCTGGCCGCCGGGGCCTTCGCTTGGACCGCCTGGGGCTGGGTTCGCGCCGACCGCGCCGATCTTCTGGGCCGACTGGCGCGCGCCGAGGGCCGCCCCCGCGAGGCGGCGGTGCGCTTCGAAGGCGCTCTGGCGCTGCGCCCGTCCGAGCCGAAGTACGTCAAGGACCTCTGCGACCTGCTTTGGGACGTCGCCGGCGCCGCCCCCGCGGGCGCGCGGGGGCCCCTGGTGGAGCGCGCCGCTGCGGCGGCCGAGGCGGCGCTGCGGCTGCGGCCGCGGGACGCGCAGCTTTACCGCCTGCTCGCGCAGGCCGAGATGCGCCGTCGCGAGCTCGCCGGGGAGGACAGCCTCGAGCAGGCCGGCCTCGCCCTGGCGGCCGCCGAGCGCCTCGATCCCGGTTTCGTGGAGTTGCCCAGTCTCAAGGATCGATTACGGCAGTTGAGCGGAACACCCGCTTCAGGAGGATGAACATCATGTCGCGCAAGAAGATCACAGTCGTGGGCGCCGGCAACGTGGGAGCCACGTTGGTCCAGCGCCTGGCGGAGATGGAGCTCGGCGACGTCGTCGTCGTCGATATCCCGCAGGTGGGGGACATGCCTGCCGGCAAGGCCCTCGACCTCACGGAGTCGGCGCCGCTCTACGGCTACGACGGCCGCGTCACCGGCAGCACCAGCTACGAGGCCACGGCGAACTCGGACGTCGTCGTGATCACCGCCGGCCTTCCGCGCAAGCCCGGAATGAGCCGCGACGACCTGCTCAACACCAACGCCGGCATCGTCAAGTCGGTGACCGAACAGGTGGTCAAATACTCGCCCAACTGCGTCATCATCGTCGTGTCCAATCCGCTCGACGCGATGTGCTTGGTGGCGCTGCGCACCTCGAAGTTCCCCAAGCACCGCGTCATCGGAATGGCGGGGGTCCTCGATTCGGCGCGCATGCGCAGCTTCATCGCCGACGCCCTCAACGTGTCCATGGAGAACGTGCACGCCATGGTCCTGGGCGGTCACGGCGACACCATGGTCCCGCTGCCGCGCTTCTCCACGGTGGCGGGCATCCCGATCACCGAGCTCCTGCCCCAGGAAAAGATCGCGGCGATCAACCAGCGCACCCGCGACGGCGGCGCCGAGATCGTCAAGCTCCTCAAGACGGGCTCGGCCTACTACGCGCCGTCGGCCTCGGCGGCGGAGATGGTGGAGGCGATCCTCAAGGACAAGAAGAAGGTCGTCCCCGCGGCCGCTTATCTGGAAGGCGAGTACGGCATCGACGGCGTGTTCGTCGGCGTGCCCGTCAAGCTCGGCGAGCGCGGCATCGAGCAGATCATCCAGCTCAACCTCTCGGTCGACGAGCGCGGCGAGCTCATGAAGTCGGCCTCGGCGGTCAAGGAACTATCGGCGGCCCTGAGGTAATCGAACGCAATGCTGCTGGCCCTCGACGTCGGAAACACCAATGTCACGGTGGCGGCGTTCGAGGGCCGGCGGCTGGCGGCGCAATGGCGGCACGAGACGGAGGGCTTCGAGATCGCGGCCGTGCGGCGGGAAAGCCGCCGCCGGGGCCTCGCGGTTTGCGCGGCGGTCGTCGGCAGCGTCGTGCCCCGTCTGGACGCGCCTATTCGCCGGGGCTTGGCGCGTTCCTTCGGGGTCCGCGCCGTCTTCGTGGGCCCGAGAAGCCCCTTGGACATGCGCCTGCGCGTCCTCCATCCGGGCCAAGTCGGGGCGGACCGCATCCTCAACGCCCTGGCCGCCCGGCAGCTCTATGGCGCTCCCGCGGTCGTCGTCGACTTCGGCACGGCGACGACCTTCGACTGCGTCTCGGCCGCCGGCGACTATCTGGGAGGCGCCATTCTGCCCGGCCCCAACATGGCCGCGCAGGCTTTGGCGGAAAAGACGGCCAAGCTGCCGTTGGTCGCCGTGCGCCGCCCCCGGCGGGTCATCGGACGCGAGACGGTAGAATGCATCGAGGCCGGGCTTTATTTCGGATATGTAGGTATGATTGAAAAGGTGCTGACACTCACGGTGCGGGAGCTTCGTCAAATGGGAGAGCGGGGGCGCGCGCGCGTCATCGCCACCGGGGGGCTGTCCTCGCTGTTTTTGCGCGATCTGCCGGCTGGCACGGCGCACGCGCCGGATTTGACGCTGCAGGGTCTTCGTCTGGCTTTCGGGAGGCTTTCATGAGGTCATGGATGTGGGTCGTCGCCGCGATCGCTTTGGCCGTTCCGGCGCGCGCGGACCAATACGGGGGCTTCCGGCAGTACGCCACGCAGGGCTCGCTCAAGCCCTTCGCCCGCGACCTGGGCGGCATTCTCGGCTCGGCCACCTTCCACAGCGCGCGGCCGCTGGGTTTGTCGGGCTGGGACGTCGGCGCTCGCGGCGTCATGCAATTTCAGCCCGACCGAAACGACACGATCCTGCGCGACAACGGCGTGCACTCCTTCGGCCTGCCCTGGGCCCAGGCCGAGATCGGCCTGCCTTGGGGCATCGACGGCTTCGTGCGCGGCATCAGCTATCAGGGCTTGACGGTCGCGGGGGGCGGCCTGCGCTACGGGCTGCTCAAGACCAACGACAAGCCGTGGGCGCCCCAGCTCATGGTCAGCGGCGTCGCCAATTCCGTCGCCGAGCAGGACTTCTCGGCCAGCCACTTCGGCGCCGACCTGATCGGCTCGATGGGGACTCAGGTGTTTACGCCCTACATCGGCGCCGGCATCGACCGCACGACCCTCACGGCGCGCGATTCGGTGGCGGATCCCTCGGTGGACGGCACCATGACCACGGCCGTAGGCACGCGCTTCACGGCGGGGATGCAGTACCGGCCCTGGACCTTCGCCTACATCAACGTGGCGTACGTGCTGCTGCACGGCATGAGCGCCAGCGAAGCCGGCATGGGAATCCGCTTCTAGCCGCGGTAGGAGCCGCGGAACGACTTCTCGGCTTCCCGGCCGAGGGCCTTCTTCTTGAGCTGGTCGCGCTGGTCGGGCCCCTTGCGCCCGCGCGCCAGCGCGAGCGCGACCTTCGCCCAGCCCCGGCGGAAGTAGATCTCGAGGGGCACCAGCGTCAGGCCCTTGGTCTGAAGACGGCCGGCGATCTTGGCGATCTCCTTGCGGTGCAGCAGGAGCTTGCGGGTGCGGCGGGGGTCGGGCGGCTGGGCGGTCGCGAAGGAATAAGGGGGGATGTAGAAGTTGAACAGGTAGAGCTGCCCGCTGTCTTCCCGGCCGAAGCAGCCGTCGAGCGAGGCCCGGGCCTGGCGCAAGGACTTGACCTCCGGCCCGAGCAGGCTCAGGCCCGCTTCGTAGGTGTCGAGGATCTCGTAGTGGTGGCGGGCCTTCCGGTTGGTGGCGACCACCACCTTTTCGTCCTTGGGCTTCTGCGGCATGGACCGAGGTTATCAAAATTTGATATCCTTGAGACCTCCCGCGCAAGCGGCGTCGGCGTCGGCCGGCGGCGATCGGTGGGCAAGCCTTTAGGGCAGGTGGCGGAACTGGCAGACGCGCACGGCTCAGGACCGTGTGGCCGCAAGGCCTTGGGGGTTCAAGTCCCCCCTTGCCCACCCATCGCGATCCTTCCTCGGACCAAAGTCACACCCGGTCCTATTGACACTCCCATGACGGGAGTGTATACTTCACCAGTTGACGGGGCTATGCTATTATTTGCCGATCAAACTTATTTACCCTTCATTCATCATAACGGCAAAAAAGGGGGTATAGCATGAAAGGAAGCAAGAGAAGCTTGGGCGCTTCGGGCTTCACGCTCATCGAGTTGATGATCGTGGTTGCTATCATTGGTATCTTGGCGGCTATCGCCATCCCGAAGTTCGCAAGCCTCATCCGCAAGTCGAGCGAGGGCGCCTCAAAGGGCAATCTCGGCTCGATTCGCTCGGCGCTGAGCATCTACTACGGCGACATGGAAGGCCAGTATCCGGCCGACCTGTCGGCGCTGACGGTCGCCGGCAAGTATCTGGCGGCCGTTCCGGCGGCGAAGGCCCCGAACTACCACGTCGACTCGTCGGTGGACGTCCTGGAAGCTTCGGGCGACGACGCGGGCGGGTGGGCCTACAATAACCTCGCCGGGGATGCCAACTTGGGCACGGTGTTCGTCAACTGCACGCACACCGACACCAAGAACAGCGTCTGGACGAGCTACTAAGAG
>DAIDHI010000104.1 GCA_027452025.1 Elusimicrobiota bacterium | reverse complement strand
ATGAAGCGCCTGCGCCCGGATCTCGAGGTCGAGACCGTCGTCATCAAGACTTCGGGCGACGTCTTCGCCTTGCAGCCGCCCAAGCAGGCGAGCGCGCTCGCCCAGTCCACGAAGGGCCTTTTCGTCAAGGAGATCGAGGAGGCGCTCCTGCGGCGGGAGATCGATTTCGCCGTCCACAGCGCCAAGGACCTGCCGGCGCGCCTGATGGACGGCCTCTCGATCGCGGCCTACCCGGCGCGCGAGGACGCGCGCGACGTCTTCATCGGCAAAGACGGCGTGCGTTGGAGCGCCGTTGCGGCGGGGTCCCGGATCGGGACGTCGTCGCTGCGCCGCCAATACCAGCTTCTGGCCCGGCATCCCGGGGCGAAGATCGTGCCGATGCGCGGCAACGTGGACACTCGCCTGCGCAAGCTCGCCGAGGGCGCATGCGACGGGTTGGTGCTCGCCGCCGCCGGGCTCAAGCGGCTGGGACGCGTGGAAGCCTGGGCCGAGACGATCCCGTTTTCCGAGATGCTGCCCGCGCCCGGCCAGGGCGCGCTCGCCGTCGAGACCCGAGAGGGCGCGGGCGCCGCGGCGGAGCTCGCGGCCCGGCTCGACGACGGGCCGACCCGGCTGGCGGTGGAGTTCGAGCGCGCCTTTCTCGCCGCGATCGGCGGCGGCTGCACGACGCCTCTGGCCGCGCTGGCGGCGCCTTCGGCCGGACAGGTCGAGCTCTCCGTTTTCTGGGCGCGCCAGGACGGCTCCGGCGCGATCCGCGCCTCGGCGGCCTGCCGGGACCTTTCCGCGCGGGATTCCTTCGCCGCCGGCCTCGCCCGGCGCGTCCAAGCAGGGCCCTAGCGTGGAGCCCCGGCTCGTCGGACTGCCGGGCACCGGGGCCTGGGCGATGCTGGCCCGCTGCCTGCTCTCCGGCCGCCCGCTGCCGGGCTTTCCGGCGCTCGAGCTCCCGGGCCGGCTCGTGCTGGTCCTGGGCTCTCAAGAGGAGTTGGAAGACGCGGCCGACGCCTTCGCCGCCCTCGGGCCGGTCTTCGACGGCGCCGCCGAGGCTTGCGCCGTTTTCGGCGAAGAGGAGAGGGGGCGGCTGGCCTCGCTGCAGCTCCTGCGCGAGGGCGCGCGCTTGGCGGTCGCCTCCGTGCAAGCTCTGGCCGGCCCGCTGCCGGCGCCGGAATCCTTCGCCGGGCACACGCTGCGGCTGAAAGTGGACCAGCGGCTGCGCCGCGACGATGCGGCGGAGCGGCTTTCGCGCTCCGGCTATCAGCGCGTCGATTTCGTCGAGTCGGCGGGGGAGTTCGCCGTGCGCGGCGCCGTGCTCGACTTCTTCGCGGTCGAGCCCGCGCGCGCCGTCCGCGTCCTCTTCGACGAGGACACGGTGGCCTCCCTGCGGACTTTCGATCCCGGCACCCAGGCCACGCAGGACATGATCTCCGAGGCCGTCGCCGTGCCGGCTCACGAGGCGGTCGAAGGCGGCTCGGGAAGCCTCGCCGACTGGGTCGGGGCCGACGCCGTGTGGGTCGCCGCCGAAGGGGTGGAGATGCCGGCGCTGCCCCCGGGGACGCGCCTTTACCGCGGCGCGCGCCTGCTCGAACTTTCCGCCGGCGACGCGGACTTCGGGGCGCGGAGCCTGCCGCTGCCCAAGGGCGATCCCGCCGCGGCCTGGGCCTTGATGAAGGCGCGCGCGGCCGAAGGCTGGCGCGTCCTGCTGTTCTCCCTCAACCGCGGCGAGGACCGCCGCGTGCAGGAACTGCTGGAAGAGCGCCTGCCGGCCGGAGCCTGCCAGTTCCTCATCGGACCCCTGCGCGAGGGCTTCGAGCATCCCGGACTGCGCCTCTCCGTCCTCGCCACCTCCGAGGTCTTCGGACGGCATTACCGCAGCGCGGCGCGCTGGAAGTACTTCTCGGCGCAGGGACGCGGCGGCCTCAAATGGCGGGAGCTTCGGCAAGGCGACTACGTCGTGCACCAGGACTACGGCGTGTCCCGCTACCGGGGTCTTATGCCCGTGGAATCCCCCGGCCACGGCGTCGTGGACTGCCTCCAGCTGGAATTCCGCGGCTCGGACACCCTCTACATCCCGATGACGGAGTTCTCGAGGGTGCAGAAATACTCCGGCGCCGAGGGCAAGCGGCCGCGCCTGTCCTCGCTCGATACGCGCAAGTGGGAGGAGGTCAAGCGCGGGGTCAAGGAGGGCGTGCGGGAACTCGCCGAGCAGCTGCTGAAGCTTCAGGCCAAGCGCGCCGCCCAGCTCGGGCACGCCTTCCCGCCGCAGACGCCCATGGAGCGCGAGTTCGCCGAGGCCTTCCCTTTCGACGAGACCCCTGACCAGGCCAGGGCCATCGCCGACGTGCTGGGCGACATGATGAGCCCGCATCCGATGGACCGCGTGGTGATCGGCGACGTGGGCTTTGGCAAGACCGAGGTGGCGATGCGGGCTTGCTTCAAGTGCGTGGCCGGGTTCAAGCAGGCCGTCGTGCTCGTGCCGACCACCATTCTGGCCGACCAGCACTACCGGACCTTCACGGCTCGCTTCGCCGATTATCCGGTCAAGATCGGCATCCTCACGCGCTTCCAGACTCCCGCCGAGCAAAAGCGCGTCCTGGCCGGCCTCAAGGACGGCAAGCTCGAGATCGTCATCGGCACCAGCCGCCTCCTGCAAAAAGACGTCGCGTTCCAGGATTTGGGCCTGGCCGTCATCGACGAAGAGCATCGCTTCGGGGTCAAGGACAAGGAGCGCCTCAAGCAGCTGCGCCACAACGTGGACGTGCTGGCGCTCTCCGCCACGCCGATTCCCCGCACGCTCAACCAAGCCATGGCCGGCCTGCGCGGGCTCTCGCTCATCGAAAGCGCCCCGATGGGCCGGCAGCCGATCTCGACCAAGGTGGGGCCCTGGAACGAGGACGTCGTCGCCCAGGCGATCGGCGAGGAGCTGGGACGCGGGGGGCAGGTCTATTACGTCCATAACCGCGTGCGCTCCCTGGGCGAAGCCTTGGACCGGCTCAAGCGGCTTGTGCCGCAGGCGCGCTTCGGCATGGTCCACGGGCAGATGCGCGGGCCGCAGATCGAAAAGAGCATGTGGGATTTCTTCAACCGCGAGTTCGACGTGCTCGTCGCCTCGACCATCATCGAGTCCGGCCTGGACAACCCGGCGGTCAACACGCTCCTCGTCGAGGACGCCCACGAGTTCGGCTTGGCCCAGCTCTACCAGCTGCGGGGCCGCATCGGCCGCGAGCGCCAGCGCGCGTTCTGCTACTTCTTCTATCCCGAGGCCTACGCCGATTTCACGGCGCTGTCCGAGGAGGCGCGCAAGCGCCTGGAGGCGCTCAAGGAGTTCGCGCAGCTGGGCGCCGGCGTCAAGCTCGCGCTGCGCGACCTGGAGATCCGCGGGGCCGGAGAGCTTTTGGGCGCGCGCCAGCACGGGTTCATCAACGCCGTCGGCGTCGACTACTATTCGCAGCTGCTCACCGACGAGATCGCCAGACGGCGCGGGCAGGCCGCGCCGGACCAAAAGGAGGTCGAGCTCGACATCCGGGCGCCGGCCTTCATACCGGAGAGCTACCTGCCCGGCGAGCTCGAGCGCCTGGACTTCTACAAGCGCATCCTGCGCGCCGGGGCGCAGGACTGGGCGGCGTTGCAGCGCGAGCTCGAGGACCTGTCCGGGCCGGCGCCCCAGCCCGTCGCCAATTTATTCAGCCTCCTCAAGGTGCGCGACATGGCCCGCCGGGCCGGGGCAAGGTCCGTCCTTCAGCGCGGCAAGCTCATGGAGATCCGCTTTTCCTCCGACGCTCCGGTCGGGGCCGAGCAACTGGCCGCCTGGACCAAAAAGTATAAGGAGAGCCTGCGGTTCCTTCACGAAAAGGAGGGGGACGGGGTGGTCGTCCCCGTCGGCGATGGCGAGCCGCTGGACTGGCTGGAAGGGTTTTTTCTGGACTTGCTGGGCCGGCGCGAAAAAATGATACGATCCGGACAGTGAGAATCCTGACCGCCCTCGTCGCGGCGGCCGGCCTTTTTGCGGCCTGCAAGCCCCAAGACCCCGTCATCGCCAAGGTCGGATCCCTGGCGATCAGGCAATCGGAGTTCCAGCGCAAGCTTTCCGAGGTCTCGGAGGGCTACCAGAACTACGTGATCACGCCGGACGGCCGCCGGCAATTCCTCGACATCCTCATCCGCGAGAAGATGATTCTCGCCGCGGCCCGCGCCTCCGACGTCCGCAAGTCCTCCCAATACCGCGACCAATTGGCGCGGCTGCGCTCCGAGGAGGCCCAGCGCCTGAAGGAAGGCAAGGACTATCTCCTGACCCAGCTGTGGCTCGACGATCTGCGCAGGAAAGGCATCGTTTCGGCCACGGAGGCCGAGGCCCGCGACTATTTCCGCAAGCATCCGACCGAGGTGGAGCTGCGCAACATCCTGGTCGCCACTCCCGGCGAGGCGGAAGCCATCGCCAAGAAAGCCCGCGCCGGGGCGAATTTCGCGGTCCTGGCCAAGGAGCACTCACTGGACGGCTCGACGGCCGAGAGCGGGGGCAAGATGGCTCCGGCGATCTACGGCGAGGTCATCCCCGACCTGCAGGACATCGTCTTCCGCATGCGCGTCGGCGAGATCGGCGGCCCGATCAAGAGCAAGTTCGGCTACCACGTCATCAAGAAGGACGGGGAGCACCGCATCGATTTCAACCAGTCGAAGGACCGCATCATGCGCGTCATCGAGCGCCAGAAGCTGGACGCCTATTTGCAGAGCGTGCAGGATAAATACCCCGTGGAGGTCGTGGATGATCAGTTTAAATAAGGCAGTGGTCGTCTTGACGGCGGCTCTTCTCGCCCCGGCCGCGCATGCGGCGATCGAGGACACCGTGGCCGTCGTCAACGGCAAGCCAATCATGCTGTCCGAATACCAAAAGGAGCTCTCCTCCTCGATGGAATATTGGGCGCACAGCGAGCCCGACGCCCTGCGCGATCCCGCCAACGTCAAGAAGCTCAAGGACACGACCCTCGACGAGCTGATCAACCGGGAGCTGCTCTACCAGCAGGGCGTCAAGCTGGGCATCAAGATCCGGCAGCGCGACATCGACACCGGCGTCGCCGAGATCAAGTCCCGGTTCACCAAGGATGACAACGGCAACGAGCTGACCGAGGAGCAGGCCCAGGCCGCCTTCGAAAAGCAGCTGCACAGCGACGGACTGACCTACGACCAGTTCCGTCACCGCCTGGCCAAGCAGATCATGGCCCGCAAGCTCATCGATCAGGAGGTGCGGCCGCGCGTCCCGCCGCCGACCGACAAGGAAATCCACGCCTACTTCGACAAGATCAAGGCCTACATCGCCAGCGGCAGCACGCAGGCTCCGGCGGGCATGAATCCGGACGAGGCCATGGCCTTCCAGCAGATCGCCGGCCAGATCAAGGCGATGACGTCCGAGGGCGTGAGGGTCCAGCGCATCCTGATCAAGATCTCGCCCAACGCCTCGCCCAACGAGAAGAAGCGCGCCTACGACGCCGCGATGGACGTGCGCAAGAAGCTGTTGGCCGGCGCGGATTTCTCCGAGCTGGCGAAGAAGGTTTCGGAAGATCCTATCAGCGCGCCCAACGGCGGAGATATCGGCTGGGTCGTGCGCGGCGTCTCCCCGCCTGACTTCGAGAAGGCCGTCTTCGCGCTGCCGGTCGGCGACATCAGCGAGCCGATCACGACGGAGATCGGCTACAACATCGTTCGCGTCACCGAGAAGCGGGCCGCCGAGGATCCGGAATACGACAAGTTCCGGGACGACTTGGGCAAGTATCTGCTCAACATCAAGTTCCAGCACCAGCTGGAGTCCTACGTCAAGCAGCTCAAGGCGCAGGCCGTCATCTCGAAGAACCTCAGCGCCATCGAGTAGGCCGTGCCGCGGCCCCGTCTCGCGCTGACGCTCGGCGATCCGGCCGGCGTCGGCCCGCGAGCCGCCCTCGCCGCCGTCCGCGCTCCGGCCGTGACGGCCGCCTGCGAGGTCGCGCTCGTCGGCGAAGCCTCGTGCTGGCGCCGCGCCGGCTGGCGCCCGGGCTTGGCGCCGCTGCTCGACACGCGCCTGGGGCTGACGCCGCCCGAGTTGGGCCGTCCCGGAGCCGTCTCCGGCCGCCTGTCGTTTGCCGCGCTCCACGCCGCCTGCCGCTTGGCGGCCCGAGGCCTCGTCGACGGCCTCGTCACCGAGCCCATCTCTAAGACGGCCTGGGCCATGGCGGGCGTGCCTTATCCGGCCCACACCGAATTCCTGCGCGATTTCTTCGATTCGCCGCGGGCCGAGATGATCATCGCCTCGCCCAAGGAGGGAATCTGGTGCGTTCTGGCCACCAGGCACGTGCCGCTGGCGCGGGCGGCGCTGCGCTTGAACGTCCGGGAGGTCGTATCGGCCGCGCGGGCCCTTTGGGCAGGCTTGCGCCGCCTAGGCGTCGCGCGGCCCGCGCTTGGGCTTTGCGCGCTCAATCCGCACGGCGGCGAGGGCGGACTTCTCGGCAGCGAAGAGAAGCGGGTGCTCACGCCCGCCGTTTCCCAGGCCCGGCGCGCCGGGCTGCGCCTGGAGGGCCCGCTTCCGGCGGATTCGGCCTGGCGGCTGCACCGGCAAGGCGCCTTCGACGGCTTGGTCTGCCTCTACCATGACCAGGCGCTCATCCCGCTCAAGGTGGCGGCGGGACTGTCGGGGGTCAACTGGACGGTGGGCCTGCCCGTCGTGCGCACGTCTCCGGCCCACGGCACGGCCTTCGACGCGGCCAAGGCGGGCCGCGTGGACGCTTCCGGGACGATCGAGGCCCTCTTGCTGGCGGCGCGGCTCGCGGCTAGGCCCCGCGCCCGGTGAGGGCGCCCCAGATCCTCGCGAGGATGCTCTGGTTGGCCTCGTGAATCTCTTTGAGCTCCCCGTCCAGCAGGTAGATGGAGCGAAAGTCGGCGGGCGCGGGCACGACGTCCTTCGGCGTGCCGTTCTTGTATTGGGCCGCGTAAGCCCTCGTGTCGTGGAAGCGTTTGGGCTCGTCGCAGGACTTGGCGGCGCTCGCCTGCTGGAGCTTGTCCTGTCCGGCCTGCGGCAGCCGGCCGATGAGGGCGATCTCCTCTTGAGTGAGTCCGCATTGGCCGGCGAGGAATTGGGCGTCGACGGCGGCGCCGGCAGGGGCCGCCGTCAATAGAGCGAGGAGAAAGAGCCAGCGGTTTCTCATCGGGAGCACCTCTCGTCGCGAGTATAACAGCCCAATCTTGACAGTTCAAGGGTCTCCCATTACACTAGCCGCGTGATCCTGCCTGCGGCGCTGGCGCTGCTCGGAGCCCTCGCGCGAACGCCGGCTTCGGCGCAGACGCGGCATCCCGCGGCGGACCTCGACGCCATCGACCGCGGCGCCCGCGAGAGGTCCGGCATCGACGAGCGGACGTGGAACGCCGATTACGCGCTCCACGCCCAGGAAGCCGTTTCGCTGCTGATGCAAAGAAAGCCCGTCGAAGAAGCGATCGGCGTCTTCCACGCCAGGCCCGGGGATGAGCCGAAGATCGAGGCCTATCTCGCCTACTACGGACACGCCCTGGCCGCCCCCGAGTTCCAGGATCACGGACCCTCGGCTCCGACGCCCGCCGGCGCGATTCCCGCCACCTACGGCCCGCCGCCGGCCGTCGTCGCTTTCCGCGAGAATCTCGACGCTTTTGAGACCAAGCGCAATCCCAACGACGGGCAGGCCTGGGCGAGCCTCGGCCAGGATCAGTATTGGTCGCGGGATTTTCCGGGCGCCGTCGGCAGCTATGGACGGGCTATCCAGCTGGGCGTCGCCGATGAAGATACGCTGCGGGGCTACGGCCGTTCGGCCTATTTCGCGGGCGACTACCAGCTGGCCGCTCAGGCGGCGCGGCTGGCGCATCGCATGGATCCGGGAGACAAGGACGCGCTCCTCGTCTACGAGATGTCGAAGGACCGGATATCGCGAGTGAATCTTCCCTCCGTTCTCTCGGCCGTGGGCAATTTCGGCCCGAGTCCGGGAGCCGGCGCGGCAGCGTCTGCGGACGGCGCCGGGGGCGGCGCGGCCGGGCCTTCGCAGACTCCGGAACAGATCGCCGCTCAGATCAACAGCGAGGCGGCCGCGCCGCCCGGTCTCCGGCAGCAGTCGATCGCCTTCTCGGATTCGGCTCGCAGCCGTCTGCAGATCGACGATAACACCGGGGCGCGCCAGTTGGCCACGCAAGCGATCGGTTTGGACGCGAGGAATACCGATGGCTGGGCTTACCGCGCCATCGCCGAGAACCGGCTGGGCCTTTTCCCGGCGTCCGTCAGCGACGCGAGCGTGGCCTTGGGGCTGGCGCCCGGCAATTCCGTCGCGCTGCAAACGCGGTCCTGGGCCCTCGCTAAGCAGGGCCGTTTCCAGGAGGCGCTGGCCGACGCCAATTACAGCCTGGAGCACGACCCCAACAGCGTGGCCTATTACAACCGCGCCTTCGCGCTGGCGGGTCTCGGCGACGCCGACGGCTCCCTCGATTCGCTCAAGCAGGCCGCCGCCATGGACGCGCGCTTCCGGCCCCAGCTCGAGCGGGCCCTGGCCGTGCCCGACAAGTCCGACCTGCTGCTCGTCTTCGACCAGCCCGCCGCCGGAGACGCGGGCTCCGCGGCCGGCCCCGCGCAGTCCCGGCCCGCGCGCTTCGCGCGCCTAGTGCTGTTTACGGCCAGCGGCGGGCTCCTGTTCGCGCTCGGGTTCCTCAATATCTTCTCGGAATCCTGGCGCAAGCGCGTGCAGGCCACGGTGCGGCGCGCTCTCGGCTCGTCGGCGTCGCCCGCGGCCCCGCCGGCGCAGCAGGCCCCGCCCGCCTCGGGAGACGGATTTTGGGGCCAGTTCGCGCTGGCCCGCCCCATCGGCTCCGGAGGCATGGGCGTGGTCTACGAGGCCACCGACCGCTCGCTTGGCCGGCGCGTGGCCATCAAGCGCATGCGCGACGAGATCCGCTGCGATCCGATCGAGCGCCAGCACTTCGTCGCCGAGGCGCGCACCGTGGCGGCTCTCCATCACCCCAACATCGTCGACATCTACTCGATCGTCGAGGAGGGCCCCGAGGTCTACCTCGTCTTCGAGTTCGTCGACGGGCAGACGATCGCCCAGCGGCTCAAGGATAAGGGGCCGTTCTCCTTCGACGAGGCTCTGAGGGTGTTGCGCGGCGCGGCCGCCGCCGTCGACTACGCCCACGGCAAGAAGGTGATCCATCGCGACCTTAAGAACTCGAACCTGATGCTGACGGCGCAGGGACAGGTCAAGGTCATGGATTTCGGCGTGGCGCGCCAGGCGCAGGAGGCCCTCACGCGCACCGCCTACACCAACACCGTCGTCGGCACGCCGCCCTATATGGCGCCGGAGCAGGAGCAGGGCACGGTGCGCCCGGAGTCGGACGTCTTTTCGCTGGCGGTGTGCTTCTACGAGATGCTGACGGGCGGCCTTCCCTTTGAAGGAGTCGGCGCGGGGATGCTCCTTAATAAAATAAACGGCAAGCATGTGCCGCCTTCCCACCGGGTGCCGAGCCTGCCCGCGGGCCTCGACCGCGTCTTCGCCAAGGCTTTCGTCCCCGAGGCCGGCGTGCGCTACCGGACGGCCGCGGAGCTGCTGGCCGCCGTCGAGGGCGTGGCGGCGGCCCGGGCGGCCTCGGGCCGGTAAAGCAACGGTAAAAGCCCCGCCGTTTCCTTGACAAACCGGCGGCCGGCCCCTACACTGGAGCGATGACGTCGAAGCTGGCGCTTCTGGCTTTCATCTTGCTTCCCGCCGTCTCTGCCGCGGCCTCAGGGTCCATGACGCTCAAGGCCGATATGAACTGCGGAAACCAATGCCTTACGAAAGAGGAGTTCGACGCCCAAATTTCGGATCTGGAGAGGAAAGCCGACGCAGAAGGGCTGGGCCTGCCCCACCGCCCGAGCGAGATTCTGCAGATGATCGGCGCCACTTATGAGTCGAACCAGCAGTCCTTTATTTCGGCGCATCAGGGGCGGGTCCCTCTGGCCGCCTCGGACCTGAAGGATTGGGGCGGAGACGTCCAAAACTATGTCCGGGCCTACAGCCAGGAAATGACGGCGCTGAGCATGCCCCCGGGGCCGCAGCGGGATTCAGCCATCCAGACCTCGCGAGCCGCCATCGAGAGCCTTCGGGCCGACTTCAGGACGGACGTCCAGCACGGCGACCGCCAGGCGGGCCTCATCCAAGCCTCGCAGCAGGTGATGGCGAAGCTGGAAGGGCAAAAAGTGGGGTCGCCGGGGAGCTCGCCGGCATCCTGGCCCCAGGCGTTTAGCCCGGCGACGACGGAAATCGGACAGGGCGTCCAGGCGCTCAACGCGAACGACCCGTGGCAGGCTCGCCAAGAAGCGGATGCCGCGCTCGCGTTCGATCCGTCCAACGCGAAGGCCCTGGACCTACGAGGCCAGGCCAATTTTTCCCTCAAGAACTTCAACGCCGCCGCCCAGGACGCCCAGAATGCGCTCAGCATCGATCCCAACGATAAAATGGCGAAGGCCATTTACGGCTTGTCCCACGGCAGGGATCTCGGCTCGGAGGGCGAAGCGGGGGCCGTCGCAGCTGGAGCCGGCGCCGCGGGCGCAAGCGCGGCCGCGAGCGCGGGCCCGGGCGCCGGCTTGTCCGAGGCAGCGGCGGCGCGGGGACAGGCCGCCTCCGCGCTCGGCGCGCCCGGCGCGGCGGGGCCATCGGCGACCGACATCGCGGCCCAGCTGCAGCTGCGCGACTACCAGGCCGCCTTGGCGAGCGCCCAAGAAGCGATCAAGGCCTCTCCCGGCCAGCCGAAGCCCTACTATTACAGCGCGATCGCTCGCCTGAAGATGGGCGACTATCAGGGGGCTTTGCGTGACGCCGTCGCCGGCCTCGCCGTCGCTCCCAAGAACACGGCTCTTCTCGACGCCAAAGCGGAGGCGCTCAACCGAATGGGGCGCTATCGCGACGCGCTGGCGGCCTCGGAGGCGGCGCTGGAGCTCGATCCGAAGGATTCCTACGCCTATTACAACCGGGGCCTGTCCTATTTCGGCCTCAAGGACCGCGACGCCGCCAACGCCGCGCTGTCCGAAGCCGCCGCGCTCAACCCGGCGCTCGAGGCCATCGCCGCCAAGGCGGCCAGCGCGCCCGCCGATGCCGACCTGTCTTTCCTGCTTCCCGACAACGGCGCCCCGGCCGAAGACGCGGCGCCGGCCTCGCCCCTCCAAAAGGCGAGGCGCCTGGGTCTCGTCGCGATCTTCAGTCTCGTCGGCGGCCTGCTCATCGCTGTCGGCCTGGTCCAGATGCTCGCCGAGCCGGTCAAGTCGGCTCTTTCCAAGCTGACGCGCCGCGCGTCTTCGCCGGCGTCTTTCGAGACGGTGAGGGTCTCTCCGCTGGCCGAGGACGGCTCGCCGGGGCTTTTGCGCGGGCAATATCAGGTGCTGCGGCGCATCGGCCAGGGCGGGATGGGCGTGGTCTACGAGGGCCGCGACGTCTCGCTCGAGCGGCGCGTGGCCGTCAAGCGCATGCGCGACGAGCTCAAGCGCGACCCGCGCGAGCGCCAGCGCTTTCTGGCCGAGGCCAAGACCGTGGCCGCGCTCCATCACCCCAACATCGTCGACATCTACGCGATCGTGGAGGAGGGAA
>DAIDHI010000103.1 GCA_027452025.1 Elusimicrobiota bacterium | reverse complement strand
AGTCCGTCATAATTTAACCATGAAAGTCCTCGTCACCGGCGCGGCCGGCTATGTCGGCTGCATCCTCGTTCCCAAGCTCCTGTCGGCGGGCCACGAAGTCGTGGCCTACGACATCATGTATTACGGCGAAGGCGGCCTGCCCAAGAACCCGCGCTGCAAGACCGCCCGGGCCGACATCCGCGACACCGAGCGCTTTATTAAGGAAGTGGCGGGCTGCGAGGCCGTCATTCACCTGGCCTGCATCTCCAACGACCCCAGCTTCGAGCTCGACCCTCAGCTCGGCAAGTCCATCAACTTCGACTGCTTCGAGCCCATGGTCAAGGCCGCCAAGGCGGCCGGCGTCAAGCGCTTCATCTACGCCTCGTCGAGCTCCGTCTACGGCGTCAGCGAGGCCTCCGACGTCGACGAGACGCATCCGCTCAAGCCCCTGACCGACTACAGCAAGTTCAAGGCCATGTGCGAGGACGTGCTCAAGAGATACGCCGACGGCTGGACGACGGTGGTCATCCGCCCGGCCACGGTCTGCGGCTATTCGCCGCGCATGCGCCTGGACCTGTCGGTCAACATCCTGACCAACCTCGCCGTCAACAAGAGGCAGATCACGGTCTTTGGCGGCAGCCAAAAGCGGCCGAACATCCACATCGACGACATCGCCGAGCTCTACGTCAAGCTCCTGGAGCTGCCCGCAAACCTGATCAACGGCGGCGTCTTCAACGCCGGCTACCAGAACCACTCGATCTCCGAGCTGGCGAACATGGCCAAGAAGGTCGTCGAGCGGGAGTTCCCGGAAAAGGCCCCCATCGAGATCGTGACCAGCCCGACCAACGACCTGCGCTCCTACCACGTCTCGTCGCGGCTCATCTCCCAAAAGCTCGGCTTTGTCCCCAAGCGCACCGTCGAGGACGCCATCGTCGACCTGTGCAAGGCCTTCAAGGCCGGCAAGCTCCCGGACAGCCTCAACGACCCGAAGTACTTCAACGTCAAGACGATGAAGGACGTGCCCGCCCCGGCGGCATGACGGCCGACCTGCGCCAAAAGATCCTGGAGGATCTGGCCGGGGCCAGGAAGCATCTCGCCTACAGCCACGCCAAGGTCGTCAAGATCGACCTGGACGCGGAGCTCGGCGAGGAGGAGCTCGAGACTCTCGAGAGCTTTTCCAGCCGCTTCGCCCGCTACTCCGACCTGATCGTCTCGAAATACCTGCGCTTCCTGGCGCGCGAGAAAGACCCCGCCTTCCGCGGCTCGGTCATCGACGCCCTGAACCTCGGGGAGAAATACGGCTGGATCTCCGATAAAGAGACTTGGCGGCGCATCCGCGAGCTGCGCAACGTCGCCGCCCATGAGTATGAGGCCGAGGACTATAAAGAGCTCTACAAGGAGCTGCTGCGGCTTTCCGACCATCTCCTCGCCTTCAAGGCGCGATGAGGCTCACGGAGCGCGAGCGCGCCGTCGTCAAAGACGCCGTCGAGCGTCGGGACAGGCGGGCACAGCTCTACCTCTTCGGCTCGCGCGTCGACGACAGCCTGCGCGGAGGCGACATCGACCTGCTGATCGTGTCCGATCGGCTGAAGCTGGCGGACAAGCTGGATATGCTCGCGCAGCTCAAAGACGCCCTCGGGGAGCAGAAGATCGACATCCTGATCAAGAGCGAAGCGGCGGCCGCGCGCGACCCGTTCGTGGCGGCGATCCTCTCGAAAGCCGCGCGGCTCTAGCCTGCGCGCTTGCCGGCCCTGGCGAGCGCCTCCGCTATGACCAGACGGTCCGCCTTGTCCTTCTCGCGGACCGTGCGCTTGGTCAGCAGGAGCCCCTCGAGGTTGACCGTCCGGACGGGAATACCGTCGAGGTCGATCGTCTCGGCGTATTGCTTCAGATCGTCGTAAGTGTTGCCCGCGGCGTTGAACATCACGTCGACGATAAACTCGTCGGCCACCCGTATCACATCGGGCTCCTCGAACCAAGCCGGATCGATCTCCGCCGCGGCCTTCTCGGGAAGCATCAGGAGCGCTTGCTTGATCTTCGCGCCCGATTTCCGGCCCAAGGGCACGAGCAAGTCGATGTCGACGGTCGCCCGGGCGTAGCCGTGAGCCATCAGCGCGAAGCCGCCGATGAGCAGGTAATCGGCTTTTTGATCGTTGAGAGCGTGCAGAAGCCGCTTGAGATCGTCGAGCGTCGCCGGCCGGCTGAACTCAGCCATGGCGGCCCGCCACGATCGCGGCCATGTGCCTGGTCACGCATTCGAAGTCGTAGCGATCCGCGTCCTCGTGGCTGCGGAAGCGGTGAATCCCCTTCGGGACTCCGGTGAGCTTTCGCGGAGACAACTTTTGGCAGGTTTCGTTGAACTCCGCCCCAGCGATGAGCTGTTTGGCCGACGCAAGGTACGTGATCGGCGGCATTTTCCGCTTTCCGACGACCTTCATCCTCATCGCTAAAGGGTAGCAGCCATGGTTCGGGAAATTCAAGGCCAAAAAAGGATATAGTAATCCGATGAAAGCCATCGTTACCGGCGGCGCGGGCTTCATCGGCAGCCACGTCGTCGAGCGCCTGCTCAAAGACGGCCTCGAGGTCGTCGCGATCGACAACTACTCGACGGGGCGGCCGCAGAACCTCGCGCACCTCAAGGCGGACGGCAGGCTCTCCGTCGTCGAAGCCGACATCGCCGACCACAAGAAGATCGCGCCGCATTTTTCCGGCGCCGACTGGGTCTTCCACCTGGCCGCCCTGGCCGACATCGTGCCCTCGATCGAGCGGCCCACGGACTATTTCCACGCCAACGTCGTCGGCACGGAGAGCGTGCTCGAAGCCGCCCGCGCGGCCAAGGCCCGCCGGCTGGTCTACGCGGCCTCGTCCTCCTGCTACGGCATCGCCAAGCAGGTCCCGACACCCGAGACCGCTCCCATTTCTCCCGAATACCCCTACGCGCTGACCAAGTATCTGGGCGAGCAGCTGGTGCTGCACTGGGGCAAGGTCTACGGCCTGAGCGTCGTCTCCACGCGCTTTTTCAACGTCTACGGCCCGCGCGCCCGCACCTCCGGCACCTACGGCGCCGTCTTCGGAGTCTTCCTCGCACAAAAGATCAACGGCAAGCCTTTCACCGTCGTCGGCGACGGCCGGCAGACCCGGGACTTCACCTACGTCACCGACGTGGCCGACGCCGTCGTCACGGCCGCCAAGTCGCAGCTCTCCGGCGAGGTCCTGAACGTGGGCTCGGGCAACACCCACAGCGTCAACCGGCTCGTGGAGCTGCTCGGCGGCCCGGTCGAACACATCCCCAAGCGCCCCGGCGAACCGGACTGCACCTTCGCCGACGTCTCCAAGATCCAGCGGCTTCTCGGCTGGAAGGCCAAGGTCAGCTTCGAGCAAGGCGTCAAGAACATGCTCGCGCACATAGACGACTGGAAGGCCGCCCCGATTTGGACTCCGGAGAAGATCGCGGACGCGACGAAAACGTGGTTCGAGAGGTTATCGGCATGAAAACGGCGGACAAGCCCATGAACGTCCCTTACTCCTATCTCTCCCGGCAGTTCGCCGAGATCGACGAAATCCTCGAGGACATCCGCGCCCTGGTCAAGTCGGGCGACTTCACCCTCGGCAAGCCCATGCAGCAGTTCGAGGAGAGCTTCGCGAAGCTGATCGGCGCCAAATACGCCGTAGGCGTGGGCTCGGGCACGGACGCCCTCTTTCTCGCGCTCAAGGCCGCCGGCATCCGCCCCGGCGACGAGGTGATCACGGCCGCCAACACCTTCGTGGCCACGGCGGGCGCCATCGAAACGGCCGGCGCGCGCATCGTGTTCGTCGACTCCAACGCCAAAGGCGTCATCGATCCGGCCAAGATCGAGAAGGCGGTCACGAGCAAGACCCGGGCCATCATGCCCGTGCACTGGGCCGGCCAGCCGGCCGACATGCCCAAGATCATGAAGATCGCCGAGCAGCACCGCCTGAAGGTCATCGAGGACGCCTGCCAGGCCATCGGCTCGGCCGTCGGCGGCAAGCGCACGGGCACGATCGGCCTCTTGGGCGGCTTCTCGCTGCATCCGCTCAAGAACCTCAACGTCTGGGGCGACGGCGGCGTGGTGACGACGAACTCGGAGCAGATGCGCGACAAGCTGCGCCTGCTTCGCAACCACGGCATGTCCTCGCGCGACGAATACGCCTTCTACGCCTACAACAGCCGCCTGGATTCCCTGCAGGCCGTCGTCGGCAACCACCTGATCAAGGACGTGGAGTGGATCACCAAGACCCGCATCGCCAACGCCAAGCGCCTCGACTTGGCCCTTTCCAAGATCAAGGGCGTGACGCTGCCGCCGAGAGACGCGAACGAGACGCACGTCTACCACCTCTACCAGTTCTTCGCCAAGGACCGCGACAAGCTGCTGAAGTTCCTCGTAGGTCGCGGCATCGAGGCCAAGGTGCACTACCCGATCCCGCTGCACCTGCAGCCGGCGAGCAGGTACCTGGGCTACAAGAAAGGCGATTTTCCCAACGCCGAGCGCCAGGGCACCGACACGATCACGCTGCCCGTCCATCAGCACCTGACCGACGCGGAGCTCGAGCACATGATCTCCTCCATCCATGAGTTCTATCGCTAAGGCGCGCGCGCCCAAGGCGATGAAGGTCGCCTACGTCGACATCGCCGGCCAGCACCGTCCGCTCAAGGCCGAGCTGCTCAAGGCCGTCGGCGGGGTGCTGGACTCGGGCCAGCTCATCCTCGGCCCCCAGGTGGAGGCCTTCGAAAAGGCCCTGGCCAAGCTCTGCGGCGTCAAATACGCCGTGGGGCTCAACTCCGGCACCGACGCCTTGATCCTCTCTTTGCGCGCTTTGGGCGTGGGCCCCGGCGACGAGGTGATCACGGCGGCCAATTCTTTCGTGGCCAGCGCCAGCTGCGCCGCCGTCCTGGGCGCCAAGCCCGTGCTCGTCGACGTGCGCGACGACTACAACATGGACCCGATCCTGCTCGACCGGGCCCTCACCCCGAGGACGAAGGCCGTCATCCCCGTGCATCTGACCGGCCGGCCGGCCGACATGGGGCCGATCCTCGAGATCTGCCGGCGGCGGAGCGTGCCGATCGTCGAGGACTGCGCGCAGGCCATCCGGGCCGAGTACCGCGGCAAGCGCGTGGGCTCCTTCGGCGCGGCGGGCTGCTTGAGCCTGCACCCTTTAAAGACGCTCAACGCCTGCGGCGACGGCGGCGCCGTCGTCACCGACGATGCGAAGCTCTACGAGCAGGTCAAGCTCATGCGCAACCTGGGCCTGCAGACGCGCGAGAACTGCGTGGTCTGGAGCGGCAATTCACGCCTCGACACCGTGCAGGCGGCGATGCTGCTCGTCAAGCTCAAGCATCTCGAGGAGTGGACGCGCGCGCGGCGCGCGAACGCGGCCTTCTATCAGACGGCTCTGGCCGGCATCCCCGGCGTGGTCGTTCCCAAGGACGGCCCCGGCGAAAAGGCCGTCTACCACACCTTCATCATCCAGGCCGAGCGCCGCGACGAGCTCAAGGCCTTCCTGGCAGAAAACGGCGTGGACACGGCCATCCATTATCCGCGGCCGATCCACGCCCAGGACGCGGCGAAACCCTTGGGCTACGCGCCCGGCGCCTTCCCGGTGGCCGAGCGGCAGGCCCGGCGCATCCTCAGCCTGCCCGTCTATCCCGGCCTGACGAAGGCCGAGCTTGGCTACGTGGCGGAGACGATCCGCCGGTTCTACCACTAAAAAGAACCCGCTTCCTTGAGCCAAGACGGCAACACTCTTGCCATCTGTCATAAATATTACATATTCATATGACAGTTATAAGAAGCTGCACGCCGGGAAACCAGGGGATCCGTGCGCTTACCAGCACCGCGCCAGGCGTTGGGACGGGCCGTCGGGCTTTCGCTCGGCGGCCTCATTGCCGCCTCCACGCTCCGAGCGGCGGTTCCCCAGCTCCTCAGCTATCAAGGTAAGCTCGCCGACGCTTCCGGCAACCCGCTCACCGGGACCTATGACATGCGCTTTCGGATCTGCGCCGATGCGAACTGCGCGACGTCCCTGTATGACGAAGAATGGGACAGCAGCAACGCCAGTCAAGGCGTCGCCGTAGCCAACGGGATCTATACGGTCCAAATAGGCGCCTACCGAGCGCTGCCGAGCTTGATCTTCTCGAATGCAACCCTCTACCTCGAGTTGTCCGTGCAGCCGCACACGGCCGGCAGCACCATCCCATCCTCGTCCTGCTCGGCGCCCTGCGAGACGCTGCTTCCGAGGGAGCGCATCGTCGCCTCGGGCTTTGCCCTCCACGCCCTGACCGCCGATGAGCTTGGCCCCGGCGCGACGGCCAGTTACGGCCTGGCCATAACGACGCTGAGCTTTGCCGGGCAGTCCTCGAATCTGCCTGGTTCCGACGGCCTCGTGGCCTACCGTTCGGACCTTGGAGAGCTCGTCCTCTATACAAGTGCCGCCGGGGCCTGGACGCCGCTCGGGGAGGCGGGCGCCACGGGGCCGACCGGGGCGCGGGGGATCAACGGCGCCGCCGGCGAGACCGGAGCAACCGGCCCTGCGGGAGGTACCGGGGCCGCCGGTCTTCAAGGGGCCACCGGGCCCCTGGGCTTGACGGGAGCGGCTGGAGCCATCGGTGCTACTGGATCAGGCGGCCCGGCGGGACCCATCGGCGTGAGCGGCGCCACCGGCATTTCTGGCGTTCAGGGCGTTATGGGCGAAACTGGTGCGACCGGTGCTAAAGGCGCCACTGGTTTTACCGGCGCAAATGGCGCCGCTGGAGTTCAGGGTGCAACAGGCGCGGCTGGCGACACAGGAGCAACCGGCGCTCAAGGAGTGACGGGAAACACCGGCATGGCCGGCCCCCAAGGCGTTACGGGAGCCGTGGGCATAACGGGGACCTCAGGTGTCCAAGGCTCCACTGGCGCAACTGGCGCCCAAGGCGCGAAGGGAATGACTGGAGCAACCGGAAGCGCTGGTGTGACAGGGCCCGCTGGCGCATCAGGCCCGCAGGGCCCCATCGGAGGTTTTTCATCGTTCGCGTGGATCACCACGAGTCAGACCTGGGTCACCCCTACAGGCGTTACTCGAATCTACGTTCAGTGCTGGAGCGGCGGAGGCTCCGGAAGCAATGGTTGCACGTCCAATAACGGAGCTGCTGGCGGAGGGGGCGGATACGCCGCTATAATAATCACGAATCCAGCAGCGTCCTACTCTGTCGTGATTGGACCCGGCGGAGCGGCTCCAGGCGGGACATGCAGCACTGGCAACTCCGGTGGCTCAACAAGCTTCGGGTCCGTGATCAGCTGCACTGGCGGCGGAGGCGCGTCAGAAGGTGGCGTGTTCAGGACCAGCTTAAATTGGAGACTTTTGCCGTTGAATTAACTGACAGTTGAAGCGGCGTTGCCCTTCCGTGGGCCGTGATAGAATGGAGGTCGCCATGGAAGTCACAACGTCAGAGACGCCTGCCGTGCCGCAGTC
>DAIDHI010000102.1 GCA_027452025.1 Elusimicrobiota bacterium | reverse complement strand
GCCATCCCGAAAAGGCCCACGAGGACGATCAGGGCGCAAAAGAAGAGGAGCCCGGACTCGGACTCGGCCTTCGGCCGGGCCTCGACGACCAGCGTTCCCGCCAGGAGGTCGTCGAGCGCGCGGCCTTCGGGATGAGCCAGGGCGACGAGGAAGCCGGCATTGCAAAGCGGCGTCGACAGCGCGTAGCCCAGCGTGCGCGCGAGCGCCGCGGCGCCCCCCGGCGGCAGGCCGTCGCGGCGCACCACGCGCAGGCCCATGAGCCTCTTGCCAATGGAGCCGCCGGCCGCGTTGCCCAGGAACTGATAGACGAGACACAGCGCGCTCCAACCGAGCAAGACCTGCCCTCGGCTCAACGCGCCCAGGGGGAGGCGGCCCCTCGCGGCGGCCAAGCCGGTCAGGGCAAAACCCGCCAGAAAAGGCGCGGCGTCCACGACGTAGGCGATGAAGCGGTCGCCGAAGCGCGCCGGGCGCAGCTCGATGTCGGCGGCGACTTGCGACGGCGGCAGGAACCCCTGCAAAGGCGGCATCGCCGTAAGTATAGGCGGCCAAGCCGCCGGCCGCAAGGCCGGGCTCGTCCTTGAAGGTTTCGGACTCCATTTGTTTAAATTCGTCTATGTGCCGTCTCTACGCCCAGCTCAGCCCCCGGCCCCTGAGCGCCAAGGATCTCCTCGTCGACTCTCGCTTCTCGCTGCTTAAGCAAAGCGACTCCGACCCGGGAAACCTGCAGAAGGACGGCTGGGGCATCGGCGTCTTCGGGAACAACGGCGGCGCGGCGGTGTCCAAAAGCCCAAGGCCGGCGTTCCAGGAGGCGGCCGCTTTCACGGCCGCGGCCCAAGCCGCCTCCACCGCCGTCATCGGTCACCTGCGGGCGGCGTCCAACCCCCGAGGGATCGACGCGGCGCGACTCATCAGCATGGACAACACGCAGCCTTACACGGACGGGACCTGGGTGTTCGCCCACAACGGCACCCTGGAGATTCCCGACGAGGTGGCTTCGGAGCTGGGCCCGCTCAAGAAAGAGATTCGCGCCCTCAACGACAGCGAGGTCTACTTCTGGCAGTTCCTGAAGTTCCTGCGCCGCCACGGCGACGGCGCGCGCGCCTTCGAGGAATGCGTGCGCGAGGATTGGGCGCTCTGGCGCCGCTGCGCGGCCGCGCATCCGGGAAAACCCACGCCCTACACCAGCCTCAACGCGCTGGCCAGCGACGGCCGGCGCCTCTTCGCATTCTGCCACGCCGCGCGCGCCGGCGCCGCCGTCCACGGCATCTTCAACAAGTCCCAGCCCTGGCAGATCATGAGCTTTTCCAGGCGAGGGGAACTCCTGGTCGTGGCCAGCGAGAACCTCGACGACGGCGCCTGGACCCGCTTTGACTCGCCCGAGGTCCTCGTCGCCGGGATCTCGGGCGGCGGCCTCGAGATCGCCCGCAGACGCTACGAGCTCAAGAACGGGCAGCTGCTGCCCCTCCCGGAGGTCCCTGCCCAGTGAAATTCGTAATCATGCTCGTCGCCTTCCTCGTCGCCGGCTATTTCGCCTTCCAGCAATTCAAGCCCAAGCCGCCGCCTCCTCCGCCCCCGCCGCCGCCCGCCATCACCCTGCAGCCGACGCCGGTCATCAGCCCGGAGGAGCAGGCCCGGGTGATCCGCGCGGCCAACGACCAGGACCCGGAAGTGCGCTGGGAGGCGCTGGTCTTCCTCGACAAGATGAAGTCGCCTCAGGCGCTGCCGCTCATGTTCGACAAGCTCCAGCGCGATCCCGAGGCGCAGGTGCGCATCAAGATCCTGCGCCTGCTGGCCACGCGCAAGGGGCCCGACATCACGGCGGCCGTGGTCGGGGCGCTGGCCGACACCGAGCCCACGGTCCGCATCGCCGCGCTGCAGGCCCTCGATCAGATCGGCGACTATACGGCGGCGGCGGCGATCACCAACCTGCTCAAGGACCAAGAAGACAGCGTCCGGGAGCAGGCGCTGCGCACGCTCAACGACCTCCAGGACAAGAAAGCCGCGGAGATCGCCGCGGAGCAGAAACGCGCCGAGCAGCTGAGGCAGCAGGCCGAGCAGGCGGCCAAGACCCAGTGAGCTTTCTCATCGACCAGTCATGAAATGGCTCTTGGCGGCGGCGCTCATCGGAGGATCGTCCTTGTATCTCTATACGCGCTACCGCGAGCAGATCGCCGCGCCGCCGCAGCCCATCCAGGAGCCGCCCCAACTGGCGCAGACGCAGCCGCAGCCGTTCCTCTCCGCCGACGACCTGCGCCGCGTCAAAAAGTCGGCCGAGGACCCCGACTCCGGCGTGCGCTGGTCGGCGCTTCAGCTGCTCTTCGCCTTTCGCGACCCGGACTCGGTGAAGCTGCTGGAGAAGGCCATCGCCGAGGATCCGGACCCCGATTTGCGCATGAAGGCCATCCGGATGCTCAAGGACGCCCCGGCCGGCGTCAACCGGGTGCCCGGCCTGGTCCGGGGGCTCTCGGACACCGACCCCGACATCCGCATCGCCTCGCTCAAGGCCCTGGCCTCGGTAGGAGACCCCGCGGCGACGCCCTGGGTCGTGGAGCTCATCAAGGACCCGGAGTCCGCCGTCCGGATCCAGGCTCTCAAGACCCTGGGGCAATTCCAGGACGAGCGCAAGAAAGAGTTCGAGGCCCTGGCCTACCAGCTGCGCAAGCAATACGAGGAAGCCATCCGCAAATCGAAGCACCAGAACAAGAAAGAGGAGCCATGGAACAACTTGGAATAAAGGAGATCAACAAGAAAGTCGCCGAGGAGAGCGTCTTCGTCGCCGAGCTCAAGCGAGAGCTGGCGCGCGTCATCGTCGGACAGGAGGACATCATCGACCGAATCCTGACCGGACTGCTCGCCAACGGCCACATCCTGCTCGAGGGCGTGCCCGGCCTGGCCAAAACGCTGACGATCAAGACCCTGGCCCAGTGCATCGACGCGGACTTCTCGCGCATCCAGTTCACGCCCGACCTCTTGCCCGCCGACTTGACCGGCACGCTCATCTTCAACCCGAAGGATTCCGACTTCACGGTGCGCAAGGGCCCCGTGTTCTCGAACCTGATCCTCGCCGACGAGATCAACCGCGCTCCGGCCAAGGTCCAAAGCGCCCTGCTCGAGGCGATGCAGGAGCGAAACGTCACGATCGGGACGCACACCTACGCCCTGCCGGACCTGTTCCTGGTCCTGGCCACCCAAAATCCGATCGAACAAGAGGGCACTTACCCGCTGCCGGAGGCGCAGGTGGACCGCTTCATGCTCAAGATCAAGATCGGCTATCCGACGAAACTCGAGGAGAAGGCGATCCTCGAGCGCATGTCGGGAGCCGCGGCTCCGACGCCGCGCAAGGTGGCCAAGCCCGCCCAACTGGTGGCGGCCAGGCAGATCGCCTCGGAGATCTACATCGATGAAAAGATCAAGAGCTACATCGTCGACTTGGTCTTCGCCACCCGCGAGCCGGCCGCCTACAAGCTCGGCGCCCAGAAGCACCTCATCGCCTACGGCGCCAGCCCCCGGGCGACGATCGCCCTGGCGCAAGCCTCGAAGGCCTACGCCTTCCTGGGCGGCCGCGGCTACGTCACGCCCGAGGACGTCAAGTCGATCGGTCCCGACGTGCTGCGTCACCGCATCATGGTCAGCTACGAGGCCGAGGCCGAGAACGTGACCTCCGAGAACATCATCCAGGCGCTCTTCGACGCGGTCGAAGTCCCGTAAGGAGACCCATGCTGCCGTCCGAGATTCTCGCGCAGGTCCGGCGCATCGAGATCCTCACCGGCCGTCTCGTCTCCGAGACGTTCGCCGGCGAGTATCTCAGCGTCTTCAAGGGCCGCGGCATGGAGTTCGCCGAGGTGCGCGAATACTCGCCGGGAGACGACGTGCGCACCATCGACTGGAACGTGACCGCGCGCACGGGGCGGCCTTACGTGCGCCAATACACGGAGGAGCGCGAGTTGACCGTCGCCATCGCCTGCGACTTATCGGGCAGTCTCTCCTTCGGCACGGCGGCGCGCTTCAAAAAGGAGATCGCGGCCGAACTCTCCGCCGTGCTGGCCTTCTCGGCGATGCAGAACAACGACAAAGTCGGTCTCTTCCTGCTCACCGACCGCGTCGAGAAGCACGTGCAGCCCAAAAAAGGCCGCAAGCACGTCCTTCAGATCGTGCGCGACGTGCTCGCCTTCGAGCCGCAGGGGCGCCGCACGGACCTGGAAAGGAGCCTTTCCACGATCTCACGCGTGCTCAAGCGCCGCTGCATCCTGTTCTTGATCTCGGATTTCCGCGACGAGGGCTTCGAGAAAGCGCTGAAGTTCGCCGCCCTCAAGCATGACGTCATCCCCGTGGTCGTCGCCGATCCGCGCGAGGAGGCGCTGCCCGAGGCGTCGGTCTGCCTGGAGCTCGAAGACCCGGAGACCGGCGCGCGCGTATTCCTCGACGCCGGCTCGGCGCAGGCGCGCGCCCACCGGGAGCAGGAGGCCGCCCGGCGCGCGCGGCTGGCTCGCCTCTTCGCCCTTTGCGGCCTGGATCCCATCGAGGTGCGCACCGACCGCTCCTACATCGACGCCGTCATCCGCTTCTTCCGGCGGCGCGCCCGGAGGATGCGCCATTGATCGCGGCTCTGCTGTCCGCCGTCCTGCTCTGCCATCCGGCGCGGGCCGTGGCTGCGGCCGCCGAGGTCCAGGTCTCGGTTTCGACGACGGCGGCGGAGTTGGGCGTGCCCCTGGAGGCGCTGGCGCAGGGCCCGGCGGGGCAGACGCTGGCGCCGGACCTGGCGGCCTCGACGACCGGCGATTTCGCGATCACGAAGATCGAGGCGTCGGGCCCCTCGGCCCTGCGCCTTCAGATCCTGCCGCTTTCCTCGGGCCGGCTGCCGATCGTCTTGCATTGGACCCTGTCGTCCGGGGGCAAGACCCGCTCCGTTTCCAGCGCGCTCATCCTGGACGTCGCGGCGCCGACGGTGGGGCCTAAGACGACGATCGACGACATCCGCGGCCCCGCGAGCGCGCGTTCGGCGCTCTGGCCGTGGATCCTGGCGGCGATGCTCCTGGCGGCGGCCGGGTTTTACCTCTACAAGAGGCGGCGAAGAGCCGGGCTGGAAACGGCGTCCGCGGCGCCCGTCGACGAACGCCCGGCCGACGTCATCGCGCTCGAGGAGCTCGACCGCCTGCGGGGCTCGCCGCTGTGGCCGGACGGGCGATTCAAGGAGTTCTACGCCGAGCTCACGGACGTGGCGCGCCGCTACCTCGAGCGCCGCTTCGAGATCCCGGCGACTCGCCTAACCACCGGGGAGCTGGCGCGTCACCTCAAGCAGTCGGAGCTGGACCGCGCCGTGATCCAAAAGCTCAAGGGGGTCTGCGACCGAGCCGATCTGGTGAAATTCGCCAAAATGCTGCCGGAGGAGGGCTGGGGCCCGTCGGATCTCGACGGCATCGCCGAGGTGGTGCGCAAGACGGCGCCTCCGCCGCCAGCGCCGAAGGCCCCGGAGGTGCCCGCGTGACGCTGGCGCATCCCTGGGCGCTCCTGCTGCTCGTGGTTGTGGCCGCGGCCGCGGCGTGGGCCCTGGGCGGCTGGAAGGGCCGCGACGGCGCCTTGCCCTTCCCGGCGTCGCCCGCGCTCTGGTCCTCGGCGCCGTCGCTCAAGGGGCGCCTGGCGCGCTGGGCGCCCGCGCTCCTCAAGTCGGCCGTCCTGGCCTTGGTGGTTTTCGGTTTGGCCCGCCCCCAGAAGGTGACCAGCGAGTTGCGCGGCCTCGGCGAGGGCATCGACATCATGCTGGCCATGGACACCTCCCTGAGCATGAGCGCCACGGATTTCGCGCCCAACCGCCTGGAGGCGGCCAAGGAAACGGCCAGGCGCTTCATCGACGGCCGAACCGACGACCGCATCGGCATCGTCGTCTTCGGCGGCGCTCCCCAGCTGGCCAGCCCGCTGACCCTGGACTACGACGCCCTCCAATCCCAGCTCGCGTCGCTGACGCCGGGCATGACGCAGACCGACGGCACGGCCATCGGCGACGGCATCGTCTCCGCGCTCAACCATCTCAAGAGCAGCCGCGCCAAGAGCAAGATCATCATCCTCATGACGGACGGCCGCAGCAACACGGGCATCGTCGATCCGATCACGGCGGCCAAGACCGCCGCCGCCATGGGCGTCAAGATCTACACGATCGGCACCGCCGGCCGCGGTCCGGCCCTCATGCCTTACGACGACCCGCAGCAAGGGCGCGTGATGGTGCGCATCGACGACGACCTCGACGAGGAGCTGCTGACGCAGATCGCGCAGATCACGGGCGGGCAATACTACCGGGCGACGAGCCTCAAGGAACTGCGGCAGATCTACGACACCATCGACAAGCTGGAGAAGTCGAAAGTGAAGCTTCCCGACGTCGTCTCTCGCGACGACCTCTACCGCGGCCCCGTGCTCGCCGCCGCGCTTCTGCTGCTTGCCGAGGCCGCCCTCTCGAGCACGTGGCTGCTGAGGTGGCCCTGATGTTTCGCAACCCCGCCTATCTCCTTGCGCTCTTCGCCGGCGTCGCGGCGGCCGCCGGGCTGCACGCCCTGCGCCGGGCGCGGCGCGGCGAGGTCGCCCGGGCTTTGGGCCGGCCGCAGACCCTGGAGCGGCTGCTGTCGCCGCAGACCCCGCGCCGGCGCAGGGTCAAGACGGCCTTGAGCCTGGCCGGATTGGCCCTTCTGTTCCTGGCCCTGGCCGGGCCGCAATGGGGCGTGGAGCTCGTCGCCACGCGCTCCTCCAGCCGGCAAGTGATGATCGCCGTGGACACGTCGCTTTCCATGCTCACCGAGGACGTAAAGCCCAATCGCATGGAGCGCGCCAAGCAGGACATGGCCTTCCTGCTCGAGCAGCTGCGCGGCGACCGCGTGGGCGTCATCGCCTTCGCCGGAGAGCCTGCCGTGGTCTGTCCCCTGACCACGGACGTCGACGCGGCCAAGCAGCTGCTTTCGGAGCTGTCTCCCGGGATGGTCCCGGTGCCGGGCACCGGCATCGGCAAGGCGATCAGGCTCGCGGATTCCACGTTGTCGAGATACCCAGGCCAAAAGGCGCTCGTCATCCTCTCCGACGGCGAGGACCACCAGACCGACCCGCAGGGCGCCGCCGAGGAGGCCGCGGCTCACGGCATACGCATCTATGCCGTGGGGGTGGGCACGCTCGACGGCGGGCCGATCCCCCTGCGCGACGCCTCGGGCGCATTGACCGGCTACAAGAAGGACCGCCGCGGCCAGACGGTCGTCAGCCGTCTCGGGGAAAAGACCTTGGCCGACGTCGCCGCCCGCTCGCATGGAGCCTATTACCGCAGCAGCCCCGCGGGCAACGAGATCTCGGACATCGCCTCGGCCATCGAGAAGCAGGCGTCCGCCGAGGGCGTCCAGGGGTCGACGCACTTCTACCGCAACCGCTTCCTCTTCCCGCTTTCCGGCGCCTTCCTGCTGCTGCTGGCCGAGCTGCTGCTGCCGGAAAAGGAGGGGACGCTGGATCGCGTCCTCCGACTGGGGAAGCGCTTGGCGTCCGAGCGCGGCAAGACCGCCGCGGAGGCCGGCGTCCTGCTGCTGGCGCTGGCGGCCGCCAGCGCCCGGGCCGCGTCGGAGGAGTCCGCCCTGCGCCAAGGCAATCGTCTCTACGCGCAAGGCCAATACGAGCAGGCGCTGGCGAACTACGCGCTCGCCGGCCAAGAGAGTCCCCGCGACGCCCGCCCCGTCTTCAACGGCGGAGACGCGCTCTACCGGCTTGGGCAATACGACCGATCGTCGGCGGCGTTTTCCGCCGTCGCCGGCTCGAGCGTCGCGGCCTCGGTCAAAGCCGACGCCTTCTACAACCTCGGCAACAGCCGCTTCTCGGCTCAGGACTATGCCGCGGCGGTGCAGGCGTACCGCCAGGCTCTCATCGCGCGCCCGGACGACCAGGAGCGCTTCAATTTGGCCGTGGCGCTGCACTATCTCAAGAACCCGCCGCCCAAGCGCAAGAAGAACCAGCCCCAGCAAAAGCAAAACCAGCCCAAGCCGCAGGACCGCAATAATCCGTCGGGCGGACAGAATCAGCCTCCGCCGCCCAAGCCCAGGCCGCAGGACCAGCTTTCGCGGGAGGACGCGCAGCGCATCATGCAAGCCGTCGCCGACCGGGAGCGCGCGGCCAAGATCTCGCTGCAAAACAAGAGACCGCCCAAGAGCGACGTGGAGGAAGACTGGTGAACCGTTTGAGGATCGCGGCGTTGATCGCCGCTGGCATGGCTTTGGGCGGCTCGGCCCGGGCCCAGGTATCGATCACCGCCGAGGTCGACAAGAACGTCGTCGCGCTCAACGACCAGGTGGCATTGACCGTCACCATCTCCGGCCCGGCCAGCTCCCTGCCGCAGCCGCAGCTTCCCCAACTGCCCGACTTCAGCGTCTACTCCTCCAACACCAGCCAATCCTTCTCGTTCGTCAATGGCCAGGTCTCCAGCAGCAACCAGTACATGTACGTGTTGGTGCCGCACCGCCCCGGCCAAGGCACGATCCCGCCGATCTCCCTGACCTACAACGGCCAGACCGTGCGCACCGCTCCCATCCAGATCGAGGTTTCGCCAGCCGGCGCCGGCGCCGCGAGCACCCCGCAAGCCGCGGCACAGGCTCCGCCCGGAAAGGTCGCCCAGCCCCAGGCAGCCGCGCAGCCGGATCTGTTCGTCACCGCCGACGTGGACAAGCGGCGGGCCTACGTCAACCAGCAGGTCCTCCTCACGGTCAAGTTCTATACGGCCGTGAGCCTGCTCGGGAATCCCCAGTACAAGGCTCCGAGCACCTCCGGATTCCTGACGGAGGACTTGCCGCCCGAGCGCCACGGCACGGTGGTCCTGCACGGGCGCAACTATTATTTCTCCGAGATCAAGACGGCGCTGTTCCCGACCCAGGCGGGGAGGCTGACGATCGGCGCGGCCACCGTCGCCGCGGAAGTCGAGCGCCAAGCCGCCCTCGACCCGTTCTCATCCGGTTTCGTCGAGCAGTTCTTCAACCAAGGCCTCTCGCAGGCTGAGGAACGCGACTTGCGCTCGCAGCCGATCATCGTCGACGTGCTGCCGCTGCCCGCGCAGGGAAAGACCGCGCAATTTTCCGGCGCCGTCGGCCGTTTCTCGCTGACCGACTCCACCGACCGCTCCAGCGCCAAGGTGGGCGACGCCGTCACGCTCTCGGTCACGATCAAGGGAGAAGGCAACCTCAAGGCCATCGCCGCGCCGGCGCTGCCGCCGATGCCGGATTTCCGCTCCTACGACACCGTCGGGGCGACGAGCCTGGACAAGAGCGGCGGGGTGGTGGCCGGCTCCAAGGTCTTCAAGACGGTCCTCGTCCCGCGCGTCTCGGGCCGGCTGAGCATCCCGCCCATGACGTTCGACTACTTCGACCCGTCCAGGCGCGCCTACGTCCGCGCTCGGACCGCCCCCATCGGCCTCTCCGTCGCGCCGGGCGAAGCCGGCGGCGGGGGGATCAACTTCGCGCAGACGGGCGCGGCCGCGCCCGCGCCGGGCCTCGCCGAGGTCTCGCAAGACATCCGCTACCTCCACACCGCCGCCGACCGCTCGCCGGTCGACGCCTTCCTGGCGGCTTTAGCCGCAGCGCGGGGCCTCAACGTCCTCCCGTTCCTGGTCTTCGGAGCCTCGCTCGGCAGCTCGCAATACGAGCGCTTGAGAAACCTGGACCCCCGCCGCCGCCGGCGGCGCGCGGCGCTCAAATCGGCCCTCAAGCGCGTCGAGCAGGCGCAAACTCAGGCGCAGCAGCGCCAGGCCGCCGCCCTCATGAGCGAGGCCCTAAACCACTACCTGGCCGACAAGCTCGACGTTCCGGCCCTGGGCCTGACGCTCAAGCGCGCCCTCGAGTCGCTGCGCCAGGAGCGCCCGGCGCTGCCCGAGGAGCTCGCCGGGCGCCTGCGCGAGGTCTGGCAGGACCTCGATGCCCTCCAATTCGCTCCACCCGGACCCGACGGCGCCGCCGCCGGCGGCCAAGACGCCGAGCGCCTGCGCGGCCTGCTGGCATCGCTTGACAAGGAGATCGGTCCATGAGCGTCCTGATCCTGCTGCTGTCGTTGTCTTGCGCCGCGCGCGCCCAGGCCCCTCAGGCCATCGCCGACGCGCAGAAGAAATACGACGCGGGAGACTTCGCCGGGGCCGCCGCCGTCCTAGGTCCCGCGGCCAAGGCCGCGCCAGGCGACGCCGCCCTGCAATATGACCTCGGCAACGCCCTTCTCAAGGCGGGCCGCCTGGGGCCCGCCATCGCGTCCTACCAGAGAGCCTTCGATCTGCGGCCGCGGGACGCCGACATCCGCTACAACCTCAACTTCGCGTTGAAGCAGGCGGGCGAGGAACTGGTGCCTTCGGGGGTGCCGCCGCTGGTCTTCAAGCTGTTCTATTTCCTGAGCGAGCGCGAGCTCGCGGGCCTTCAGTGGCTGGGCGCCTGGGCCGCTTTGCTGCTGGGAGCCGTCTACGTGCGAAAGGCCTCTTGGAGGCCGGCCCTGCGCCCCTGGGCGCTCGCCGCCCTGGGTTTGTGGGTCTGCGCCGCGGCCTGGTGGGGCACCCGCCTGGCCACCTGGCCCTCGAATTTGGCCGTCATCGTCAAGGGCCCGGCCGACGTGCGCAGCGGCCCGGGGGAGAATTTCGGCGTGAGCTTCACCGCGCCGGAGGGGCGACGGGTGCAGATACTCACCGACGGCGGCGCGTGGCTCGAGATCGGCGTGCTGAAGGAAGGAGTCCGAGGCTGGCTGCCGGCTTCCGACGTGGAGAGAGTCGCGGACGCGCAATAGAAGCGCAAGGGGCGTGATATGCCAATAAAGACATCCAAAGAGAATTCCCGCATCGAAAAGGACACGATGGGGGAGATCGCCGTCGAAGCGGACAGATATTGGGGCGCGCAGACGGAGCGCTCCCTCCACCATTTCCAAGCCGGCGCCGGGCGCGATGTTTTGCCCCGGGAGATGATCCGGGCGCTCGGCGTCCTCAAGAAGGCCTGCGCCCAGGCCAATGCGGAGCTGGGCCTGCTGCCCAGGGACAAGGCCGAGCTCATCGTCCGCGCCGCCGACGAGGTCATCGCGGGGCAGCTCGACGCCCATTTCCCGCTCGTCGTCTGGCAGACGGGCTCCGGCACGCAGAGCAACATGAACGCCAACGAGGTCATTTCCAACCGCGCCATCGAGCTCGCCGGCGGAGTTCTCGGCAGCAAGAAGCCCGTCCACCCCAACGACGACGTCAACAAGAGCCAGAGTTCCAACGACACCTTTCCCACCGCGATGCACATCGCCGCCGCGGAAACGCTGGTCCACCAGCTTCGGCCTTCCCTCGAAGCTCTCCGCAATACGCTCAAGGCCAAGGAAGAGCGCTTCCAGGACGTCGTCAAGATCGGCCGCACGCATCTCATGGACGCCGTGCCCCTGACGTTGGCGCAAGAGGTTTCCGGGTGGCGGCAGATGCTGGACAACGGCCTCAAGCGCCTCGAGCTCGTCTTGCCGCAGCTCTACGAGCTGGCCCTGGGGGGCACCGCGGTGGGCACGGGCCTCAACACGCACCCGAAGTTCGCCGAGCTCGCGGCCCGCAGGATCTGCGCGCTCACCGGATTGCCCTTCGTCAGCGCCCCGAACAAGTTCGAGTCGCTGGCCGGCCACGACGCGCTGGTCTTTGCCCACGGCGCGCTCAAGACGATCGCCTGCTCGATGAACAAGATCGCCAACGACGTGCGCTGGCTCGCCTCGGGCCCGCGCGCCGGCTTGGCCGAGCTGCGCATCCCGGAGAACGAGCCCGGCAGCTCGATTATGCCCGGCAAGGTCAACCCGACCCAGAGCGAGGCCGTCACGATGATCTGCGCCCAAGTGCTGGGCAACGACGCGGCGGTCAACATCGGAGGCGCCTCCGGCAACTTCGAGCTCAACGTGTTCAAGCCTCTCATCATCCACAACGTGCTGGGCTCGGCCAAGCTGCTCGCCGCGGGAATCCGGGGCTTCGAGGAGCACTGCGCCCGCGGCATCGAGGCCGACCGAAAGCGCATCGACGAGCTCATGCGCCGCAGCCTCATGCTCGTCACGGCGCTCAACCCGCACATCGGCTACGACAGCGCGGCCAAGATCGCCAAGACCGCGCACGCCGAGGGCACGACCCTCAAGGAAGCGGCGCTCAAGCTGAAGCTTTTGACCTCCGAGCAGTTCGACGCCTGGGTGCGGCCCGAGGCGATGACCCAGCCGGGGCTCTAGGCCGCGGCGCCGCGCGGCCGGCTAAAGGTTTTCCGGCTGGACGGGCGTGACGGGAACGGGGGGGATGGCGGGCGCGACGGGCTTGGCCGCCGCCGGAGCGACGGCCGGCTTCTTGGCCGCAGGCTTGCGGACCGGGCTTTTACGCGCGACTCTCGACGCCTTGCGGCGCTTCAAGACCTTGGAGCGCTTGCGGGCGCGGCCCTTGGCCGCGCGGCGCACGCGACGATTGGTTTTGGGCGCGGGAGGCGCGACGGAGATCGTCTGAGCGGGGGCGGAGGCGGGGGCAGGGGCGGCGGCGGAGCCCTGCTGGGGCGCGGAACCCTCGGATGAGCCGATCGGGCCTCCGCCGCTCTGGGCGGCTGCGAAAATCGAGGCGGCTAAGAACCAGGCGATCACGGTCCCATTGTGCACGGGCGGTGCTACAAAAATATGTCAAAATTAGACGATGGCCGAAATCCTCTTCCGCCCCGACGGGGACTCCGACCGGTCCGGGTATACGCGCAGGATCTACGCGCGCTTCACCCAGCACCTGGCCAAGAACGGACTGCGCCTGACGGACCAGCGCCGCCGCATTCTCGACTATTTCCTGCAAGCTGACCGCCATCTGGCCCAGGAGGAGATCTACGCGGCGCTTCGCAAGCACGGTCTGGGCCGGGCCACGGTCTTTCGCACGCTCAAGATGCTCGAGGAATGCCGCATCGTCAACCACGTCATCGGCAAGGGCGGCACGCCGCGCTTCGAGGTCAACCTCGAGCGCCCCCATCACGACCACCTCATCTGCATCTCCTGCGGGCGCATCCAGGAGATTCGCTGGCCCAAGCTCGAGGATATCCAGGAAAAGGCCTGCCGCAAGATCGGATTCACTCCGAAGTGGCACCGCCACGAGATCTTCGGACGCTGCAGGGACTGCTCCGACTCCCAGCCATGACCTCCGCACTGGCCGCGCCCCGCGTCCTGCGCCTGCACACGATCGCCCTCGGCTGCCAGATGTCGGCCGCCGACGGCGCCGAGATGTCGGCGCCCTTCGAGAGGAGGGGCTTCGCGCAGGCCGCCGGCCCCGAGGACGCCGACGCCATCCTGATCTCCACCTGCACGGTGCGCCAGCACGCGGAGGACCGCGCCTTGTCGCTCATCGGCTCGCTGCGGCCCTGGAAGGAAGCCGACCCGAACCGGCTGCTGGTCGTGGGCGGGTGCGCCGCCGAGCGGCTGGGCGCCTGGCTGCGCGCTCGCTTTCCCTACGTCGACCTCGTGGTGGGCGCCAAGTCCATCTCGGAGTTTCCCGCGCTCGTCGAGCAGGCTCTGCGCGCGCGCTTCGACGGCCAGGCCGAGGAGCGCGACGCCCTGCCTCCGGACTCCCCGCGCTTCCTCGAGACCGGCTCGCCCGCCACGGCCTTCGTCACGATCATGCGCGGCTGCAACTACTCCTGCTCCTACTGCATCGTCCCGGCGGTGCGCGGCCGCGAGCTTTACCGGCCCGCCGAGGAGATCCTCTCCGAGGTCCGCGCCAAGATCTCCGCGGGAGCGCGCGAGCTGACCCTGCTCGGCCAGACCGTCAACAGCTATGCCTCGACTTTCGAGGGCCGCCCCGTGCGCTTCGACGGGCTGCTGCGCCTCGTCGACGCCGTGCCCAATCTCCTGCGCCTGCGCTTCATGAGCCCGCATCCGCACTACGCCGGAGACGACATGCTCTCGGCCCTGGCGCAGTGCCGCACCGCCTGCGAGCTGCTGCACATGCCGGCGCAGTCGGGCAGCGACCGCGTCCTCAAGGCCATGCGGCGCAACTACACCCGGGCCTCCTTCCTCGCGCGTATTGAGGCGGCGCGACGGAAAGTTCCCGGCGTTGTTTTCTCGACGGACATTATTGTAGGATTCCCAACAGAAACCGAAGAGGATTTCCAGTCGACGCTCTCTCTCCTGCGCGAAATGGGCCCCGTATCGGCCTACTGCTTCAAGTATTCGCCGCGAGAGGGGACCGAGTCGGCGTCCCTGCCCGACGACGTGCCGCAGGGCGTCAAGGAAGACCGGCTGCGCCGACTCAACGAGCTCGTCGACGCAATGACGCAAGAGGCGCTGCGGGCCCGCGTCGGCCGGGACGTGGAGGTCCTCGCGGAGCAGAGGGATTTTGGACGCACCCGGGACGGCTTCAAGGTCCGCTGGGACCGGCCTGTCGAGCCCGGGACGCTGCAGAGGGTGCGCGTCGCTAGCGCGACGCGCCGGACGTTGATGGGGGAGATTCCATGAGCAAGAATGCCAAGGACGAGCGCCGGCAATACGCGCGCTTCGCCGTCGTCGAGGGGATGGTCGAGCCCATCACCATCAACTTCGACGGAGCGGCCGCGGCCAAAGCCGCCCACGCCGCGCCGTCCCCCAAGAACCAGCCCGGCATCCTCACCAACCTTTCCGCCGGCGGCCTGTCCCTCATCTTGTTCATGGAGCCGCCGAAGACAAAGACCTTGGACATGGTGCTGACGATCCCGGGCCTCAGCCGCGTCGCCATCGCCGGCAAGGTCGTGCGGGTGAGCGAAAAGGGTCAGACCTACAACGTCGGCATCGCGTTCACCAAGATCAGCAAGAAGCACCGCGGCCAGATCGACGCCATGGCGCAGGATCACCTGGACTGCGAGACCCGGCTGTCGCTCAAGCTCCCCGAGGCCTGCGTGCCCACCTGCCGCTTCCACGCGCTCTGCGCCAAGCCGCAGAAAGCGCCGTATTGGAGCAAGTAACCGTCTTCGTCGTCGGGCCGACGGCCTCGGGCAAGACCGACCTCGCCCTGGCCCTGGCGCGCGAACTCGGCGCCGAGGTCGTCTCCGCCGACAGCCGCCAAGTCTATCGCGACCTCGACGCGGGCACGGCCAAGCCGCCGATCGAAAGCGGGCGCGCCGGCGGCGTTCCCTATCATCTCGCGGGCTTCCTCGGGCCCGAGCAGGCCTTCGACGCGGGCTCCTTCGCGCGCTTGGCCCTGAAGGCCATCGACGAAATACGCTCCCGCGGACGCCGCGTCGTCGTCGCCGGCGGAACGGGCCTCTATTTGCGGGCGTTGATTCACGGCCTCGCGCCGCTTCCGCCGCGCGACCGGGAGACCCGCAGCAAGCTTCTGGAGCAGGCGCAGAGCCAGGGGCGCGCGGCGCTCCACGAGCGACTGAGGCGCCTCGACCCGGCCGCGGCGGCGAAGATCCCGGCCAACAACCTCCAGCGCGTCGTGCGCGCGCTGGAGGTCTGCGAGCTCACCGGACGGCCGATCTCTGAATCCTGGGCCAGGCCGCCGCAACGCTCGCTGGCGGGGCCGCGCGCCGTCCTGTCCATCGAGTGGCCTGCCGACGAACTCGCGAGGCGCATCGAAGCCCGCGCGCGCGCGATGTGGCCGGCGATTCTCGAGGAGACGCGGCGCTTGGTGCCCTCGCGCTACCGGGGCGACGAGCCCGGCTTCCAAAGCCTGGGCTATCCGGAGGCGCTGGCCTGCGCGGCCGGGGCGCTCTCCGGCGAGGAGGGCCTGGCCGGCATGATCCGGACGACGCTCCTCTACGCCAAGCGCCAGCGCACCTGGCTGCGCGGGCAACTGCCGGAGAGGCGCGCGCTCGCGGGCGGCCCTCTCGAAACCCTCCTCGCCCAGGCCTGGGCCGCCCTGTCTTGAACTCCCTGGAACGCGTCGTGCTCGTCGGAGTCGGCCTCAAGTCCCAATCCCGCATCCTCGAGACCAGCCTCGAGGAGCTGCGCCGGCTGGCCGAGACCGCCGGCGCGCAGGTCGTCGGCGAGCTGCGGCAGGCCGTGACGCGCTTTCATCCCGCCACGCTCATCGGGCAGGGCAAGGTCGAGGAGCTGGCCGGCTTGGCCCGCGCGACGAAGGCCCGCACGGTGATCTTCGACATGGAGCTGTCTCCGGCCCAGCAGAAGAACCTCGAGGTGGCCTGCAAGGCGAAGATCGTCGACCGCACGCGCCTCATCCTCGACATCTTCGCGCGCCGCGCGCGCACCAGCGAAGGGCGCCTGCAAGTGGAACTGGCGCAGCTCTCCTACATGCTGCCCCGCCTGACCGGCGCCTGGCGCGCCTACTCCCAGCAGGTCGGCGGCATCGGCACCCGCGGCCCCGGAGAGCGCCAGCTGGAATACGAGCGGCGCCACATCCAGTATCGCATCCTCCATCTCAAGAAGGACCTTGAGCGCGTGCGCGCCGGCCGGGACCTGCGGCGGCAGCGCCGGCAGGCCGTGCCCGTGCCGCAGGTGGCCCTGGTCGGCTACACCAACGTGGGCAAGTCGACGCTGCTCAACGCGCTGACCGCCGGCTCGGCCGGCGTTTACGCCGACGACAAGCTCTTCGCCACGCTCGATCCGACCGCCAAGCGCGTGCGCTTGCCGGGCGGCGGCTGGGCCGTCGTCATCGACACGGTCGGCTTCATCCAGCGCCTTCCGACCACCCTGGTCGCCGCGTTTCGCTCGACTTTGGAGGAGGTCAAGCTCGCGGACTGCCTCATCGTCGTCGCGGACGCCTCCGCGCCCAACCGAGCCGCCCAGCAAGATTCGGTGCGCCGCGTGCTCGAGGAACTTGACGCCTCCGGGATTCCCACGATCCTCGTCCTCAACAAGTGCGACCGCCTTTCCCAGCAGGCCCGCCGGGACCTCGAGACGCAGACCCCGGACGCCTTGTTCATCTCGGCGGCGACCGGAGAGGGGGTGGACAAGGCCCTCCGGCGCGTCCAAAAGGCGCTGGCCGGCCGCTGGCTGCTGCGCGAACTCGAGCTGCCCGCCGGCGCGCGCGGGCGCTGCGCCGAGATATACGCCGGCGCGCAGGTCCTCTCCGAAAGCCACGGCGGCGGACGCATCCGCTACCGGCTGCGCGTCACGCCGGAAAACTGGGAGAGGCTCAAGGCGCGCCTCGGCGCGGATTAGGCCGCGCCCCGCTGGAGGCGCAGGAAGTCGTCGACGGCGGCGACGTGCGCGCGCGCCTGGGGCAGGAGGCGCGACTCGATGAGCGAGCGCAAGTCGGCGGAAAGCCCGGGATCGTCGAGAGCCCTCTCGTAGCCCCGAATGCCGACGATCTCGCCCTCGCGCAGCGCCAGCGCCGCGGCCGCGTCGCCGAAAGCCTGGGCCGCCGTCTGGACGGCCAGGGCCCAGGCGCCCCAAAAGCCGGAACCTTCCGGAACCCGGTCCGGAACGCGCCTTGCCAGCTCCTCGGCCGCTTGACGGTGCTCGGTCTCGATGCGACGAAGTTCCCCGGCCCCTGCGTCCTCGCCGACCTTCTCCAAGGCGCGGCGATAGGTTTCGCTGGCCGACAACTCTGCGCGGATCAGACCGGCGACAAGCGCCTGGCCCGGCTGCATGAGGATTTCAAACGCCCGCTTGGCCGCCCAGAGACTCGCCGCGGCGGAACTGCGACTCGCGGGTGTCCTCCGGGGCGCCGATGCAAGTGCAGCCGAGGTCGCCGGCGCAAGCCTCGCAGCAATAGGTGTCGCCGTGCGCCTGGTAGCCGCTGGCCGAGCCCCATCGCCCGGACTCGAGCCCGCACTTGACGCAGCCGTTGGCCGCGCCGGTGGAAGGGCCCTTCTTGGACTTGCTCGCTTTCCGAGGCATAGGTCCTCCGTGAGCCTTTCGTCCATTTTACGCGGCGCGCCGCCTCGTCCCAATGGAGGATTCGTTCCAAAATCTGCCCGATTTTGTTACACTTCTCGCCAATCATGGCGATCGCCGGGCTGCTCGCGCTCAGCTACCTCCTCGGCGCCGTGCCGACGGGCTATCTGGTCGTGCGGCGCCTGCGCGGCATCGACATCCGCCGGCACGGTTCGGGCAATCCCGGCACCGCCAACGTCTACCGCGTCGCCGGACCCTGGCCGGGCGCCCTGACCCTGCTCGTCGACGCGGGCAAGGGCTGCCTGCCGGTGCTGCTGGCCGAGCGCTGGTTCCCCGGCCGGCCGCTCTTGGCTCTGGCCGCCGGCGCCGCCGCCATCTTCGGCCACGATTGGACGGTGTTTCTCGGCTTCAAAGGAGGAAAGGGCGTGGCGACCTCGGCCGGAGTCTTCGCCGCGCTGATGCCGCGCGCCGCCGGCTGCGCCGCCCTGGCCTTCGTCGCGGGCTTCGCGATCACGGGCCACATCTCGGTCGGATCGATGTCCGCGGCCCTGGCGCTGCCGCTGGGCGGGGTGATCTTCGGCTATCCCGCCTTCCTCAACGGCGCGGCGGCGGCGGCCGCCGCCTTGATCGTCTTCAAGCACCTGCCCAACATCAAGCGCCTGCGCCAGGGAAAAGAGCTTTTTTTGAATGAGAAAAAGTAATAAAATGACCGTGTTGGGCGGGGGGCTTTGGGGCACGGTGCTCGCGCAGCACCTGTCGCGCGGCGGCTCGCAGCCGGTGACTCTTTGGGAGTTCTTCCCCGAAGCAGCCTCGGGCTTGGCGCGCAGCCGACGCCATCCTCATATCCCCGGGTTTCGCCTTCACGAGAACGTGGCCGTCACCCACGAATTGGGCGCGGCCGTGCGCGACGCGGACGTCTTGATCTTTGTCTTGCCTTCCGGCGTCGTCCGGGCCACGGCCCGGGCCGCGGCCAAACAGCTGCGCAAGCGGCCGGTGGTGGTCAACGCCTCCAAGGGTCTCGAGGCGGGCTCGCTCAAAACCATGGGCGAGGTCCTCGGCGAGGAGCTCAGGAGCGCGCGCGCCGTCTACACGCTGACCGGGCCGAGCTTTGCCCGGGAGGTGGCTCGCGGCGTGCCCACCAAGCTGCTTCTGGGCGGACCCGCCGGGCCGGCGGCCGAGCGGGTCCGGCGGCTTTTCGACGGCGGGGTGCTCAGCGTCTCCTTCGTGCGCGACCGCAAGGGCATCGAGCTCGGAGGTTCGCTCAAGAACGTGCTTGCGATCGGCGCCGGGATTTTGGACGGCCTGGGCGCCGGCGCCAACACCAAGGCGGCCCTCATCGTGCAGGGCCTGCAGGAAATGGGCCGGCTGGCTGAGTCCTGCGGCGGGCGGGCCGAGACCCTGGTGGGCTTGGCGGGCTTGGGAGATTTGATCGCCACGGGAACGTCTTCCGAGTCGCGCAACCGGGCTTTCGGGGAAAAGGTGGGCGCGGGCATGACGCCGCGCCGGGCGCTCAAGGAGATTCCCACCGTGGTCGAAGGCGTGGAGGCGGCGCACGGCGCCGCGGGTTTGGCCCGGCGATACCGGGTGAAGGCGCCGCTGCTGACGGCCGTTTGGCAGGTGGTACACCAAGGACGGCAGCCGCGGATGCTGTTGAAGTCGATGGGATTTTGAGTCGGGACGGATAAACTATGGCGAAAAACGAAAAGGACGCGCAGGAGCGGGAAGTCCGGATCTACTCGCTGGCGACGACCGTCAACGAATGCATCATCTTCCTCGAAGAGATGGCGGGCAACCGGCTTCTGCCGATCTGGATCGGCATCACTGAGGGCCAGGCGATCGCCATCCGCTTCTCGGGCATCGTGCTGCCTCGCCCCCTGACGCATGACCTGCTGCTTGCCGCGATCAAGACGCTGGGCTACACGGTCGAGAAGGTCGTCATCTGCGACATCAAGGAGAACACCTTCTACGCCCGCATCCACATCCAGAAGGGGTCCACGTCGCATCAACTGGACTCGCGCCCCTCGGATGCCATCGCCGTGGCCGTGCGCGCCGGCTGCTCGATCTACGTCGAGGACAAGGTCTTCGCGCGCTGCCAGACCCTCAACAAGCCCATCACCGAGGACGAAGTCAGCAAGTTCAAGGCCGATCTCAAAAACCTCAAGCCGGAAGACATCTTCAAGGGCCTGCAGGAAAAGAAAAAGGAGCCCAAGGAACCAAAGGAGCCGAAGGAACCCAAGGAACCCAAGGAGAAGGGAGACGAGGGGCCCCACCCCGAAAGCGATGAATAGACTCGACATTATCAAGGCCGTGGCGAAAGTCCTGACGACGAAGGGAGAGGCGGCGAAGGCCGTGGAGACGACGTTCGACACGATCCGCGTCGCCCTCGCCAACGAGGAGAAGGTCGTGATCTCGAATTTCGGGACCTTCCGCGTCAAGCATCGCAAGGAGCGGGCCGGGCGAAACCCCAAGACCGGGCAGCAGGTCATGGTCCCGGCGCGCAAAGGCGTCCGCTTCAAGGCCTCGAAGAACCTTCTGGGCTAGGAGCGCCGTGGAGTTCGAGCTTCCGGCGCTGCCGGAGAAGGATTTTTTCACCATGGGCGAGGCCAGCCGCATCGTCCAACTGCCGGCTCACACCCTGCGCTACTGGGAAGAGCGCGTGGGGCTCAAGCCCGCGCGGCGAAGCTCCGGCCACCGGCGCTATACCCGCGTCGACCTGGAGAACATCCTCTTCGTCAAGGAGATGATCCAGCGGCGAAAGATGACCGTGGCCGGAGCGCGGCGCGCGATGCTCGACTGGCGGCGGGGCGTGCGCAGCTCCGCCGTCGTGCCTGCTGGCGCCGGCGGGCCGCAGGGCGCGGCGCTCAAGCTGCTGCGCGAGGTGCGCCAGGAGCTCAAGGCGCTCGTGCAAGAGCTCAGATAAGGTAGAATAAGCGCCTCGTTTCTTTGACAGGCGGCGCGCGGTATCGGGGACTGGCTCAATGGTAGAGCGCTCCCTTGGGGTGGGAGAGGCTACAGGTTCGATTCCTGTGTCCCCGATTCCGCGCGCGGCCCCAAAGTAGTAGAATCCGATCTACGGGGTATAGCTCAATTGGCAGAGCGCCTGGTTCGGGACCAGGAGGTTCTCAGTTCAAGCCTGAGTACCCCGATCAATTTGCCTAGACCGAGACGGGCTCTGATCACCGGGATCACCGGGCAAGACGGATCTTGCCTGGCCGAATTGCTCCTCGGCAAGGGCTATGAAGTGCACGGCCTCGTCCGGCGGCCGTCGACCAGAGGCGGCTGCCGCCGCCGATTTCCAGCGCCGAGATGCAGGAAAGACTGCGCCGCTGGCTCTCTCCGCTCCTGACCGATTACACCTTTGCGGCCGGGCGCCGCCGCGTCCTGGAAGCGCTCCTGGGACTATTTCCACCGGGAATGGCGCTACCTCTGGGTGGCCGCCAAGCTGCGATTCGAGGCGCCGGGCCGGAGCTTGTCAAGCCTTGCATTCAAGGCTTGACAATATAGTAGAATCCTGACGCTTGGCCTTGACGCGTCTATACTTCCTCGTGAGCGGGCGCGTGCAGGGAGTGGGATTCCGGTGGTTCGCGCGCGAGAGCGCGCAGGCCCTGGGAGTGACGGGCTGGGTCCGCAACCGCCAAGACGGCGGCGTCGAGGGGGAGGCACAGGGCCCGGCCAAGGAAGTCGAGGAGTTCGTGACTCAGCTGCGGCAAGGGCCCGCCTTCGCGCGGGTGGATGCGGTGGAGACGACGCCCCGGACGCCGGTGGGCGAATCGGCGTTCGAAATCAGAAAAGGAGCCTGAATGGAACCGAGCACGGACACAATAAGCCAGTACTTCAAGGGCATCCAGAAGCTGGCCCAAGTCGACCGCGAGGAGATGCACCAACTCTGGAAGAAGGCCAAGCGCGGCGACCACTCCGCCAAGCAGCGCATCATGGAGGCCAACCTGCGCCTCGTCGTCCCCATCGCCAAGAAATACCACCGCCAAGGCATCGACTTCCTCGACCTCGTCGAGGAGGGCAACCTCGGCCTGATGCATTCCATCGACAAGTTCGAGCCGAAGAAGGGCTACCGCTTTTCGACCTACGCCTCCTACTGGATCGAGCAGTCGATCCGCCGCGCCGTGGAGGAGCAGTCCAAGACCATCCGCATCCCGCCGCACGCCTGGGAGGCCCTGCGCAAGTGGCTCAAGCAGTGGGAAAAGCTCCATACCCAGCTCGGCCGCGACCCCACCCTGGCCGAGATGGCGCGCAAGATGCACTGGACGGCTCGCCAGGTGCGCGGCGTGCTCGACGCCGCCGAGGCCGCCAAGGGCATGGGCTCGCTCGAGGCCCCGATCGACAGCGAGGACGACTCGATCACCGTCGAGGACATGATCTCGGAAAACGACAACCAGTCTCCCGAAAGCCTCATCTCCGTGCTGAAGCTCCACGACGAGCTCAACCAGGCCCTCAGGGAGATCGGCGACCGCGAGCGCATGATCCTGGAGTTTAGGCACGGCCTGACCGGCCAGACGCCCATGACCCTCGAAGAGGTGGGCAAGCGCCTTAAGCTTTCCCGCGAACGCATCCGCCAGATCGAGGAGCGCGCGCTCCTGCGCCTGCGCCGCGTGGCCAACCGTATGGGGCTCATCGAGGTCAGCGAAAGCCGGCTCGGGACTCCGAACCTGCAGCCCGGCTGGAACACGCCGAAGCTGCGCACGGATATCCTCGGCCAGATGATCCCGGAGGGCCGCAAGACCGCGCCCACGGCGCCCAAGTTCATCCGCCGCAAGCCCCGGCTGATCCTTCCGACCAGGCGCAAATGACCGCCGCCTCGCGCCTGGACGTGAGGACCTTCGTCGTGGACGTGCCCGACTTCCCCAAAAAGGGCATCGTCTTCAAGGACATCACGCCCTTGCTTGCCGACGCCAAGGCCTTCGCGGCCACCATCGACCAGATGGCCGCGCCCTTCAAGGAGCTGGGCATAGGCGTCGTGGCCGGCATCGAATCTCGGGGCTTCCTGCTCGCCACTCCGATCGCCTACAGCCTCGGAGCGGGCGTCGTGCCGATCCGGAAAAAGGGAAAGCTGCCCCGCAAGACCCACACGGCGTCCTACGACCTCGAGTACGGCCAGGACTCGATCGAGGCGCACGTGGACGCCTTCCCGCGCGGCACCAAGGTCCTGCTCGTCGACGACGTGCTCGCCACCGGCGGCACGGCCAAGGCGGCCTGCGAACTGCTGGGAAAGCTCGGCGGCGAGGTGGTCGGCCTCTCCTTCCTCATCGAGCTCGCGTTCCTCAGGGGACGCGACAAGCTTCCCGGCCAGCAGATCCGCTCCCTGATCACTTACTGAGACGCGCGGCTACCGGGTCTTGGCCCGCGCGAGAACGGCGTCTATGGCGGCCAGCCGCTCTCCCACCGTCGCCATCCGGGCGCGCAGGACGGCCGAGACCAGCGACTCGAGCTCGGCGCCGCTCATCCGTTCGGCCGGCGGCAACGCGGCGTTGGCGGCCTGCGCCGCCTTCTCGGCCTGGATCTTGGCCTCCGGGACGCTCTTGAGGGTCTTGGCCCGCTCCTCGTCCACCCACTTCCTGGCGCCGGCGACCTCGCCCTTGCCGACGGTCTCGCCCGCCTCGATCCTCTTGAGCAGGGCCGCGACGCGGTCCGCGTCCCAGGCGGCGGCGGGCGCGGCTTCCGGGCTCCAAGAGCCGGCCTGGGCGACGGGATCTCCGGAGTCGAAATCGACGACGCCGGCCCTAGCCGCGGGGGCCGCGCCTAGAACGAAGGCCAGCAGCGCCGAGACCGGCCTCATGGCACCGGCACCGCCCCGCCCGGCACGATGCCCTCGACCTTGGTGATCACCTGCTGAAGCACCCCCATCTGCCCGGTGCTCAGCGCGCCGACCTGCGTCGCGCCCGATACGCCGCCGCCGAGAGCGTTAAGCGCCGTCGACAAGTAGCCCGGGAAGCGGTTGGTGAACAGGCTTTGCAGCGTCAGGTTCGAAGGCAGGTTGCCGAGGTAGCCGCTGAGCGCGGACGCTCCGGTCTGGGCATCGGGAAAGATCGCGAAGTTGAGTCCGGCGCTCGGGCCGCTTCCCGTGTAGTATCCGATCGCGCCGTTGGGCAGCGCGCCGCCGGAGTTGAGGACGGCGATCTGCGAGTTGCTTAGCGTGATGTTTCCCGGGTTATTGCAGGCGGTGGGGATGTTGGGCCCCGAAAAGACCTGCTGGCTTCCGTCGGGATAGGTGAAGGTGACCTCGTGCACCCCCGTCTGCACGGCGCTGACGGGCTGGGAGGGCCCCAGGACCTGCGGGCTCGAATCGGCGCCCAGGCTGGGCAACTGGTCCTGCGACGTCAGGCCCGACAGGTCGGGAGCCGGGGGAGGGTTGTCGCCCAACGAGGAAACCGGCAGGTCGCCGAGAGTCTGGGGCTGCTCCGGAGGGATCAAGTCGGACAATCCCGGATCCTGAACCGGCGGCAAAGACAGATTCCCCGGCGTGGAAATCGTCGGCAGGTTGCTCATCAGCTGCGACGGCTGCGGGGGGATCACTTGAGACAGCGTCGGATCCTGGAGGGTCGGCAACGGCGCGGGGCCCGACACGGGCGAGGTCGGCAAATCGCCCACGGACTGCAGCGGCTGCTGCGGGATCTGCAGCGTCGTCGGGTCCTGCACCGTCGACAAGCCGAGGGGCTGCGGCGAAACGGCAGAGCCTGCGGGAGCTCCGGGCAGCGTCGGACTGCCCATGACCTGGGCGGCTTGAGCCTGCCGCGCCGCGTCGATCGCCGCCTCCTCGGCTTTCGCGTCCTTATACGCGGTACGGTCGCCTTGCGCCGCCTTCATCGCGGCAAATGCCATCGCGCCGCCCGAGAGGGTGAAGATGAGTCCCTGGATGATCTGGCCGTGCATCAGGATGGCGGTTCCGATCGCCGCCACCGCCGCCGCCATGCCCGCAGCCGCGTAAGCCATGACCATGCCGCTCATGATGAGCGCCTGCCCGATCGCCGCCGTGAAGGGATTGCCGAGAAGCTTCTTACCCACCCACACCATCAGGGCCGAGACCATCAAGAGCATGCCGGCGACGGTCATGAGCTTGGTCGCCGCGTCCACCAGGCCCTGCCATGGAGTCGCGTTTTGCCCCGGCCCGGGCTGCGGCACCGACGTGCCGGCGGCGACGGCGGGCACCTGGACCGAATCCGGCACGAGACTGGACGTCGCCTTGTCGGAGACCGTGGGCGCGGGCAGGGCGGAGGCAGGCCGCAGCGGATTGGTGTCCCATTCGTGCGCTTGCGTCGCGCTCGCCGTATCGAGGTTCTTGAGCCCCGGCGTGGGCTTTAGATCCTGATTCATGATCGCCAGGCGGTTGAGGACGCTCCAATGGCCGCCGGGGCTGAGAATGGGCTGGGGCCGCGGAAGGGGCACCGCGCCCGAACCGGAGCCGACCAAGCCGCCATCCAAACCGCCGACGCGCCGGACGACGATCGGCTGCGGCCGCGGGACCCCGAGACCGCTCGTCGGCGCCCCGCCGAAGGCGGCGGCGGAGCCCGCGCCTCCTCCGTAAGCGGCAACGACGCCGGAGCGCACGACGCCGCCGGCGCCCGCTGCGCCGCCCATGCGCAGGCCCCCGAAGGCCCGCGCGCCGCCCGCGGAGGCGGGAGACCGGACCCCGCCCGAGGCGGCCACGCCGTCCGCCGCCGCCGCCCGCGCCCCCGCGCCTGCGCGCAGAGCCGAGAGCAGGGCGCGCACGAGGCGCATGTCGCCGCTGGAAAGCCCTCCGGATGACGCAGCCGCCACCGGCGAGGAAGCGGCCCGGGGCGCCGGAGGCGTCAGAGGGGCGGCCAGCGGCGCGGCTGCCGCGCCGCCCGCAAATCCGCCGCCGAAACCGGAGCCCGACAAGGACCCCGCCCCGAAACCGCCAGGCGAGGCGATCTGCCCGAACGAGGAGCCGAAGCTCGAGCCGTGGAGCAGATGGCGCACGTTGGGCCCGTTGAGGCCGACTTCATAGTTGGCCGGCGCCGCGCGGGCGGGCGCGGGGACAGGCGGCGGCGGGACGGCGGCCAAGGAATCCTTCCACGAGGACGCCGCGGGCGCCGTCGGCGCCGGGGCGCTGTGGTCCGGCAGCACGAGCAGGCCGGTCTCCGACATCACCGCGCGATCGCTCGAGGAGAGGGGCTTGGCGGCCTGGCGCGCGCGAGCTTGATCGGCGAGGCTTTCGTAGTAATGCCAATCGTAGGCCAGGGGACTTTCGGAGCCGCCTCGGCGCTCCACGGCCTGGCCTATGTCGCCCGGCACGGTGACCCTGGGCAGGCGTCCGACCGCCCCCGCCAGCATCAGCAGCGAAGCGCACATCATGACCGGCCACTGCCCCAGGACGCTCAACCAGCCGGCCTGCGCCCCGGAGCGCGCGGGGACGATCTCGGCGCGCGTCATCGGCCGGGCCGGCTCCTCGAAGAGCCACGGCCATCGGCGATAAGCCCAATGCAGCGGCCCGGCGCGGCGGGGGGACGGCTGAAGAATGATTGGTCCATTCATGGCGCGACCAGCATAGCCCCGCGCCCGCCGCGATTCAAGAAAAATGACGGTAAGCATTTTTTAAAAGAACGGCAATGTGATACCCAGCCCTGCGGCAAAATGAGCGACCGAGCAGGGCCCTTGACATCGAGTGCCGAGCCCCTTATCCTCATCGCATGTCGAAGAGAGGGAGGAAACTCATGGTTTTCAAGCCTCGGATGCGCTTCTGGGCGTCGGCCGCGATGGCCGCTCTTGCATTGATTTTGGCGGGCCCGCGCGCCGGCGCGCAGGCCTCCGGCTCGGATAGCGACAAGCTGCGCACGCCGAATACCTTCGACCAGTTTGTGGCGCGCCTGGAGCAGGACTACCAGGTGAAAGTCGAGCGCAAGGCAGCCAATCTCGTCACGGACTACGCGTACTATGACATTACGGATCTGCAAACCCGCCACGTCTACAACATCTCCTTCTCGCCGAGCGTGGACTCACGCAGGGAGGAGCGCGACATGGAGAGCCAGTTGCGCTCGGCGCTGGGCTTTCCCGACCTCAGCTACGACGATGCGGCGCTCGACGCCTGCTACAGCGCGGCGAAGAGCTGCGCCTGCGGCGGGCGGAACAAGGCGTGGGGCTCGGCCGCCATTCTCACCAAGGACGGCGCCGCCGAGCAGCGAGTCGCGGGGCGCATCGCGGCGGCCGACGGCGGCGTCTTCCGGTTCGTCCCGAATCGGCGCTAGCATTTAGGAAGTTCAAGCCTGCCCTGATTTCTCGTCGAGGAATCCCAGCAGTGACTTCGATCCTGTTTTTTAGCCTTTGATGGATTTAAAAACAGGATGGACACCACAAGGGCACCTATATCCACTGGCCGCACAGAGGCGCACGAGTCCACAAGCTTTCGACGACCACCAGGAGCAGCGCAATCTAAATTGCTAGAATCGCTTTTATCCTAATGAGCGCCTCTGATAAAAATCCAGAGACTCGCATCGCTCTGTTCCAGCGGAAAGAAGTCCGCCGCGTCATTCACGATAACGAATGGTGGTTCGTCATAGAAGACGTCGTTCTGGCGTTGATCGATTCGCGCGACGCAAAACAATACATCCGGCGCATGAAACAGCGCGACCCCGAGCTACAGAAAGGGTGGGTACAGATTGTACATACCCTTCCCATTCCAACCGAAGGTGGCCCTCAGGCGATGCTCTGCGCCAATACGGAGGGCGTTTTCCGCCTCATTCAATCCATCCCCAGCCCGCGGGCCGAACCGTTCAAGCGCTGGCTCGCCAAGGTCGGCTACGAGCGCGTCCAAGAAATCGAGGACCCCGAGCTTGCCACCAAGCGCACCCGAGCGCTGTACAAGGCCAAAGGCTACTCCGACGACTGGATCGAAAAGCGGATGCGCTCAATCGCCATCCGCGACGAGCTGACCGACGAATGGAGTAAGCGCGGCGTGAGAGAGCAGCGGGAATACGCCATCCTCACGGCCGAGATCTCCAAGGCCGGAGGCTGGACCGCGAGCATTTCTGGCGGATCGACCTGGACGCGCGGAGCAAAGTCCTGGGCTATGAGGTCGTATCTATCGGCACGATCAGCGCATCGCTGGTTCATCCGAGAGAGGTCTTCAAGGGCGCGATCCTGAATAACGCGGCGGCCGTCATCGTCTGCCATAACCACCCGAGCGGCGACACGACGCCGAGCGCGGAGGACAAGGACGCAACGCGCCGGATTCAGCGCGCCGGGGAGTTGATGGGGATTCCGCTCCTCGACCATATGGTCTTGGCGGACAAGTCGTTCTTCAGCTTCAAGGAGGCCGGGATCATGTAAAACGGGAGAACGCTAGGCCCGGTGGCTCCCGAAAGGGAGCCGCCCAAGCCTTGGCGGGTCGGTCCGCAACCGCTCCACCTCGCAGCGCGAGGTCCTCAAGAGACTCAAAAAATTGGAACGAGTAGAACATCGCTGGAGCTTCCGGTCTTGGTGTCAAGTTTTAAGCCAACATTGGTTCCTTTCGTAGCAACAAATGACTGGTAGGTGACGTTTTTAACTTGCAGATCGAGTACCTGAGCGAGACGGTACGCCCCGAGGAATTCAATCGCCAAAGGCATCCCAACAGTCCAAGTAAAATCGTCAGATTGCACACCGACAACATTGTTCTCTGTTCAGGACCAGCTTAAATTGGAGACTTTTGCCGTTGAATTAACTGACAGTTGAAGCGGCGTTGCCCTTCCGTGGGCCGTGATAGAATGGAGGTCGCCATGGAAGTCACAACGTCAGAGACGCCTGCCGTGCCGCAGTC
>DAIDHI010000101.1 GCA_027452025.1 Elusimicrobiota bacterium | reverse complement strand
AGCCCGCGGCCAGGCAGGGGTTTGAGCAGGCCCAGCGCCAGCTCTCGCTGCATCGACCAGCGCGATAGGAAGGCGATGCCGAGGCCGGAGATCGCGGCCGCCTTAATGGCCTCCGTGCTGGCGAGCTCCAAGCGAGGCGGCCCCTCGATGGAGCAGCCGGCATCCCGCAGGGCGCGCTCGACCACGGCGCGGGTGCCCGAGCCGCGCTCGCGCCAGAGGATCGGGCGCTCGCGCAGCGCGGCCAAGCCGCGGCCGCGGGGATTGAACGACGGATCGCAGACCGCCAGCAATTCATCCTCGACGAACGCCTGCAAGCGCACGCCGGAGGCGCGGCCATGCCCCTCGACGAGGCCCAGTTGGGCATCCAGCGAGCGCACGCGCTCGAGCACCTCCTCGGTGTTTCCGGAGGCCAGGCGCAGGCGCACCCTCGGGTGCTCGGCGGCGAAGCCCGCCAGGAGCGCGGGCAGCACGTAGGAGGTGATCGTCGTGCTCGCCCAAAGGACGAGCAGGCCTCCCGGCTCGGAGGCGGCGCAGAGGCCGCGCGCGGTCTCGGCCAGGCGGGCCTGGGCGCGCTCGGCCGCTTCCCGCAATTTTCGTCCCGCCTCGGTGAGCGCCATGCCGCGCGGGCGCCGGAGAAACAACGGCGCGCGCACCTGCTCCTCGAGCCGGCGCACTTGCGTGGTGACGGCGGGCTGCGAGAGGTGGAGCGCGCGCGCCGCGGCGGAGATGCCTCCGCGGTCCGCGACGGCCAGAAACGCGGGGAGCAGTTGGGGCTCGAAGGGCAGCCGGTATTCACTTTCCTTCATATTCGTATTTATTATGGCATATCGTTAAATACGATTTGATAATAAGATTGATTAGCGTTATGCTGGCGGGCATGGAACCGTCTATCGCGCTGTTTTGCTCCTTGCTGGCCTTCTGCCTGACTCCTCTGGCCTCTCCGCCGCTCGCGCTCGTCCTCGGCGTGCTCTACTCGCTCGCCTTCGGCCAGCCCGCGCCTGCGCGGGTCCGCTCGGCTGCCAAGACGCTGCTTCAAGCCAGCGTCGTGGGGCTGGGTTTCGGCATGAGCCTGCGGCAAGTGCTGCACGCGGGCGCCCAAGGGTTCCTTTATACGGCCGGCAGCATCCTTTTCGCGCTGACCCTCGGTTGGATCCTGGGACGGGCGCTCAAGGTCGGTCCGACGACCTCGTATCTGATCTCCGTGGGCACGGCGATCTGCGGCGGAAGCGCCATCGCCGCCGTGGGGCCCGTGGTTGGCGCCGACCATGACGAGATGTCGGTGGCGCTGGGGACGGTTTTCCTCCTCAACAGCGTCGCGCTGCTCATCTTCCCTCCGATCGGGCGATCCCTCGGCCTTAGCCAGACGCAATTCGGCCTCTGGGCGGCGCTGGCCATCCATGACACGAGCTCGGTGGTGGGCGCCGCGGTCAAATACGGGGCGGCTGCCCTCGTCGTGGGCACGACGGTCAAGCTGGCGCGGGCCCTTTGGATCGTGCCGGTCTGCCTTGCCGCGTCCCTTCGAAGGCGCTCCACGGCCAAGGTGACCTATCCGTGGTTCATCCTGCTCTTTGGCCTGGCGGCCGGCGCCGCCTCGGCGCTGCCCGCGCTCTCGAGCCTTTGGGCGGCGCTTCTGTCGGCCGCGAAGATCGGCCTGACGGTGACGCTCTTTCTGATCGGCACGGGGATCAGCCGGGTCACTTTGTCCAAAGTCGGCCCCCGGCCCATGGCTCAGGGCGTGGCCCTCTGGCTGGTCGTGGCGAGCGTCTCTTTGACGCTTATCCGGGCCGGCGTGATCAGATGAACTCGCCACCACCGACGCTTCCAGTCTCACGGGCTGTTAGACGAAGGGCGCCTCGATGAGCGGTGATCCGCCGAAAGGCTTGCATTGATGCTCCCGGGTAGCCATCGGTTCGGAATTTCGCGATAATAGTTCCCTTGGAACTAATCACCGCGCTCCTTCTGCTGCTGGTCTCGGCCCGCGTCTTCGGGGAGTTCTCCGAGCGGCTGGGCCAGCCCGCCATGGTGGGGGAAATCCTCGCCGGGGTAGCGCTGGGCCCGACGCTGCTCGGCTGGGTCCGCATGACCCGGGAGCTCGGGGCAATATCCGATCTGGGCGTCTTGCTCCTCGTCCTGCTGGCCGGGATGGAGCTCGATCCGGCGCGGATCGGCGAGGCGTTCCGCGGCCGAAGAAGTCTCGTCGCGCTGGCCGGATTCGTCGTGCCCCTCTTCTTGGGCTTCGGCGTCGGCGCGCTCTTCCGTCTCGACGTCCTGAGGACGGTCTTCCTCGGCGTGTGCATCTCGATTACGGCGCTTCCGGTCGCCGTCAGGATGCTCATGGACATCGGGGAGCTGCAAAGCGAGGTCGGGCGCCAGATCATTTCCGCCGCGGTGGCCAACGACGTGCTCGCGCTGCTCATTCTCGGCATCGTTTTGGATACCGCCGGGCAGCCCGGCTGGCTGGCGTTCGCTCGCGCGCTCTCGCTCTCCGGAGCGAAGGTCTTGGGCCTGCTCGCCGTCTTTGCCGCCGCGTATCGAGGCGTCCTTTGGATCACCGCTTGGGCGGCGCGCTCGCAGAAGCTCGTCCGCGAAGCCTTCGGCACGCTCAAGGGGAAGGAGACGCTCTTCGCGGGAACGCTGCTTTTCGTCCTGGCCTTCGCCGCGCTTTCCGAGAACGCCGGGCTTCACTTCGTCGTGGGCGCTTTTTTTGGCGCGATGCTCCTGAGCCCTGACTTGCTCGGCGCCGAGAACTTCGAGAACGTCCAGAAGACGGCGTCGGGCATTACGATGGGCCTGCTGGCGCCGGTCTTCTTCTCCGGCTTGGGCCTCCAGTTCAACATCTCGGCGGTGAGCGACTATTGGCTGGTCGCGGCCATCATCGCCGCCGCTTTCGTCGGCAAGATCGCCGGCGGCTATTGGGGCGGGCGGCTCGCCGGCTTCTCTAAGGTGGAGAGCCGCGTCATCGGCTTCGGGCTCAACGGCCGCGGCATCATGGAGCTCGTGATCGCCAACATCGCCTTCAAGAACGGCTTCATCGGCACGGGCATGTTCTCCGCGCTCGTCTTAATGGGCGCGCTTACGACCGTGGTCACGCCGGCGCTCCTCAAGAGCGCGCTCGGCCCGATTCGAGGGCCTGCCAGCTTGGTGTCGAGCAAGGCCCCGATCCCCGCCGCCGCTAAAAACTAGAGATTGTCGGGATTGCTCTTGGGCCCTTGGAGCGCCAATAGACCGATGTGCCGGGCGTTCTCGATCTCCAGGAGCGAGGGCGGTGAGCGTCACTTGTTGTCCAACGGGCGTCGTCAAACCGTCTCCTTGCGACTATGGCCGCGGGCCCATGGATTCGTTAGGAATAGAGCATGGCGAAAATACTCTGTGTTCTATACGACGATCCCATCGACGGTTGCCCAAGGTCATACGCGCGCGACGGCATTCCCAAGCTTGAGCGTTATCCGGACGGTCAGGAACTGCCGACGCCCAAGCGCGTCGATTTTACGCCTGGAGAGCTCCTGGGGAACGTCTCCGGCGGGCTGGGCCTGAAGCGCTTCCTAAAGGAGAGCGGGCATCAGCTCATCGTCACCTCCGACAAGGACGGCGCAGACTCCGTCTTCGAGAAGGAACTCCCGGATTCCGACGTTGTGATTTCTCAGCCGTTCTGGCCGGCGTATTTGACCGCCGAGCGGCTCGCCAAGGCCAAGAAGCTGAAGCTGGCGATCACGGCGGGGATCGGATCGGACCACGTCGACCTCAAGGCCGCGGCCGAACGAGGACTTACTGTGGCCGAGATCACCTACTGCAACAGCGTCAGCGTGGCGGAGCACATCGTCATGCTGATCCTGTCTTTGGCGCATAACTACATTCCTTCCTATCAGTGGGCCGTCGACAAGGGCTGGAATATCGCCGATTGCGTCTCGCGGGCCTACGACATCGAGGGAATGTCGATAGGGTCCGTCGCGGCCGGGCGCATCGGCCTCGGCGTTCTCAAGCGGCTCAAGCCCTTCGACGTCAAGCTCCACTACACCGAACGTCATCGGCTCCCGGAGGACGTCGAGCGGGCGCTGGGTCTGAGCTACCACGGCGACGTCGAGTCCATGGCGCGCGTGTGCGACATCGTGACGATCAACTGTCCCCTGCATCCCGAGACGGAGCATCTGTTCAACGACGATCTGATCGGCAAGATGAAGCGCGGCGCCTATCTTGTCAACACGGCGCGCGGCAAAGTCTGCGATCGGGACGCCGTCGTCAGGGCGCTCGAGAGCGGCCAGCTCGCCGGTTACGCCGGCGACGTCTGGTTTCCGCAGCCTGCGCCCGAGGATCATCCCTGGCGCACGATGCCGCACCACGGCATGACGCCCCACGTGGCCGGAACGACGTTGTCGGCCCAGGCCCGCTACGCGGCGGGCGTGCGTGAGATCCTGGAATGCTGGCTTGAGGGACGCCCGATCCGCGAGGAGTATCTGATCCTCAAAGAAGGCCGGCTCGCCGGCGCCGGCGCGCGTGCTTACACGGTCGGCAACGTGACCGCGGGTTCCGAGGAGGCGCGAAGGTTTCGGGCCGAGGGGCGGCCTTTGAGGCCTGCCGCCGTCCGCCGGGCGCGGGCTAGGCCGGCTCGAGCGAAAAGAAAGGCGGCGCGCAGGGTCGCATAAGCGGTCGTCCCGGACGCATGGCGAGCGGTATTCAGGGCCAATTCGCTTAAGGGGGAGCCATGACGGATTTCGCAGACAAGGCAATGACGGCGGAGCGGGCCGTCCAGGGTATCCGCAGCGGCCACCATGTCCTGGTCGGATCGGGCGCCGCCGAGCCCCAGTTGCTCGTCGAGGCTTTGGCCGCCCGCCGCGACGAGCTCTTCGACGTGGAGATGCTGCATCTGCTGACCCTGGGTCCGGCGCCCTATTCCGGCCCCGAGTTCGAGGGGCATCTGCGCCACAACGCCCTTTTCATCGGCCCGAACGTGCGCAGCGCCGTGGTCAAGGGCCTGGCCGATTATACGCCCTGCTATCTTTCCGAGATTCCGGACATGATCCGCTCCGGGCGCCTGCGCGTCGACGCCGCGCTCATCCAGGTCACGCCGCCCCGGGACGGCTACTGCTCTCTGGGCGTCGCAGTCGATATCGTCAAGGCGGCGGCGGAGGAGGCGGATTATGTGGCGGCGCAGGTCAACGCGCGCATGCCCTGGACGGCCGGGGACTCGCGAGTCGCGATGGGCGACATCGACGCCTTCGTCGCGGGCGACGTGCCTCTTCCCGAGCTGCCCAAACCCGAGCCGACGGCCGCGGCGATGTGGATCGGGCGCAACGTGGCTCGTCTAGTCGAGGACGGCTCGACGATTCAGGCCGGCATCGGCGCGCTGCCAGACGCCATCCTGGCGGCGCTGGAAGGCAAGAAAGACCTGGGCGTCCATTCCGAGATGATCTCGGACGGCATGCTGCGGCTTATTGAGAAGGGCGTGATCACGGGCGCGAGGAAGACGCTGCATCCCGGCAAGGCGGTCTGCTCGTTCTGCCTGGGCTCGCGGCATCTTTACGAGGCGGCGGGGCGGCCGCTCTTCGAATTCTATCCGACGGAGCACGTCAACGATCCCTGCGTGATCTCCGCCAACGAGCGGATGGTGGCGATCAATTCGGCGCTGGCCGTCGATCTGACGGGGCAAGTCGCCGCCGACTCGGTCGGCAGCGCCTTCTACAGCGGGGTGGGCGGGCAGGTGGACTTCATCCGCGGCGCGGCGCGCTCTAAAGGGGGCAAGTCGATCATCGCCATGCCCTCCACGGCCCAGGGGGGGCGGATCTCGCGCATCCAGGCCGTCCTGCCCGAAGGAACGGGCGTGGTCACGACGCGCGCCGACGTCGATTTCGTCGTGACCGAGTTCGGCATCGCCAGCCTCAAGGGCAAGAACATCCGGGAGCGCGCGCTGGCCCTCATCGGGGTCGCGCATCCGGAATACCGCGAGAAACTGGCCGAGGACGCCAAGCGCAGGGGCTACCTCGATCCGGGACACATCCTCCCGGCGGCCTGGAACCCCTATTCGAGCGAGCTCGAATGCCGGCGCCGGTTCGGCGCCCTCGAGGTCTTCTTTCGGCCGCTCAAGCCCAGCGACGAGCGGCGGCTCAAGGATCTGTTCTACTCGCAATCGAAGGAAACGACCCTGATGCGTTTCGGCATCCCGCTCAGGCGGCTGAGCGAAACGCAATTCCAGGATCTCGTGGCCATCGACTTCCTCAAGTCCATGGCCATCGGCGCTTTCGCTCCCTATAAAGAGACGGTCGAGCTCATCGGCGTGGCGCGCTACTACGCCGACCCGGACGAGCGGGCCGCCGAGGCCGCGGTGACCGTCCATGACGACTTCCAGGGGCGCGGCATCGGGACCTTCCTGATGAATTATCTCGCCTGGATCGCCCTTGGCAAGGGCATCAAACTGCTGCGCTGCGATGTGGTCGCGCCCAACGCCAGGATGCAGCGCACGCTCGGCAAGTGCTTCCATCACATCAGCGAGCTCAACGCCGGCCCGACGGGAGTGACCCTGAGCGTGCGCCTGGCCGACTGGAAGGGGCGGGGAAATCCGGCGCTGGAGCCGTTGAAGGCGGCTTGGTGAGCGGCGATGCCGGCCGTCTCCATCAGCCGCCACTGCTGCTCCGAATCGACCAATCTCGAGAACTTCCGCGCTCTCGTCGACGAGCAGATCATCGACGAGATCCGCGCCTTGAGCCGGAAGATCGGCGACCTCAGAATCTGCCATATCAACGCGACGGCCTCCGGCGGCGGCGTGGCGGAATTGCTTTTTCGCTTGATCCCGATGTATCGTGCGTTGGGTCTGCGGGTGGACTGGCGCATCATCCACGGGGACGCGGAATTCTTCCGGGTTACGAAATCCTTTCATAACGCTCTTCAGGGCGCGGACTTCCATCTGACAAAGGAGGTCCAAGACGAATATCTCCGGCACAACGAGTTGGCGGCCGAGGAACTGTCGGAGATCTACGATGTCTACATCGTCCACGACCCGCAGCCCGCCGGCTTGCGGGCCCTGAAGCCCGAGGCGCGCGGCAAATGGATCTGGCGCTGCCATATCGACAGCTCGGCCCCCAACCCCGAAGCCTGGGGTTTCCTGCGGCCCTATGTCGAGCAGTATGACGCCTCCGTATTCACCCTCGAGTCATTCCGGCCGCCGGACCTGGCCATGAAGCGCGTGGCTTTCATCGCCCCCGCGATCGATCCCTACGCCACGAAGAACATGGAGTTGCCCACCGACCTTTGCCGCAAGGTCATCGCCGACGCGGGCATCGATTTGAATCGAGCGTTGATCCTCCAGGTGGCGCGCTTCGACCCCTGGAAGGACCCTCTGGGCGTTCTTGCCGCTTTCCGGCAGGTTCAGCGAGCCAAGCCCGACGTCCAGCTGGCGTTCATCGGCGCGATGGCGGGGGACGATCCCGAGGGATGGGAGATCCTCCATTCGATGCAGGAGGAGACCAAGGCCGATGACAACGTGCACATCCTGACGAACCTGACCGGGGTGGGAAGCATGGAGGTCAATGCCTTTCAGCGCGGCGCCGACGTGATCGTGCAGAAATCCATCCGGGAAGGCTTCGGGCTGGTCGTCTCGGAGGCTCTCTGGAAGGCCAAGCCCGTGGTCGCCGGCAAGGCGGGAGGCATTCCGCTTCAGTTTCCGCGGGGCTACGAGCGCTTCCTGGTCACGAGCATCGATGAATGCGCGGCACGGATCGTCCAGCTGCTCGACGAGCCAGCGATCGCCGCCGAGATGGGCCGCGCGGGACGCGAGAAGATCAAGAGGGACTTCCTCCTTCCTCGTTTGGTGCGGGACGAACTGAGATTGATCGCGTCGCTGACTGCGGGATGAATTCCGGCGCGAGTCCCATCAAGCGTAAGCTGCTCCGCGCAGCAGGCGGATCGCTTCCTCGTCGCTGACCTGGTCGAAGTTCTCGTAGAACTCACCTATCGCCCAGAATGCTTCGGGCCGCAGGACGCACACGACCTCGTCGGCCAGGGCGCCGAGCCGTTCGATGGCGCCGCGCGGCCCGACCGGAACGGCGACGATGATCGCGCGGGCTCCCTCATGGCGCGCGAGCTTGATGGCGGCGATCATCGTGTGGCCCGTCGCGATGCCGTCGTCGGCGATGATCGCGGTCTTGTCCTTGAGCGGGACGGGAGCATGGCCGCCTCGATAAAAATCGTAGCGACGACGCAGGAGGGCGCGGATCGACGCGATCTCTTTTTCGAGATATTCGCGCGGAATCCGGTCGCGCTCCACGACGGCTTTGTCGATGACCTCGCCGCCGAGGTTGACGACGCCGATCGCCAACTCGGGGACCAGGGGATGACCGACCTTCTTTGTCAGCACGATGTCCAGAGGAAGGGACAACTCCTTGGCCAGGATGGCTCCGATCACTACGCCTCCTCGGGGAATCGCGACCACGACGATGTCCTTCCTGCCTTTGAAGGCGAGGAGTTTCTTCGCCAATATTTTCGCGGCTTCGGTCCGGTCTTGGAATATTCCGTCGTCGTCTCCATACTGCGCATGCATATTCACCTCGCCTTGATGGGTCGGCGCTCCTCGTCGAGTCGCGCGGCCAGGGCGCGGAGCCCATCGGAGATCCTGACCGGATATGGCGGCGCCGGCTCCAGGCTTTTCCCGGGCGCGGGAAGCGCCTCCAGCTGCCTTCTGGCATGGCGCCGAGATTCTTCGAGAGTCGGCTGCGGCAGGCGGCGCCCTTCGCGCATGACGGGCTGCAGGAGCTGGAAGCCTTCGGCGGGCTCGCCTTCCAGGGCGACCTCGTCTCCGGACAGACGGCTGTCGGCCATCCGGCGCCAAACCTGCTTTCGGCCCGGCCAGGTGGCCTTGCCCTCGGAGCGCTTGCGCCTGGGCTTGCCCGCGTATTCCTGCAGCTTGTAGGCGCAGTCGAAGTAAGGCGCGTCGGCGCAGGTGGCCAGGCGGCTGCCCACTCCGAACCCCCCGATGGGCGCCCCGGCGGCCAGCAGGTCGCGGATCGCCCATTCGTCGAGATTTCCGCTGGCGAAGATCTGGGCGCTCTCCAGCCCGGCCACGTCGAGCTCGCGGCGCACGCGCTTGGCTTGCGCGGCCATGTCGCCGCTGTCGAGTCGAATCCCGCGCAAGGGCCGGCCTTCGGCTTTGAGCCGGAGGCCCAGCTGGGCGGCTTCGGCGGCGGCTTGGTCCACGTCGTAGGTGTCCAGCAGCAGAGTCGAGCCGCGCGAATTGGCCCGGGCGAAGGCTTCAAACGCCTGCGCCTCGCTCTCGTGAGCCTGTATGAAGGAATGAGCCATGGTGCCCGAAATCGGTATGCCGAAGAGAGGCGATGCCAGCGTGACCGAAGTGCCGTCGAAGCCGGCCAGGTAGGCGGCTCGCGCGGCCCAAAGTCCGGCTTCGCCCCCGTGAGCCCGGCGCAGGCCGAACTCGACGAGCGTCCTGCCGCCCGCGGCGAGGACGCAGCGCGCGGCCTTGCTCGCCACGGCCGTCTGGAAATTCAGGATGTTGAGCAGCCTGGTCTCGGCAAGCTGGGCCTGCGGCAGGGGCGCTGTGACGCGCAGGAGCGGCTCATCGGCGAAAAAGACCGTCCCTTCCGGGATCGCATGAACGGAGCCTGCGAATCGCAGCCGGGAGAGGTAATCGACGAATTCGCGCTCGAAAAGGCCGCAGCTCGACAGCCAAGACAGCTCCTCGGGCGAGAATCTCAGAGCCTCCAGGTAGTCCAAGGCTTGAGCTAGGCCCGCGGCGACGAGAAAGTTTCGACCCGCGGGCAATCTCCTCACGAAAAGCTCGAAGACGGCCGTGTCGGTCAGGCCTTCCCGGCGGTAGGCCTGGAGCATCGTCAGTTCGTAGAGGTCGGTGAGCAGCGGGCTCGAGCAGGGCGTCATCGTCATGGCTTGGCCTCCTGAGTCAGGAGCTCTTCGGAAGTCATCAACACGGCCCCTTGGGCCTCGAGCTCGGCGACGGCGCGCCGGCCCGCGTCGCTGTCGATGGCTCGCACGGCGTCGCGCACCAGGACGGCCGAGAAGCCCAGCCGGAGGGCGTCGGCGGCCGTGGCCCGCACGCAATAATCGGTGGTCAAGCCGCCGATGAAGAGCCGGCGCGCGTTGGCGGCGCGCAGCCTCCTGTCCAGGTCGGTCCCGTCGAATGCCGAATAGGCCTCTTGGTCGGGCTCGGTCGCCTTGGACACGACGACGGTCGAGGCGGGCAGGCTCAGGTTATCCGCGAACTCCGCGCCGAACGATCCGGCCACGCAGTGACGCGGCCAAGGGCCGCCGCGCTCTCGAAAAGAGCAGTGGCCGCCGGGATGCCAGTCGCGGGTCGCGAAGATCGGCAGGCCGCGCTCCAGGAAAGACGCTATGCAGCGATTGAGCAGCGGGACGAGTTCCTCGCCTCCCGGGACCGCGAGCGTCCCGCCCGGAAGGAAGTCCTTCTGCATGTCCGTGACGATGAGCGCGTCTCCTGGACCGAGCTTGTCTCCTGCAAGGCCGCGATCAGACGGCCCCGTCATAGCAAGGCTTCGACGGCCGCTTTGACGGCTTCGGCGGCCGTCGCGGGGGTAATATCCCGGCCGACCGCCACGGGACTTGCGAACCGCACGCGGGCTCGTCCCAGCCGGACCGGGACTACGAAGCGCGGGTAGGGCAGCATCTCGTGCAGGCCCTGGACGCCGACCGGCACGATGGGGACGGACATCTCCCGCGCGAGGACGCCGATGCCAGCCATGAACGTGTGAATCTTGCCCTCCGGCGTGCGTCCTCCCTCCGGAAAGATCATGATGCTGCAGCCGCTGTCGAGGAGGCGTCCCGTCTGCCTGAGCGAACGCTCCGTTCCGACAGCCGGGCCGAACGGATAAGCGCGGTATCCAAGCGCGATGAACAGGCCCATCGCCCGGTAGGTCGCGCGCTGCCACAAGGGTCGTTTGGGCGCCAGGCCGAAGAAATCAGGCAGGGCGGGAATGGCGCATTTCCGGAACCTGCGCGGGAGAAAGCGCAGCACGACGGCCGCGTCCCAGGCGCTCTGATGGTTGACGGCGAAGATGGCCGGCGCGGGAACGCCATCGAGATTCTCGAGCCCGGAGCAGGAGGGCCTGGCGATCGCGAGGGCGATCTTCTGGGGAAGCCAGCGAGCGACAGGTCGCACGAGCGAGGCGAGCCGGGAGAGCTGCCATTGCGGCATGCGTCCTGGAGGCGGCTGCTGTCTGCGGGCGATCATGTCGGCGAGCTCTCCGACGGTCGTCTCGTCGGTGACCGCGGTCTCCTCGAGCTCGACGCCGAGTTCCTCGTCTATGTCGGACAGCAGCGCGACGCGAGCGAGGCTGTCCAGGCCCAGGTCGGAGAGCCTGGCCTGCGCCGCGACCCCGCTGACGCCGAGGTCGCGGCAGACGATTTCCTCGAGCTTCCCGCCGGAGAAAGGCTCCGCCGGCCGGCGCCGGCTGTTGGCTTCCCGCAGCTTCTCCAGCACCTCGTGTTTGCGGATCTTGCCCAGGCGGGTCCTGGGAAAGTCGGGCAGCGGCCAGACGGAGGCCCCGGCGATTTTCTGGTGAGGCATGAGCCGGGCGTTGGCGAGTTCGACGACGCGTTGGGGCTCGCTTTGAGGTTGGAGCAACAGCACGGCCCAGACCTTGTCGTTCCACTGAAGCACGCAGCTGTCCCTGACGCCCGCTGTCCGGCCAAGCGCGGCCTCGACGTCCTCGGGATAGACGTTGGAGCCGCTGGAGGTCACGATCATGTCCTTGGCGCGCGCGCGATAATAGAGCCAGTCGCCCCGAAACTCCCCGACGTCGCCGGTCCTCAGCCACCCGTTTTCGTAGAGCTTGGCCGTCTCCTGCGGCTTCCCGTAGTATCCGGGCGAGGCGTTGGGGCCTTTGACGAGGATCTCGCCGTCCCGCGCGAGCCGGACGCGCTCCCCCGGCAGCGGCCGGCCTACGCTGCCGCGGTGGACGTGCCAGGGCGTGTTCAGGGAGATGAGGGGTGCGGTCTCGGTCAGGCCGTAGCCTTGGACGACTCTTACGCCGTGAGAGCTCCACCAGCGCTCGAGTTCCTCCGGGAGCGAAGCGCCCCCGACGCCGATGAGCCGGAATCGCCAGCCCAGCGCGCGCCGAGAGCCGCGAGGATCGCGTTCCAGAGCGTCCTTCATGGCCTTGAGCAAGCCGGGGACCGTGATCATGGCATGGACTCCGTAGTCCTTGATCATCCCGATGAGGCGCGAGGGCCAGAGGTTATACGGATAGATGACGCAGCAGCCCTGGGACAGAGGAAAGAGCAGCCCGAGCATCTGCTCGAGCATGTGGCTGAGGGGGAGCGTGGAGATGAATCTGATGGGGAATGGGAGCTTCACCATAGCGGCGAGCCCATCGATATTGGCGAGCAGGTTGGCATGCGTCAGCACGACGCCCTTGGGAGTGCCCGTCGTGCCGGAAGTGTAGACGATCTCGAGCAGATCCTCCCGCTTGACGGGGGCCGGAGGGAGTGCGATGGCTCCGGCGTCGGCGGAGGCAAGCGCCCGCAAGTCGTCGAAAGAGAGGCTTGGAACGGAATGCCCGTCGATAAGATTGTCCGCGATCGCCAGCGAAGCCCTGGTCTCGGCCAAGATCTTCGCGAGCAGGCCATCCGGCGTCTGGGGATCCAACGGGACAACGACCAGTCCGGACTGCACGCAGGCGATCCAGGCCGTCACCCAATCGATGGAGTTGGCGCCGAGCAGCACCACGCGGTCGCCTTGGCTCAGCCCCAGGTCGCCGAGGCCCTTGCGGCAGGCGTTGACGCGGGCGGCCAGCTCCCGGTAGGAAACCGGCAGCAGGCGGTAGCGCGCGGCGGCGGCCAGCGCAGGGCGGCCCGGATGGGCTCCGAGCCTGTCTTGCAGCCAGTCCCCGACGCTCTCAAAGATTCTCGGCATCAAGGCGGACCGTAGCAGTTCGCCGACGCCCGGAGCCATGTCGATCCCTTAAGCAGAGGATTTCGCCGGCTCGACGGCGCCGCGGGCGGCGGCTACGGGCCGCCGAGCTGCGCCCAGGAAACGACGCGGCCGCCGTGCCCTCCTTGGAACCGTTGCGCGGCCGCGATGTCTGCGAAGGCGATGGCCGAGGGCACGCAGCGGTCCCACCGGGGCGCCGCCTCCATCCCGGGCTCGACCCTTTGCGCCGCCATGGCGTGGCAGGGCTCGAGGTCCGAGCCCACGACGAACGAGGCGGCCTCCGGCTTGAGCCAGCGGCCGGTGGCGTAGTCGGTGACCCGATAGGCCTTCACCGTCCCGGGGTTCTGCCGGCCGTAGTTGAGCGCGCAGCGCAGGCAGCAGGTCCTTCTCCAGAACAGCCCGGCCTCGAGCTTCGCCGTCATGCCCGCGTGGAAAGGCCGGTCGCAGACCCAGCAGGCGGCGCGGCGTTGCCGGACGTAGAACGCCCCGGCCAGCGCCAGCGCCCCGGCCGCCAGGATCGTCAGCGCTCTTTTCGACGGCTTCATGCCTGCTCTCCCGCCGCCCCCATCCTTCGGGCCAACTCGGCCGCGGCAACCGCGCCGCGCCTCATCTCGAAGCGCCACTTCCAGACCGTATAGATCGAAGGGTAGATCAACAGCTCCAACAGGAACGAGGTGAATATCCCGCCCACCATGGGGGCGGCGATGCGCTTCATGACGTCCGCCCCGGCCGACGCGGTCGAGGCCCACATGATCGGCAGCAGGCCCATGAACAGGCAAAGGACGGTCATCATCTTGGGGCGGATGCGCTTGACGGCTCCGTGCATCACGGCCTCCTCCAGGTCGGCCAGCGTGCCCATCTTTCCCTGGCGGACCCGCTCCTCGTAGGCCAGGTCCAGATACAGGAGCATGATGACGCCGGTCTCGGCGTCGACGCCCGCCAGGGCGATGATGCCGACCCAGACGGCCACGGACATATTGTAGCCCAGCAGCCACAGAAGCCACACGGCACCGACCAGCGAGAAGGGCACGGCCAGGAGCACGATGCCCGTTTTGACCAACGACTTGGTGTTCAGATAGAGAAGCACGAAGATGATGAGCACGGTCAGCGGGATGACCAGAAGCAGGCGCTTCTTGGCGCGCTGCATGTATTCGAATTCGCCGCTCCATTGGAGCGAATAGCCGGGCGGCAGCGCGACCTCCTTGGCCACGATGGCCTTGGCCGCGCCGACGTAACCGCCGATGTCTTGGCTGGGATCGAGGTCGACGTAGACCCAACCCGTGAGCATCCCTTCCTCGTCCTTGATGGAAGGCGCTCCGGTGACGATCTTGATGTCGGCGACCTGCACGATGGGGACCTGGGCGCCGGTGGGCGTCGCGACATACACGCGCTTGAGCCGCTCCAGGTCGTCGCGCAGCCCGCGGAAGTATCGGACGTTGACCGGGTAGCGCTCGCGCCCTTCGACCGTCGTGGTCACGTTCATGCCGCCGATCGCCGTCTCGATGACGTCCTCGACGTCGCCGACGGTCAGGCCGTAGCGCATGGCCTCCTCGCGCCGGACCGTGAAGTCCACGTAATAGCCGCCCGTCACGCGCTCAAAGTAGACACTGCGCGTCCCAGGCAGCCCGGGCAGGACGCTCTCGATCTTGCGGCCGATCTCCTGGATTTTGGCCAGGTCGGCGCCGAAGATCTTGATGCCGACGGGCGTGCGGATCCCCGTCGTGAGCATGTCGATGCGGGCCTTGATGGGCATGGTCCAGGCGTTGGTGGTGCCGGGAAACTGCAGCGCCCGGTTGAGCGCGGCCACGAGCTCCTCCCAGGTCCGCGGCCTGCGCGTCGTCCAGTGCAGCCCCAGGAAATGATGCTCGCGGGCGACGGCCGGCCAGTCGCGCGGCGGCTTGAGCTTGATGATGGTCTCCGCCATCTCCAAGGGCGCCGGGTCGGTCGGCGTGCGCGCGCGGCCGATCTTGCCGAACACATGCTCGACTTCCGGGAACGTCTTGATGATGCGGTCTTGCTCCTGAAGCAGCCGCTTGGCAGGCTCTATGGCGATGCCGGGCAGCGTGCTCGGCATGAACAGCAGATCACCCTCGTTGAGCGGGGGCATGAACTCGGAGCCCAGGCGCCCGAAGATCGGCAAGGTCAGCAGGATCAGCGCGACGGAGGCGACGATCGCGGCCTTGCGCCGGTCCAACACCCAGCGAAGGGCGGGCTCGTAGACGCGAAACAGCGCCCGGCTGACGGGATGCTCCTCCTCGGGATATATCCTGCCGGCCCAGAAGAAATTAACGAGGCGCGAAAGGCGCTTCGAGCGGAGCCTTAGCTCGCGCGCGGGCTTGAGAAAGAGCTGCATGAGGACGGGAACGAGCGTCACCGCCACGACCGCGGCAAACGCCATGGAGAAGTTCTTGGTGAAAGCCAGCGGCTTGAAGAGGCGGCCTTCCTGCGCCTGCAGCGTGAAGACGGGCATGAAGCTGACGGCGATGACGAGCAGGGAGAAAAACAGGGGCCGGCCGACCTCCTGGGTGGCGCCCAGGATCACGCCGTCGATGCGCTCTCGCTTGCCGCCGGCCTCCCATTGCTCGAGGCGCTTGTGGGCGTTCTCGACCATGATGACGGCGGCGTCGACCATGGCGCCGATGGCGATGGCGATGCCGCCCAGGGACATGATGTTGGCGCTCAGGCCCATGTAGTACATGGGAATGAAGGCCAGGAGGGCGGCGATCGGCAGCGAGAGGATGGGGATCAAGGCGCTGCGGAAGTGCCAGAGAAAGACGATGATGACGAGGCTGACGATCAGCAGTTCCTCGAGGAGCTTGTGCTTGAGGGTGTCGATCGAGCGATGGATGAGACCGGAGCGGTCGTAGGTCGTGACGACCCGCACGCCGGGGGGGAAACCCGCCTGGACCTCCGCCAGCTTCTTCTTGACGGCGTCGAGGACTTGCAGGACGTTGGCGCCGTAGCGCACGATGACGATGCCGCCCGCCGTCTCGCCCTCGCCGTCGAGCTCGGCGACGCCGCGGCGCATGTCGGGCCCGTAATGCACGCGCGCCACGTTCTTGATGAGAACGGGAACGCCGCCCGGGTCGACGCCGATCGGGACGTCCTCGATGTCGGAGAGGCTCTTGATGTAGCCGCGGCCGCGCACCATGTACTCGTGCTCGCTCATTTCCAGCACGCGCCCGCCGACGTCGTTGTTCGACCTCTTGAGCGCGGCCACGACGTTGTGGAACGGGATGTTGTAGGCCAGAAGCGCGTCCGGGTCGACCTCCACCTGATATTGCTTGACGAAGCCGCCGATGGAGGCGACCTCGGCCACGCCGGGCACGGACTCCAGCCAATAGCGCAGATGCCAGTCCTGAAAGGAGCGCAGGTCGGCCAGGCTGTTGTGTCCGGTCTTGTCGACGAGCGCGTATTCGAAACCCCAGCCCACTCCGGTGGCGTCCGGTCCGAGCACCGGGTGCGTGCCCGCCGGCAGGCTGCCTTCGATGCCGGAGAGATACTCGAGCGTGCGCGAACGCGCCCAGTACATGTCCGTGCCGTCCCGGAAGATGATGTAGACGAAGGAGAGGCCGAAGAAGGAATAGCCGCGCACCGTCTTGACCTTGGGAGCGGCGAGCATGGCGGTCACGATCGGATAGGTGACTTGGTCCTCGACGAGATCGGGCGCGCGCCCCGGCCATTCGGTGAAAACGATCACCTGGACGTCGGAGAGGTCGGGAATGGCGTCGAGCGGGATGTTCTTGAGGGCGTAGACCCCCCAGGCCACGGCGAAGATCAGGCCCAGGAAGACGAAGAAGCGGTTCCTCGCGCACCAAGCGATGGTTCGCTCGATCATTTGGACATGCCCATGCCCGCGAGAGCGGCCTTGAGGTTGGATTCCGAGTCGATGAGGAAATTTCCGCTGGTGACCACCAGATCGCCTTCAGACAGGCCCTCGCGAACCTCTACCCAGTCGTCGGAGCGCGCGCCCAGTTTGACCGCCCTGGCCACGATGATCCCGCCCCCGCGGTCGATGAAGACGACTTGCCGCAGCCCGGTGTCGACCACGGCCTCGCGCGGGACGGTCAGGCGCTCGCCCAGGTCGACGCGGATGTCGGCGTTGAGATACATATCGGGCCGCAGAAGCCCCCGCGCATCGGTGATTCTGATGCGAGCCCTGGCCGTGCGCGTCTTCGGGTTGAGGACGGGGTCGATCGAGGAGATCGTGCCCGCGAAGACTTCGCCCGGAAGTGACTGCGCGGAAGCCTCGACGGCGTCGCCGACCGCGGCCAGCGGCAGGTCCGACTCGTAGATGTCGGCGTAGAGCCACAGCACGCCGCCCTTGCCGGGCGACAGCAGCAGCCCGCGATCGGGCCTGCCCGAGGCGTCGAGCGCGTCGATTTGGGCGCCGGAAAGCCCCAGCAGGCGCAGCCGCAGGCGGCTGGAGCGCAGCAGCGACTCCGCGCGCTTCTTCGATTCCGGCAGCGAGCTGCCCTGCGCTTGCCGCGCGGCCGAAAGAGCCGCCAGGTATTCCTCCTGCGTGCGATAAAGCTCCGGGTCGTAGGCGATGCGGCCGACGGCGCGGATGGTCCGGACCAGGTCGCGGCGCCGCGCCGGCGCGGTCTTGACTCCAATGAGCTGCAGGCGCCCTTCGCCGACGTTGAAGCTTCCGGGTTCCGCGGCCGAGGCCTGCGCGCCGGCGTAGACGGGGATGAAGTCCATGCCCATGGAGTCCTTCGCCGGCACGGGCGAGGTGTGGCTTGGGTCCATGGGATCGCGGTAGAAGAGGACTTTATCCTGCCCCGTCTTGCCGCCGGCGCCATGTCGGCGGGAGCGGCCGCAGGCGGCCAGGCCGAAGAACGCGGCCACGGCGAAAATCACGATCGTCTTCATCGCTTCCCTCCTCCAGGCTGCGGCAGCGGCCGGCCGACGACGCGTTCCAGCTCCGCCAGTCCTTCGGCGTAGTCGACGCGGTGGCGCTCCTGCTCCAGCGTAAAGCGCAGCAGCGCGCGCTCCGCGTCCAGTAAATCGAGGAATCCCGCCGAATCGGACTCGTAGGCGCTTTGCGTCGAGTCGAGCGCCGACCGAGCCTGCGGCAGCACGGTGTCGTCATAGAGCTTGTAGAGGCGGGCCGCCGTCTCGATCTTGACCGACAGGTCCTCGACTTGAAAGCGCGTCTGGTTGATCATGTCCGCCACGCTCATGCGCGAGGCGTCTTGCTCGGCGCGGGCCTGGCGGACGCCGGCGGCGTTCTTTCGCAGCCAAAGCGGGATGTTCAGCCCCAGCATCGCGGCATTCGCCGTGCGGCCCGTAAACGACATCCCGGCGCCCATATACTGGTAGCCGACCATGAAATCGGGGAAGTACTTTCGCAGCGCCAGCCGCCGCAAGGCGTCGCTCCGGCCCTCGACGGCGCGCAGAGCCAGCAGCTCCGGGCGGCCTTCGAGCGCGGCGGCGCTCAGCGCCGCGGCGTCCCAGCCGGAGCTCGGCCGCGCCGGGTCCTCGGGCCGCCCGACGGGCGCCAGGGGAGGGAGATCGCGCAGGGCGTTGAGGCGGGCCCGGGCGCTGACGATCTCCTGGCGGGCGCTCACCAAGTCGGTGCCGAGGCTCGCCAGCTCCACGTGGGCGCGAAAGACCATGGCCTGAGGCTCCTTGCCGACGGCGTATTTCCTCTCGGCCACGCGCGCGAAGCGCTCGAGGACGCTGTTCTGCTCCTCTAATATCGCCTCCGTCCGATCCAGATAATAGAGCTCGTAGTAGGCGCGCACCGTCCGGGAGAGGAGCTCCAGCGTCTTGGCGCGGTAGGCCTGCCGGGCGACCTCCGCTTCAAAGGTCGCCGCCCGCCCGCGCAGGCCCCGCTTGCCCCAGAACGGCACGTTTTGGGAGACGGTGATCTGCCCGTTGGCCGGCCAGCTCTGCAGGGGGGCGATCATCGCCATGAGGTTGAGCGTCGGATCCTCCAGGGCGGAGGCCTGCGCCGGACCCTGCGCCGCCGCGTCCCAGGCCTTGCGCGCGGCATCGAGCTCGGGATTGTCGCGCTGGACCTCCTTCGTGATCTCGGCGAGGCTGATCGTCGCCGTCGACGGCGCCGGCGCGTCCTGCGCCGCCGCCATGGCCGGCCAGGCCCCCAGGAGGGCGGCTGCGGCTGCCTTGAGAAAATGCAAGTGATCAGTTTCCATTGAATCGGGGTCAGACTCCAGCTTCAGCCGCCGGCGAAGGCGGCGACGACCAAGTCAACGACGGGCCTGAAAGGTCGGGAGGGCCGGCCGCGAAAAGCCGGCCGGTTCAGCAGGCGGGAGGAGCGCGTCCGCAGGCGCCCCCGGGCGGAGGCGACTGGTGCGCTTCGACGATGAACGAGACGGCCAAGGGCTGCCGGGGATCGGCCTTCCGGACGGGCCATGACGGTCGGGCCGCGGCGGCGCCCGACGCGCGCGGGGCCTTTACGGCTTGGGCGGCGATCGCGACGGCGGCGCAGCGCTGCGCGCACCCGGAGCTTCGCGGGGTCCGGCGCTTCGGCATGGGGCAAGGCTTGCCGCAGCAGTCCACGGCGACGGCCTTGGCGGCCGGGCAGGCCGCGGCCGTCGCCGCCGCCAGGCAAAGCGAGAGGAGTCCTGCGAAGATGGCTCGGAAAAGCCTCATGCTGATCTCTACGCAACGGATGCGCCAACCGCCCGGCGCTTGCCGCATCCAAACAATTATAGTCCGTGTGCGCCTGAATTTCCAGTGCGGATTTGTTTCGCGTTTGCGCGGGCCTAAACCGGGTGGGTCCAAATTCGCGAGCCGCCAGGGGCCCTTTGGGCAACCTCTGGCCGCGGCAACGATTTAAAATGCGATCGTGAGAAGGGTCTTCGGGCTCGCCGCCGTCCTCGCCGTCGCTCTGCCGTCGTCGGCTCAGCTCGTGGACCGCTTGGCGCCGACGCCGGTCGCCGACGCGCCGCTCGCGGTCCCCGCGCCGGTCGCGCTC
>DAIDHI010000100.1 GCA_027452025.1 Elusimicrobiota bacterium | reverse complement strand
AAGTGAGCTCGCGGTGCCCGTATTCCCAGCGCCCCATCTGGTTCTTTGCGAGTGTTCCGGTCATGACGCGCTCCTCTCCTTGTCCTTTCCGCCGGGCGCGCCCGGCTTGGGCCGTCCGAAGAGCCTGTTGTAGGCCAGAGTCGCCGTCATCGGGATCGGGTGATGAAAGAGGCTTTTCTGGAATTCCGGCTTGTCGCGCCGATACCGATCCACCTCGCCGCTCAGGAACTTGCCGGCCTTCATGGTGCGGGCGATCGTGATGGCCTCGACCGCCCCGAGCGCCGTCTCGCCGAAGGCGGCGATGCTCTCGCCCGACAAGAGCCGGGCGGCCAAAATCGGGGTGCCCAGAACCATGACGAGAAACGACACGTTCACGGTCAGGATGCCGAGGAAGTCGTTGGCGATCCCCGTGCCCGTGGCGCCCGCAATTGGGTTCAGCGTCAGCCACACGCGGACCACGAGCCGCAGAAAGAAGCTCCAGAACGCCACCTGGAACGAGTTGGCGATCCAGCCGCGCGTCACTGAGGCCGTCTTTTCGCTGATGCCGCAGACGATGGCGATGGGTCCGAACGCCCAGAGCAGGCTCAGGAAGCAAGCCTGGAGCATCACCACGACATCCTTGGCCGTCACGGCGATGAGGCTGCTCAGAAAGAGGATGATCGCCTGCACCGAGCTCAGCGGATGCGTCAGCCAGGAGAGGATCGGCGACTGGGCGTCGGGCGAGGTGAAGTTCTTCACCAGGAAGTCGCCCCACTGCTGCTCGCTCAGGACGGCGAACGACATCGCCTGCGAGGCCTTCAACAGGAAGGAATAGAGCGTGCCGTAGCCGAGCAGGCAGGCCATGACGATGACGACGCGGACCAGGAACGCGCCGTAGCCGGGCGGGTTCTTCGACTGCATGGCCCGGACGTTCATCTCGACGGCCGTGTAAGGGATGATCACCGTGAGCATCGCCACGGCGATCGCGGTGGTGGCCGCCGCCAAGCCGCCGAGCTTGGCGGGAATCTGCGTGATGTCCAAGAGCAATCCGGGGTTCATTGGGCCTCCGCGTCATTGGTCGCCATGCCGCGCTGCTGGAGGCTCTGGCGAATGGACTGGATCATCGAAGTCTCGCTTTCCTCGCGGCGTGTCTCGTGCGAGAGCATCATGGACTGGACCTGGAGCATCCGCAGGTTGTCCTCATGGATGCCCGCGAGCATCTGGAGTTGGAGGCCCTGCGCCTTGGCACAGAGGTTGGCCGCGTCCTTGGGTGACAGCGCCTCGGCGTTTTGAGATACGCTGACGCCCGCCTTTCGATCCGAGATGACATTGGCCATCTCGTCGCCCGCGTACTTGATGTTGCCGGCGATGGCGTGATCGAGAGCCTTGAAAAGATCATCGGTCGCGGTGTTGGTATTCTGGGACGGCTGCACGAAGGTCTGGTTCAGGTCCTGCTGGATCTTCAGGTCCTCTTGGTTCTGGGCGGTCTTGATCTCCGCGCCTAGATTCTGGAACAGCCCCTTGCCCGAGTTGAGCTGCTTGAACTCGTTGTAGTAGCGCACCGAGGCGTCGTAGTTCGCCTTGAGGGTCGCGACCTCCTGGACGATCTGGAGCTGCATCATGGCGTGGTAGGTCTTGTCCTCGGCGTACTGCATGGAGAGGATGGCCTCGTCGCCGAAAAGAGCGTGCGCCGGCGCTGGGCACATACCGGCGACACATAGCGCAAAAAGGACCCGGATAGGTGCTCTCGTTGATGATCCCAAGTTAACGCGGAACCTTTTTTGTAAAATACGCCAGAAACCATGGCGATGCTGAGGATGCTGGGGCTCTTTGCGCTTACGGCTGTCGCGGAGATTATCGGGTGCTATCTGCCCTATCTTTGGCTCAAACAAGGACGATCGATCTGGCTTCTGATTCCCGCTGCCGCGAGTCTCGCCTCCTTTACCTGGCTCCTTTCCCTGCACCCGACGGCGGCAGGCCGCGTCTACGCCGCTTACGGCGGCGTCTATATCAGCGTGGCCATCATGTGGTTGTGGATGGTCGACGCTATTCGCCCGACCCGTACCGACGTGATAGGCGCTGCGGTGTGCATTTTTGGAGCCGCGATCATCATTTTCGGGGCTCGTCCCAGCTAGGGTCTTAGGCACGCTGTTCCTCCGTGAGCTTGAGCAGGAGCTCGGCCTGGGACAGGCCGGGGTTCTCCGCGCGAAGGCGGCTTTCGGCGACGAAGTCCTTCGCGTCGGTGGTGCAGATCCAATAGTCGAAGCGGCAAGGCTCGATGCGGGCGATGAGCGAGTGGGTGCCGTACTTCACGAAGATGTCCGAGAAGACGCCGGGCTTGGACTGGAGCTGCTTGATCGCCTCGATCTCGTTGGCGTTGAGCTCGAATTGAGCCAGCAACTCGTGGCCCTTGGTGAGCTTGAGGACGTACTTGATGTAGCTGTTGGTGATGATGGCGTTGGCGGCCTTGGTGTCGAGAAAGTCCTTGGGCGACTGGGAGATCGAGAAGACCGCGCCGTTGAACTTGCGGGCGGTGCGGTAGAGGTTCTCGATGAGCTCCGCGCCCACGTCGTCGTTGAAGAACTTCCAGCCCTCGTCAATGACGATGATCTTCTTCAAGCTGCGGTTGAGGAGCTTGCCCCAGATGATGGAGCGGATCACGAAGAAATAGACGCCCTGGAGGTCGGGGTGGTTTTCGAGGTTCTGCAAATCGAAGACGACCATGCGCTTGGTCACGTCGAGGCTGCCCTTGCGGTTGAAGAGCCGACCGTACATCCCGGCCGTCCACAGCTCCAAGGCGTCGGCGTAGGCCTTGGCTTTTGGGTGCTCGGCCGCCATGGCGCGAAGCTCCTCGCGGATGTCGGCCAGGATGACTTCCTCTTTCTTGGCGTAGGCCTCTTTGATGGCCCGCTCAAGAAAGCCCTTCTCGTAGGTCGTCACGACTTGGCCGGGGCTGACGCACATGCGGGAGATCAAAAGCAGCAGGTAGGCCACCGCGTCGTCGTCGAATTGGCCGTCCACGAGGATGTTGGAGCGGACCGGGAACGGGTTGAAGCCGTATTTCTCGGAGAGCGTCACCTCCAGGTACTCGCCGCCGAAGATCTCCGCGATCTTGCGGTAAGAGCCGCCGATGTCGATGATGACGACGTGGTTGTCCCCGGACTCCACCATGAAGTTGTTGAGGAGGTAGTTCGTGGTAAAGCTCTTGCCCGAGCCCGTCGTACCCAGGATCAGGCCATGCTTGGCCGGCAGGTCGCCATCGAAAGGGTCGAGGCCGACAAGCTCGCCGAGCGGCGTCTCCACGATCATCTTCTTGTCCTTCGAGCCGCGCCAGGTTCCCGTCAGCGGCAGGAATCCCGCCAGGGCGTTGGTCTGCACGAAGAACTGCCGGTCGTTGAGCTCGCCGTGGCCGGGGATCGACTGGAGGAAGAGCCGGAAGTGGTTCATGTCGTCCGGGATGCCCTCGGCCGAGGCGAAGTCGTGGAAGGCTCCGAGGATCGGATTGGTCTTTCCTTGCAGCTCGTCGAGGCTGTCGGCGCGGGCCAGGACCGACAAGGAGAACTTGAAGAGCCGCTGGGCCGAGCCCCTGATCTCGGTGATCATGTCGTCGAGCTCGGCGTGCTTCTGCTCGGCCTCGTAGTTCTTGGTCCAGGTCGAGAACGCCAGGGTCCGCGAGATGTTGTTCTTGAGCTTGAGGCTTGAGATGGCCTTCTCGCTGTCGAGCGAATGGATGGTCAGCACCAGGTCGCAGTCGGGCCACAGGCTGTTGAGCAGCTTCTGCGTGTAGCCCAGGTGCGCGCTCTCGGGCAGCCGGAACAGGCTCATGCCGCGGAAGTAGGTGTCGTTGACCTGGACATGGTCGAACTCCTCCTTCAAGGGCGTGAAGGCCACCTGCTCCCGCAGCGTCCGGAAGGGGGACAGCGCCTTCTCTCGGAGCGGATGGGCGCGCTTCGGGTTCAACTGGCTGAAGGTCAAGTCGAGCATCCGCTGGGGCGAGAGCTTCTTGAAGCGCACCGCGCAGCTGTGCAGGCATTCGGTGACCACCTGGTCGATGGTCGCGTGCTCGCGCAGGCGCAGGCGGTGAAAGTCCGCCGCCGTCTCCTTGAGCGGCCTGCGAAACATGGGAAGAAGCCACGTCATGGGCGTCTTGCGGCCCGTCGGATGGCTCGTCACGAAAAGGTAGAAGCGCCGGCGCTGCGTGAACTTGCCTTGGATGAACTCGCACTTCTTGTCGGTGATGAGGCGCGAGAGCTCGTCGGCGCCGCTGCCCAGGACGTTGCGGCGATACTCGGCGAGCGTCTCGGGGTCTCCGGCCCTGATCTGCACGACGAATTGGAGCGTCACGTCGGGCGACAGTGAGTTGAGAAACGCCCTGGTTTGGACTCCGAAGAGGTCGGTTCTCGCCGGGTCCATGAGGAATACGTCCTCCGGCTCCAGCTCGTAGACGGTCGAGAAGTCCAGGTTGACGCCCACCAGGACCCCATCGCATAGGCTCCAGAGGTTGAGATACTGCGCCAGAGGCGCGACCTTGGGGCCGTGGATCGCGCCGCGCATGTTGGTGAGGCCCAGCTCGATGCCGTTCATCGCGTTTCAGCCTCCTCGAAGCCCGGCGTCCGCTTGAACCGGCTCATCAGGACGAACCGCGTCAGCACGAGCAGGTAGCCGTCGGGCTTGCCGCGCTTGAGGGCACGCAGTCCGACGTAGACCATGACGAGCAGGGCGGCGTTGGTAAAGAGCCCGTTGCGGTTGATCAGGAACGCGAGGAAGAAGGTCAATAGCAGCAGGCAGCCGTCGGCCAATTCGAGGCCGAGGAATTTATCGACGCCGTTGAGGTTGCGGTAGACTCTGATCGTTTCCATTTCTCAAATCGTGCCCTGCCCCGGAGCGCGGGGCAGGGACTTTCTCAGACGCCGGCCAGCTCCTGCTGCTTGGCGCCCCCGCCCGCCTTGGCCGGCTGCCTATAGAGCACCTGGAGCATGTCGGCGGTGATCCCCCAGTGGTAGCGGTCCGTCTCGTCCTTCCAGGTGCGCAGGCGGCCGTGGATGTCCAGCGCGTCGCCCTTGGAGAGCCCCTCGCATTGGGTGGCGATGGCTCCCCAAGCCGTGATCGTCACGTAGTCCACGTCGGGCTGCCCCTCCTTTTTGCGCCCGCCGCGCGGGACGGCGACGCTGAACTGCGCGCGCGTCTTGCCCTCGCCGTAGTCCTTGGCCGTCACCGTGTTGGTGAGTCGTCCCACGACGTGGGCCTCGTTGATCGCCGGCAGCGCGGGCCTCTCGCCCGGCCGGCGGTCCGGCTCTTCTTGCTTTTCGTTCATGGCGTGCATCCTCCTTTCCATTTCCTTCTTCCAGTCCAGCACCAAGACGCCGGCGTGGACGACTTCCGCGCGGGTCCTCAATTGCCCGAGAGGGACTTGAGCAGCGCGACGACCGAGTTCGAGAGGAAGATCAGCGCGCCTCCTCCGATCACGTAGCCGCCCCGGCGCATCGCGTCCTGGTCGCCCATGGCCAGGCTGATGCCGACCATGATGACGCCGATCAGGAAGAGCCCCGGCCCCAGCACGGACACCAGCCATCCGGCCGTCGAGCCGAGAAAGCTGCCCACCTGGCCGCTGTTGCCGCTGAACTGCGCGAACGAGGGCGCCGCCGTCATCAGCAGCATCCCCGCGCTCATGAGGATGTCTTTCGTCTTCTTCTTCATGTACCGCCTCCTTTTTGTTCCGGCCTACTGCCTCGCTAGGCCCTCGCGGGCTATAGCGTCCAAAAGCGCGTCCGCGTCGGCGTCCGCCGCGTCGCGCCGCAGAATCTCCTCGAGGAAATCCTGGCCGTAGCGCGTGTCGCCGTCCTGCTTCTTGGCGAAGCGCACCGCGGCCAGGTAATAAAGCTTGCGCAGGTAGAAGCGCTCCTTGATCGAGAGGGGATAGTCGGAGCGATAGCGCGCCAACGCGGCGTCGGCTCGCTCCACCGCCTTGCCGTCGTCCGGGAAAGCGCGCTTCAGCGCCAGCGCCGCGCGCGCAAGCTCGGTGTCGGGGCGATCCGCGCCGCTCCGCGCCGCCAAGTCGTCGAACGTCTTGCGGATCGCGGTGCCCTTGGCGGCAACCTCGCCCTGCAGCGCCTGGACCCCGAGAGCGGTCTGGGAGCTCTTGAGCAGGTCCAGCGTGTCCGCGATCGTCTGCGCGTCGCTCACGCGGCCCAAGGCCGCCAAGCGGCGCGCCGCTTTCGCTCTCTCATCGAAGGACTGCTGCGCGAGCTGGAGGTAATCCTGCGTCGGGATGCGCTGGGCGAGCATCCGCAGGCGAGCCGCCAGCTCGGCCTTGTCGTCGGCCCCGAGGTCGAGCAGCCGCGCCAGGTTCCGATAGGCCTGGGCTTCCTGCCCGGGCGCGGGGTCCAGGGTGGCGTCGGTCGAGAGCCGGTGGATCTCCGCCCGGCGGTAAGTCTCGACGGCGCGCTGGTAGGTCGCCGCCATTTCCTTGTCGTCGGGCTCAAGCAAAGCGGCCAAGCGGTAGGCGTCTTGAGCGCCGCGGTAATCCTGGTCCCTGAAGGAGGCCTGTCCCGCGTTGAACGTCTCCTGCGCCAGCGCGTCCGCCTGGCCCTTGGCGCGCGCGTACTCGTCGTCTACCGATTCCGCGTAGACCTCCTCCCGCCTGGCCTTGGCGGGCGTGAAGCGGTACGAGATCGTGAAGCGGTGGTCGAGGGAGAGCGGCTTGTTCTCCATCGAGTAGTCCAGGGCGAAGCGGCCGTCCATCGTATGGAAGCCCGCGCCGGCCGAGACCGTGCCGTCGTAGCCGAGCCGAAAAACGAGCACGTTCTGGTAGGAGTAAGACAGGCCCAGGCCCGGGTAGGTGGCGGGATCGCCGGAAACCCTGCGGAACGAGACCAGTATCATGGCGCGATCATGCGAGATGACGCCGCCGACGGACGGCCGCGACGCGGTTTGGAAGGACAGGCCCGCGCCGCCGCGCAGCTCGCGCGGGAAGGATTCGGTGTCGTCCACCAAGGTGAGCTTGGGCTCGATCAGGTTCTTGATCTGCGCGCCGAAGGACCACACCAGGCGCTTGAGCCCCCAGAAGTCGTCCTGCGGGTAGTTGCCCTGGCTTCCCAAGTCCAGGCCCCAGCCCTTGTCGGTATGGCCGGCGAGGTTGAAGTCGAGGACGTTGGCCGTGGTTCCGACGGACCAGTGCTCGCCCAGGCCCCGGCCGAAGCCCACCATGTAATCGGATTGCGTGTTCGAGACGTTGTAGCCGGGATCGTCGATCGCCGAGCGCGCGACGATATTGTCCCGGTTGAGCTGGAGCGCGCCGAGACCGAAGGTGCCGAACCGGGAGGGGACGGAAAGCCCGAGGAAGTCGTAGCGCGCGCCGTCGAACAGAAACAAGTGCTCGCCCGACACCATGCCGCCGGCGTCGGCCAGGCCAGCCGGGTTCCAATAAAGCGCCGTGGGATCGTGGATCGTCGAGACGACGGCGCCGCCGAGCGCCGCGGCCTGCGCGCCGGGGCCTTGGGAAAGAAGCTGCGAGGAGACGGCCCCGACCGTCTGCGCGTAGAGCGGCGCGCCGCCCGCGTAGAAGGCCAGGAGCTGCAAGAGAAGGCGGACCATCATTTCACCACCAGCATGTAGAAGACCTGCTTGTCGTCCGGTCCGGAGAAGCGGACCCGGCAGACGTAGCTGCCGTTGAAGAACGCCCGGCCGTAGCGATCGCGGCCGTCGAAATGGACCTGGCTGATGCCGGGCGGTATGTTGAAGAAGTCCTGCTTGAAGAGCAGCGCCTGCCACTCGGAGTAGACCTCGACGGTGGCCTGGGCGTAGCCCGAGGGCGGCGCGTTGAAGACGAGGTTGGTCCCGCCGCGATTGGGATTGAACGGATTCGGGTAGTTGTAGGCCTTGGGGAAACCGTCGGCGGAGGTCAGCGTGAAGGTCAGAAGCGGCGACAGCGTCGCCGCGCCGTATTGGTTCGCGGCCGAGACCTGGAAGAGGTAGTTCTTGTAGTAGTCGAGGTCGGCGAGCGTCAGCGTGATCGTATTGCTGTCGATCGAGACCTCCGCCTGCGGCCGGACCGCCGCCGGGCGAAGCGCCAGCGCCGTGGTCCCGCCCTGGGCGGCCTGGGTGATCGTTCCGATCGTCGCCATGCCGTCCGAGGAGTCTCCCAGGTAGATCGTGTAGGTGATCGGGTCGCCTTCGGGGTCCGTGACCTGCTGCCAGGACACTTCCACCGAGTTCTTCATGGTCTTGACCGTCGGCGACCGCGAGAAGGGCGAGACGATGTTCGGCGTCTGCGGCGGATCGTTGAGGAACGCGGAATAGAAGGCTTGGACCGCGCCCGCCGTCGCCGCGCCGAAAGAGTCGGTCGCGGTGACGCGGTAGTAGACCGTCGTGCCGTATTGCAGGGGCAGCGCGAACGCCGTGGCGCTGCCCAGTTGGATGACCGCGAGCTGAGCCGGCACGCTGCCGGCGTCCAAGCGGTAGCTGACGGGATCGCCGTCGGGGTCGCCGGTGTTGCTCCAGGTGATCGGATAGCTGGCGGCGCGGGTGCTGACGCTTGCCGGCGTCAGGTATTGGACGGCATAGGGAGGCTGATTGGCCAAGTGGACGACGAAGCTCATCCACGTGCCGGTCGAGGTCGCGCCGTAGGGATCGGAAGCGTCCGCGCGCCAGGTATACGTCGTCTCGAAGACGACGGGCAGCGCGAGGCTCGTCGCCTGGCCCATGGAGACGGGCGGCTGGACGCCGGTGCTCGTCTGAAGCTCGAATGCGTAGCTGATGGGGTCGCCCGCCGCGTTGGTCGCGGGCGTCCAGGAAAGGGCGACGCTCGGGGAACTGGTGTGCTCGCTATAAGTGGCGGCCGTGCTCAGATAGACGATCGCCGAGGGCGGCGGGTCGTAGAACGAGTAGGCGAGGCTCTGGATGCCTTCGTTGGCCGTCGTCGTGCCGCCGAAGCCGTCGTAGGCGTCCACGCGCCAGTAGTAGGTCGTCCCAAAGGAGAGCGTCCCGAGCGGAGCCGTCGTCTTCGTCGTCGCGGTCAGCAGGCTCAGCGACGAGGCCGCCGTCCCAAGGAACACGCCGTAGCTGACGGGGTCGCCGTCGGGATCGACCGAGGCCGTCCATGAGAGGGTCGTGCTCGTCTGCCGCGCCGAGATCGTGCCCGTCGTGCCGATCACGTCGAAGCCGCCGGGCGGATTGTTGGTGAACTGGTAGTAGACCCAGTTGACGGGTGAGGCCGAGGCCGCGCCGTAGATGTCGGTCGCGACGATGCTGTAGTAGAAAGCCGTGTTGAGCGGGATCGGCAGGCTCAGGCCCAAGGTCGCCGAGCTGATCACGGCCATGTGGGCGCTGTCCGTGCCGTAGGCGAGGCTGTAGGTGAAGGCATCGCCGTCCGGGTCGGTCGTGGGGCCCCAGAAGAAGGACTGCGAGGGCGAGAAGCCGTGGTACGGGATGGTGCCCGTCTTCGATTGATTCGCGGGCACGGTCGGCGGATGATTGAGGAAGACGGGATAGGACGTCTGGAGGCCCGAGTAGGTCACGCCGCCGAACGAATCGCGTGCCGCCACTTGCCAGTAGTAGGTCGTGCCGAGCTGGAAGGTCAGGTTGAAGCTGGTCGCCGTCGAAGTTTGCACTGCCGGAAACCAGACCGGGCTCGTGGACAGATCGAGCTCGTAGGAGACAGGATCGCCTTCGGGATCGACGGCCGGCGCCCATGAAAGAAGCTGCGACGTGCCGCGGGTGGCGAGCGTCCCGGTTCCGGTCAGAACGGCGAACGGCTGAGGCGGAGTGTCCTGAAGGAAGAGCGTGAGGCCTTGGACCGGCGTCGTGCTCGCGCCGCCGTAAGGATCGTAGGCCGCGACCGCCCAATAGTAGGTCGTCCCGAACTGCAGGCCCGCAAGAGCGTCGGTCGTGGCCGTGCTGTCTTGCACGAGCCCGAGAGCGTCGGCCGACGTGCCCCGATAGAGGCGGTAGCGGATCGGATCGCCTTGCGCGTTGGCGACGGAGCTCCAGGAGAGCGTCGCCGAAGGCGTCAGCGTGTGCTCGCCCAAGGAACCGCTGCCCGCGAGGATCGTGGGCGCGGGGGGCGGCGAGTCCAGGAAGACCTGCGAATAGGTCTGGATGCCGCCGGCGATCTGCGTCGTCGCGTTATAGACATCGCGCGCTCGGACGGTCCAGTAGTAGGTCGTGCCGAAGCCGAGGCCGGAAACCGGCCAATTCGTGGCCGCCGTCGTGCCCAGGAGGGCCGCGCCCTGCGGGGACGTTCCCCAAAGCACGTCGTAGACCACGGAGTCGCCGTCGGGATCGACGGCGGCCTGCCAGGCGAGCGTCACGGAGGTCGCGCGCGTGACCGCCGTTCCGCTGCCGCTGACGACGGTGAAAGCGCCCGGCGGCTGGTTGGTGAGATTAAGGTTGAAGCTTTCGACGGGCGCCGGCGTCTGCTGCAGCGGCAGGCCGAGGTAGGAGTCCTGCGCGACGACCTGCCAATAGTAGGTGCCCCCGAAAGTGAGCGGTTGCGTCGCAAATTCCGGCTGGCTCGCGGTCCCTGCCGCGGAGAGCTGGGTGGGGTTGCTGCCGAGGTAGGCCGTATACGTCACGGGATCGCCGTCCGGGTCGCTCGACGCCTGCCACGACAGCGCGGCGGCGGAAGAATGCTGCACGATCGTGCCGAAGGGAGCGGACTCGACCGCGACCGACGGCGCGCCGTCGAAGACGAAGCGGCGCAAGGGCTGCGAGCCGGAGCTGCTCAGATAGAGGATGCGGCTATCCCAGGCGCAGCCGACGGCCGAATCCGCGACGAAGCTCGTTTGGAAGGAGACGTCCGAACCGAGCTTGACCACGCCCTGGGGGCAGCCGGTCGGACCGCACACCGCCTCGCTGATATAAAGGTTGGAGGTAGCATCGGTCCACATGCCGCGCGGGCCGAAGCTATAGGTCCATTGCGAGGCCGGCGTGGAGCTGGTCACCGAGCCCGAGGGTGAGAACTTGACGACCTGCTGGCACAGGCCGTCGGCGATATACACGTTGCCTTGCGGATCGGCCGCCATCGCCGTCGGGGTGTAACAGCTTCCGGGCGTGGCATCCTCGCCGGGCATAGAGAAGGCCTTCAGAAGGTTGCCCTGGAAGTCGTACTGATTGATCGTCGTCTTGGTGATCGAGGATGGGCCGCCGCAGCCAAGGCATTGCGGATAGATGGGGTGATAGGTGTATTGGTAGGCGATGTAGACGCGGGCGTTAGTCTTGTCGATGGCCGCGGCGATCATGTTCGGCGTGGCATAAGTCACGAAGAACGTCGCCGAGTCGACGAGGGTCCCGGGATTGGTGTAGCGCTTTAGCGTATAGCCGTTGGCGCCGTCCAGGATGTCGATGACGCCCGAGCCTTCCACGGCGAAGGCCACCGGCATCGAGAGCCCGGTATCGAAGGAGAACAAAGGTGTGATGCCCTGCGTCATCTCGCCCGTCACCTGATAGGTCGTCGCCCCTTGGGCCCTACCGAGGAGGTAGAGATTGCCCACCGCGTCTCGATCCATCCCCGCCAATGTGGAGGAAGGTCCGTTGAACGTGGCCTGCGGGATGTAGCCGCCGGCGCGCGCCGCCGCGGGTGCCAGGAGCGTCAACAAGACGACGAACGCCGCTCGGCTCATGCCTTGACCCCCGCCTCGTTGACCGCGGCCCTCTTCTGCGCCGGCTTCACGGCCGAGGCGAGATCGAGGCCGGCTTCCGGCGCTGCCGTCACGGCCGCGAGCTCCGGGACCTTGCCGTTGACGAGCTTGAAGACGCGCGCGGTGCGCACGAGGGAGTCCTCGTGGCCCGGCGCGAAGACCAGCGCCGCGCCGGGCTTGAGGTTCTTGAGCGTGTTCGGGTGGACCTTGAAATGCTCCACCTTGCGGCGCGACATCTCGCCGGTGCCGCGCGAGCCGAGGAACGTCTTCTGGAAACGCTCCGTGTCCTCGAAAGTCTGATAGGTGCCCAAGGTCGAGGACCAGAACTCGGCGTCCTCGGGGTCGGGGGCCCGGAAGCAGACCTTGCAGCCAGAGGTGTTGTTGAACACGGCCGAGTCGAAAGCCTCCTTGTCCATCCCCTGGATGTTCTTGAGCTGCCCCAGGTCCTGGTGGGACAGGATCGTCCAGAAGCGGGCCGAGCCGACGGTCTGAATGAAGGACTTGAAGGCGGGCGTTGCGAACTCGGCGAACTCATCCAAGATGACGGAGGCCGGTCCCGGCTTCTCCTTTTGCTGCTGCCGCCAGGTCGCCACGGACAGGAGCCCCGAGATCAGCATGCGGCCCAACGGGTTGGCCAGCACCGGCAGGTGGCCGATCGGGATGGCGAAATAGGCGAGCTGCTTCTTCTCGAAGATGTCCTCCAGCTTGATCGCCGGGGCGTAGGTATTGAGGAGCCCGCCCAGCGGGCCGGTCGTGTAGGGCCGGATCGCCGAGGTCAAAGCCGTCGTGTTCGGGTTCTGCTCGAACTCGCGCCGGGTCATCTCGACGAGCCCCTTGTCTTTGCACAGGCCGTAGGCTTTCTCGCGGCATTCGCCGTAGCTGAAGTAGTAGAAGCAGTCCCGAAGCGTGTACTGAAGTCCCGTGTCCCAGAAGACCTCGGCCATGTTTTGAATCTTCGCGTAGTCCACGGACTTGTAATATTCCTGCGCCTCGCCGCTGGAGCTGGGCTCGCGCCCGAGCACGCGCGAGAGCTGGTTGGCCAGCGCCGTCACGTCCTGGCCCGGCATCCGGCGGATCGGATTGAAGGACAGCGAGCGTGAGTCCTGCGGGTTGAAGTAGCGGACCTCGGACCCGCGGCCGCAGCCGTCGGCGAGCGCCAAGAACTGGTCGAAGTCGCCGTGGTCGCCCTTGGCTTCCATGAAGAAGACGGGCATGCCGCCGCGCATGTCCTGGGCCGTGAGGGCGAAGAGAAGCTGCGACTTGCCCGAGCGCGTCGGCCCGACGATCTGCATGTGCCGCTCGCGGCTGACCGGGGTCAGGCAGACCCGCCGGCCGCCCTGAGCCATGCCGAGGAACGTGTCGCGGGAGCCGGTAGGCGAGTCCAGGTGGTCGGCCAACGCCCGGTCGAGCCCCTTCTGCTCGGCGGGTTCGTCCCAGCTCGACTTGCGCCGCTGCGCGGGCTTGCGGAAAGCCATGCCGAGCCCGAGAAGGACGCTGAAGCAGCCGGACGCGGCGTACCAGTCGCGGTGGAGTTGCCCCATGCGCGGCAGCGCCCAATGTCGGAAGCCCTTGTTGCGCTGAGCCATGGCGTCCACCGTTCGCCACGGAAGGAATGCCAATAGAAGGAAGGTCGCTTTCGCGAAGACGACCGCTCCGCTCTTCCGGTAGCCGGCGCCCACCAGCCACAGCGCGGCGCCCGCCAGCGCCATGATTAAAAGGAGGAAGCCCTGGTTCATCGCTGCCGTCCTCCTTCCGGGGACGGGGAAGGAGCCAGAGGATGGGGGCGGGGGAAGGGCTGCATCTCCAGTGGCGAAGCGGACTGATCCGGCCGAGTCCTCGGCCGGATGAGCTCCCCGATCCGTATGGAGCGGGGAGGCGGAGCGAACGGCGCGATGGGTAGCCTCTCCCCGGGACCGGCGGAGCCGGGCCGGGCTGAGAGGCTTGCCATCGCGACGCGCTGGTGGTGCGGCCCTTGGGGATGGTCCGGCCGTTTCTCGAGATGAACCTCCGCGCCGCGATAGCCCACGAACGCGCAGCGGCCGAGGCTTGATCGGAATTCTTCCAGGCCGCAGGCGTAGATGAAGTCGGCCAGCAGCTTGCGCGCGCGCGACAGCAGAAGCCGAGGCCCGTTCGGGAACTCCGTGATGTAGAGGACTACCGCGCTGCCCGGCAGGTTGTCGCGGTAGAACGACCAGAGCTTGCGGTAGCGCTCCGCCGATTTCTGCGTTCTCTCGACTTCGATCGCCTTCGGCTGGCCGGCGTCGGCGACCCAGAGATCCGGAAGCGGAAACGCCTCCCGGCCGTGCTCCTGCGCCGCGCCCCGGCTCAGAACCTGCCGCTCGAACTCCGTTGAAACCGGCCGCGCCAGCAGCTCGCTGATGACCAAGCCGATCCCGGTCACGAGCGCCTCGTGCTTGACCATGGAATCCGTCACCGGGTCGCGAAATTCCTCGAGCTGGCGCAGTCCCAGGTCCTTGAGAACCCTGTGGCCGTCCTTCGTCAGGTTGTAGAGCCGAGGCATGTTCGTGTAGCGCTGAACCTCGATCAGTCCCAGCTCTTCCAGATACTTGACCGCCTTGTAGCTGGCTCCCCTGTACTCTCCTTGGAACTTCGAGTTGAAAAACAGATTCATCCTCTCCGTCTCATCCAGTCCCTCTGGAAATAAAAATCCTTCCACTTGTCCTAATCCCAAAACTCCCCACTTCTCTAATCCTTTCAGTATGTTCAAAGTCCTAAATCCAACCTCCACCTCCTCCCATTTCCCTTTCTGAAAAATCTTTATCTTGACCATTGTCATTCCCCTTGACCCTGTCCTTTCGCTGCCTTCCAGTCCGCCATCCTCCTGACCACACCACCACTCCAACCCCAACTTTTCACTATCGTTGTGGGGGTGTGGTCAGGAGGCTTTGGCGCTGCAAGCGCCAAAGAGGCGGACCGAGAATGGCAGCGGATATCGATAGAATTCATGGGTTGGGTGTTCCTTGGCCGCTTCTGCACCGACAGAAACGACGACAGAAGCGATGGGTGGCTACCCCCTGAGCTCGAATTTGCCCTCCGCGACGGTCTTCGCCAGAAGCTTGATCGCTTCCGAAATCAGCCGGCTGCGGCTGATATCGAGGCCCTGCTTCATGAACTTCAGCCGCAGCTCATCGAGCGCCACGACGTCCTTGAGCTGCTGATAAGTCTGCAGCTTGATGAAGCGGGCGAGCTTGGAAGCGCGGCCGTCCGGCCGCCCCGCCTGCCCCGCCTCCGTCTCCTCCAACTGGCTCAAGCCGCCCTCTTCTTCCGCCACCGCGCCCTCGTTCGCCATGTTCGTTCCTCCGATGATCCGCCTTATGATCGCCGGGCAGGTGGGGATACCAGCGCTCCCCGAGTTTGTCTGACTGGCTACCAGTCTGCCCGCAAATCGCCCGGGCACCTTCAGGAACCGCGACTTGCGACCTCTTGGTCCGCGCGGCTGCTATGCTGAAGTGCCCCGGCACTTTCTATTCGACGGACCCCCTCAATTCGGTCCGCCGGCGCTTCTTCTCCGCTCGACCGATGGCGGACTCCTTCCACCAATCCTTCTTGAGAATCCAGCGGTTTCCCTCGCACCTCACGACTCGCAGCGCGTAGGCCATTTCGTCGGCGAGTTCCCGCTGTTCCTGCCGCTCGTCCTGACGGGCGATGAGGATATCCAAGGGGTCTTGGTCCTCAAGTCGCCGCGATGGGAAGTCGATATCCTCGCAGGCATTCGACGTATCCGAATCAACAGCGAGCGCATGATCGGCTCTTGCCGCCGACACCAACGCATCGAGCGACTCGAAGCGCTTGAACTCTCTCGCGCGCGCCTTGAGCAGGTCGCGCGCGTTCATCTTGAGCGCGCGGTAGAACAACGTGACCGTCGTGTCGCCGTTCAGAAGCTCGATGTAGGTCCGGCTCACGGCAGTTTCGGCCAGGTCCGCGTCGCACGTCACCCGCGCGGCGAACTCCACGGCGGAGTCGTGGTTGACGACGATGAACCCGACGATCTGCCGCAGCGGATCGGCGATTTGGAATCGCTTGACGAGCTTTTCCAGGTAGGCGGGGCCGTAGGACTCCCAGTGGTTGAGGCCGGCCGCGTCCCGCGAGCTCCGTTTCCTTTGGAGGCGGGCGATCAGGTCCTCGACGATCTCGCTGGCTGGCTTATGAGGCAGGCTGGCCGCCAGCTTCGATGCGGCCTGCTGGGCGAGCGATGCTTCACGGCTTTGCGGCGGCGCGGCAACGGCGACGACGGTGCTTTCGACGGGGGTCATGTGAGACCACCTTCCTTTGACCCTACACGAGGTAGGGCGGCTTTAGAGGACTCCAGGGCTTGGCCTGGATGCCCTTGGCCAGGAATGTGGTCTGCCCGGCTACCGATCCCGGGGGGCCCGGGGATGGCCGGCTTGCCTTCTTGTGGCCGGGGAGGCCCGGAAGGCGCGAGGGACCCTACCTCTTCTCTTGTCGGAGAATTCTATCGGCGAGCGCCGATATGGGTTATGCACACATTGGTCTTGGCTTCAGATCGGATGCGGATCGTGCTATCTCATTCTTGCTCCTTTGCGCGGCGGCATGCTCAGAAACGGCGCCGGCGCCTTGCGTTCACGCGGACATTGACTGGCCGGCCATCGGAGAATTCGATCTCTTCGATGCGGCCCGTGCCGATCTTGCGGCACATCGTCTCCAGCGCCTCCCAGGTCCTGTCGAACAGGTACGAGGCGTCTTTCGCCGGCTCCAGGCCGAATCTCATGTGGCGCTGGATTCTCGCGCAGGATACGATGCTCCCGTTCAGGACGTTGACGCCGTGCATCGTGCAGTCCGGATGCTCCGCGTGAACCACAAACAGCAGGTCGAGCCATTTCTTCCCGACTTCCTGCGAGCCCATCGGCGCCTGGCATGAATTTGCCAAGGATGCCGGAAGGCCCCTATCGTCGCGACTCTCGGCAAGTCGCTGTTCCATACGGTCCGCCTCCTTAGTCTCCCGTTGTCTCGCCACGAGACGAAAAACGAGAAACGATATCTTCATCGTTTCCCGTGGACTCATCCCGTTAGGCGGGATCGTGGATACCCCCGCGCCGTATTCGCGGAGCTACACGGTGCTCACTTCAACGGCCTTCCCGGGCCGTCTGAATTGCGGGAGCAATTTCCGTGCCATGCGTTCACGTCATTTTATCGACGCGATTTCGTTACGAGGGGGGCCTGATTCTCAGACGAGAAGAGGTTCGAGAAGGAAAAGAAGCCCGGTCCGTCAGGACCAGGGCGGTTCTTTGCCGACGACGCCGCTCAGATGATCGAGGTCGGCGAACGTCTCTGGGTCGTGGCCGGTGGCGAGATAGACTTCCGCGAAGCCCTGCTGGCGGATACGCCTTGATTCGAGCGAGCCTTTCACCCCGCCGGCAAGCTCGGCGTCCACGTAAACGGGAGTCCCGCGGTCGATCTCCTCCACGGCTTCCAGGAACTCCGCCGCCGTCGAGAAAGAGCGGAAACTTTTCCCCAAGCGCGAGGCGGTCATCCTCCAGGTCGTGCGGGCCAGGGGATCGTCGTCGATGAGCACGGCGTCCCATCGCGTTTTGCCGGAGGCGACCTCGATAGGAACGAGTCCAGCCAGGAGTTTTGGGATCATCCGGGCTTCGAGCCGGCGGCATTCCTCCAGAATCTCCGGGGCGTCGTAGCGGCTCGTCACGAGGATCGTCTGCCGGCCGATGCCGAGCTCCGCTGCCAGGCTCAGGCCCGTCTCCTGGTAGCCCAGGAGCTCGTAGTCGAGCAGATACAGCGCCTTGCGCGCCTTCGCGGGATTCTCGCCGATCCAGCTCCGTATCTCCTGGGGCGTAGAGACATGGACGATCTCGACCGGCTGATCCCGCGAGGCCCCGGTCAAGCGGCCTTGCCAGACCTGATGGATGCTGGTGTCGTCGTCGAGGATGACGACCGCGCTATCCAGGGGCAGGGCCAGTTTCGAGACGAACCAATTGGGCGGTGGGACCTTCGGCAGATAGACGCTGGCCGTCGTCCCTGCCCCTGAGGCCGACTGAATCTCAAGCCGCCCGCGCCAGGACTCGACGCTCGTGCGGGCATGATGGAGCCCGAGCCCCGAGCCGCCGGCCTTGCCATGCGTGACGCCCTTTTCGCCGATCCGGGCCAGGACTTCGGCGGGAATTCCTTTGCCGTCGTCCTTGACCTCAAGAAGAACTTCGTCGTCCTTGGCGCTCAGGCGGATCGTGACGGAGCCGCGGTCATCGAGCGCCTCCACGGCGTTGTTGATCAAGTTCGATAGCACCCTCTTGAATATCCCCGGCGCGATCTCGGCGAAAAGGCCGTATGAGGCTTCATCGAGCGGCGAGTCGATCTCGATCCCCATCCTGGACCGGAACTGGAGCCGCTTCTCGGTGACGAGCGGCTCGATGATGCTGGAAAGAAGCTGGATCGTCGGGGGCTCGGCCGGCACCGCCGCGCCCTTGTCGAGCCCCCGCAGTTCCTGGTTCGTGCGGATCAGGTGGTTGGCGATGTCGCGGATGCGGCCGGCGGCGCCGCGGATCATGAGGCGCTTCTCCTCTTGCAGCTCCGACACGTCCCGGAGCACCGAGTCGAGGGCCGCCAGCGGCGAGCGGATGTCGTGAGAAATCTGCGCCGCGAGCTCGCCCAGCGCCGAGAGCCTTTCCTGCCGCTCGGCCTTCAGCCGGTAGTTCGTCATCTCCTCAAGCAGGCGGTTGACCTTCATGGACAAGGCGTGCGATGAGACGTAGCTGAAGAAGAAGCTTACCGCGGCGATGAGCAGGAAAAGGAGAACCGCGTTGCGGATCGACCGCCGCTGGAACGACTCCATCGCGCTTTGATCGCTCACCGCGTAGAGGAACGCCGGCGGCTGTCCCTGCCCCTCCGACATGGGGAGGGCGGAGACGACGAACCGGTTTCCCTGGTAGTGGAAGTCGAAGGGGAAACCCTTCCTGCCGCCCAAAGCGCCGGCTAAAATCTGGCGGAAGCCGGCATCGGTGAGCGTCGAAGCGGCCATCCGGCCCGCCGAGTCCAGGAAGAAGAACTGTTGGCGCGTGATGCCGCGCAGCTGGTCCAGCAGCGGCCTGCCGAAGTCGATATCGACGAGAAGGAAGCCGATCAGCTTTCCGAACTGCCGCACCGGGATCGCGGCCGTCATCCAAGGCGTATCGTTGACCTGGACGAGCTTGGTGGTGATCTCGGTCGGCGAAAGATCGTGAACCGCGAGGGGATGCGCGCGATACGCCTTTTCGCTCGAGGACGACCCCTGCGAAAAAATCATCTTGCCGTCGGGCGTCACGGCCTCTACGTAGTCGACTCCGACCAACGGCTTGTACTTCGCCAAGTAATCCGCGAGCGGCTTTTTGAGCGAGACCAGGCTTTCGCTGGCGTAATAGAAGGCGTTCTTGAAATCGGCGTCGTCTTTGACGAAGGAGAGCTCGTTTCGCAGGTGCTCCTGTCGTTCAGTGATCGCGTTCTGGATCGTCGCCACCGCTTCCTGCGACTGACGGTCCCTGTAGAAGCCGAAGAATGAGGTCATCGAGGTCAGGAAGACGAAGATGAACGCGGCGACCAAGCCGAAGATGCCGGCGAAGAACGGCGCGAAGAAATGCCACTTGATGCGGAAGGCGTCGAGCTCGCGCCGCTCGCCCGCGCGTATAGGGTCAATGAGCCTTCGCGGCATAAAGCTCCTTGACGAGATCGTTGGTGAAGACGCGCTCCGCGTCGATCTTGCGATTGAGAATTCCCAGCTCGCGCAAATTCGCGATCATCGCTTCCCAGCGCAAGGGATTCATCAGACCGTAGTCCTCGCCGACCCCCTTGGCCATGTAATAGTGCAGGATCTTGAAGCAGGCCTCCTGATAGCGCGTGTAATCCTCGTTGTCCTTGAAGGGTCCTTCGACGAAGTCGGTGTATTTCACCTTGTCGGTGAACAGCTTGGTCGTGCTCACCGGGTCGTTGAAGCTCTTACGGATCGACCGGTCCAGCGCTCGAACGAAGCGTGCCAGGGCCTCGCGGTGCGCGTTGTAGAAGTCCCGCCGGACGAAGATGACGTGCGAGTACACGTCGTAGCCGATATCCTGGTAGCGAAGGATGTGGAGGGGATAGCCGCGGAGCTTGAGCAGCGGCACCTGCGCCGTCTCAAAGAAAATACCGACGTCCGCGTCCCCGCGCTCCAGGGCCCCCAGGTTGTCGTTCAGGAGTTCGAAGCGGACCTTGTCCTTGAGGCGAGGATACTTGAGCCGGAAATAGTCCACGAGGTACTGGAAGCCTTTCACGGTCCCGACCTTCTTGCCGGCCAGATCGTCGATGCCGTCGAGCTTGTCTCGAAGGGACACCAGGACGAGGGGGGTTTCCTGCATGTAGCCGTAGATCGCGACGAGGTCGGCCCCGCTGTCGACCGAGATCAAGAAGTTGACGGCATCGTCCATCCCCATGTCGGCATGTCCCTTGGCGACCTCCTCGACGCCGTTCATCCCGAGCTGCCAGCGCGGGAAGTCGAGGTGGATGCCCTCGTCGGCAAAGTAGCCGTGCTCCTGCCCGTAGTAGAAGGGGCCGTATTCGATGGTCGGATACCACGCCACTTGGAACGTGAACGTGGACATGGCGACATCGCCGTGAGCGAGGCCCGAGAACATCATGAGCGCGGCGGCCGCGGCGATCATATCGGGAAGGTTTTAATTTCTCCAGAGGTGAGGGAGCAGCTCGCGGATCTTCGCGAAGGTCTCGGCCGCTTGAGACTTGTCGTCGACGCCCACGACCAGCGACGATATCTTCCTGTTGTCGCGGATGAAGGCCAGCGAGGCCGTCGGATCGAACCCGTCGGTATGCTCGAAGACGCGGAACGCGGTCACGGGGCGGCCGTAGCCGCCCAGGAGAGCGGGAAGATCGATGGGTACCGGGAACCGCAGCGTCCGGTTGGCCCACATCCAGACCGCGGCGACGTCGAGCCCTTGCAGCATCTTCGCCGAGACCCCGCCTCCCTCGGAGATTCCAAGCGGGACCAGGCCGCGCGAGCGCGCGAGCGCGGTTTCGCGGCGGATGATGTCGTCGCGTCCGATGAAGGCGAGGAAACCGAACGGAAGGTTGCCGACGATCGTGAAATCGGAGAACTTCTTGAAGGCGTCGAGGCGCTCCAGATATTCCTTCTCATCGAGACGGATTTGCGCGATCTCCGCGTCCGAGAAGCGGGTGGAGAGATCGGCGTCCTTGAAGATGGGGCTCGCCGACCTCACCGCCTCGGGCAGCTTCGCGGCCACGGTGGCGATGAGCCGAGACAGGTTCGCCGGCGACCACAGGGATTGGTCGCCGACGTAGTAATGGGACTTGAAGTGCGGGTTGGCGACGACCCGGATGTCGGGATGGCTGTTCTTGAAGTTCGCGATGGCCTTCATGAGCGTCGGGTGGGGAGACATGCTGTAACCCCTGACGCCCTGGCGGTAGGCGGCTTCGAGGGCTCCCGTGTAGGCCGCCTCCCTGTCCGACTCGTTCGGGAAGTTCCCTTTCCCGAACCAGCCCGTGAAGCTGTCCTCTCCCATGACCACGGCCGGGTAGGCCTTGTTCTCGACGGTCAAATCCTGGAACTGTCCTGGCATTGCTTTCTCCTGGTCGAAAAACTCCCGCGCGGCCGGCATCCCTTGCAGGGCGAGGCTCTTGAGAGCGTCGCGCACGCCTTCGCGTCGCTCCGGCGACAGGTATGAGTCCTTCCGATTCAATTCGCCGAGCCGCCGCGCGTCGGCCTCATCGGCGGCGCCCGCCTCCACCTTCGCGGAGAGAACGGCGGCTTCCTGATCGAGCCTGCGTCCGGCCGCGGCGGCGCCGCGGCTCAAGACGGCGACCTGTCGCGCTTCGGACAGCGCGGCGAAGGCCGCCGGATTGTCTTGGTACTTCGCCGGCAGCGCGGCGAACATGTCCTCGAGGTGCGGGGTGTTGAGGATCGATTGCAGCGGCAACAGGCGTATGTCGAGCGCCGCTTGGGTCATGACCGCGGGCCGCACGGCCTCGACCAGCGGCGTCCAGCGCCCGATTTCCACCACGGCGGCGACGGCCGGAGCCGAGACGAAAAGCGCCCCGGCCAAGCCGAGCAGCAGGGTCCGGCGCGAGAAATTCATCAATTCCTCAAAGTTTAATCGCTTCGCCGGGTCGAGTCATGGGCCGCGGGACCTATTGGGAAAGGGGTCATCGGGCCTCCAGGAGCCGGCCGATGATGGAGTAGGCGCCTTGGAGGTCGTCGCCCCGATAAGTCGCGAGCGCCAGCTTCTCCAGCTTTACGTCCGGGTTGACGCCCACGGTGAACCGCAGGCAGCGGAAGAGCGGGTAGTCGGACATGGAATCGCCGAAAGCAACGGTCTCTTCGAGCGCGAACGATTCGCTGGCGCAGAGGTCACGCACGAGCCGGGGCTTGTCCTCGGGCACCAGGATGCCGTCGGGATCGAGCGGCCGCCCGTCCCGGGGAAACCGCGACGAATACACGAAGTCGAAGCCGAAATCGCGGAAATGCTCCGTGAAGAAGTCCGGCGACATGGAGATGAGGCAGGTGCGCCCGCCCGCCTCGGTCACGGCCCGCGTGACCTCGCGGATGTTGCGCAGCTTCGGGGAGGCATCGAAGGCCTCCCGGACCACCCCGGGCGCGATCTGCCCCCAGAGCCTGCTGATCGCCGCCGCGAAGCCCTTGGTGTCGATGCGTCCGGCGGCGAATTCGGCCTCCAGCGCTTCTAAGCGATCGGTCGTCCGCGTCGCCCGGGCCAGCTCCAGGCAGGCGGTGGTCTTCGGCAGAAGGGTGCCGTCCATGTCGAAGACGAAGAGCCGCCTCTTCTTCAAGCGACGCCTCCGGCGGCGCAAGCGGGCCTGGCGGGGGCGCGCAGCCCGCTCGTTTCCAGACCCAGTTCCCTGCGATATTGGGTGATCGACCGGCGCGAGAGGGAAAGCCCGTGGACTCGGCGCATCTCGACCCGCAGGCCCTCGTCGGAGAGGGCGGGGGAGGCCACGGCGAGATCGTGCAGCCGCTCCCGCGCCATGATCTTGGCGCTGGGCACGAAGACCTTGAGCGGCGCCTCAAGGCCCCACGGCAGCCGGAGCGACTTGTTCAAGATGAGCCGGTTGAGCACGCTGGGCAGGATGTCGAGCCGCTCGGCCACGCTCCGCTGAGTCAGCGGCCGACGGCGCCCAGCGTCCCCGCTTCGCAAGAAGTCGGCCTGCGCCTCGATCAAGGTCTCGAGCACGCGGTACAAGGTGGACTTGCGCCTTTCCAGGAACTCAAGCTCGGACAGAAGCCGTTCGGCTTTAACGGCCTGCCTGTGGCCGAGAGCTTCGATGGCCGCGGCGCGCTTGGCCTCATCGACGCGGTAGCGGCCTTTCCAGATGTCCCGGCTGAAGAACGCGAGCACGGGCTTGCCGTCGTCGAGCTCGATGCCGGCGACGGCGCTGAACGTCCGCGCCGGCGCGGCCTGCGCCGAAGGGTTCTTGAACTCGGCCTGGATGTAAAGCCTGTCGACGAGCTCCCTGAGCCGGCGCGTCTCGCCGAGCGATAGGCCGCAGGAGCCGGCGCGCTCCTCGTCCGAGAATGGCGCCTCGCCCAGGAAAAACTCCTCGAAGTGTTCTTGGCCGATCCGGGCGATGAGCGCGACCAAGTCGCTGTTGCCGTCGAGCGCCTCCGAGAGGCCATGGCTGCCGTCGCGCAGCTCACGTCCGGCCGCCCGCCGCGCGGCGAACCGCGCGCTCGCGTAGGGCCTCGTGGCGACCACGCCGAGGTCGACCAGCCGCCGGAAGAGTTCTTGCCGCTCCAACTTCCGGACGCGGGCTTCGAACTCGCGCTCGGGCATCTCGAAGAGATGCGCGAGCTTCAACTGCCCATGCACCGAGGGCCGCGCGGAGGCGATGGTCGCGAAGTTCACCGGCTTGCCGCGGAGGCCTCGAACGCCGCGATGTCCTCGGCGATGCTTCGCGCCTGCTGCTTCATGAGGCCAAGGAGCTCCTGCCTCTCCTCCGGGGGCGCGGTCCGGAGCAGCGTGATCGCCGTCCTGAGGCTGCCGCACTTGGAGTTCATGTCGTGGATCAACGACGCCAGCTCTTTACCCGCCGCGGTCATGACGTCGCCTCCGGCTTGGCGTCCTCGCGGAAGCGCTTCAGGGAGGAATAGAGAAGCCGCGTCGATATCTTGAGGTCCGCCAGCGTCTTGGTCTTGTGGCCCTCGTTTTTCGCGAGAGCCCGCTTGATGATCGTGTCGATGAAGCGGTCGACGGCCTCGTCGAGGCCCTGGCCGAGCGCGAAGCGGAACTGCTCGTCGGTCACGAAACTCCCGGCTCCTTCCTCGACGCGCATCGACTTGAGCAGGCCCGCGATCGTCTCAAAGGAGACGCGCCCTTCGTTTCCGGCGACCAGGAGGTCGATGAACCGGCGCAGTTCGCGTATGTTGCCCGGCCAATCGTGGCGCAGGATCTCGGCCTTGGCCTCGGTCGTGAAGGACAGGCGCTTGCCGCCGCGCGTGAAGAACCCGATCAGGGGAAAGATGTCGCATTTGCGCTGCGCCAGCGGCTTGAGAGTGACGGCGAGGCCGTGGATGCGCTGGAAGAAGTCGAACCGCATCTTGCCGGCCTTGATCAGGCTCTGGACGTCCTCCAGCGTCGCGGTGACGACGCGGAAGGCGGCCGTCTCGGGTTTCTCGGAGCCCACGGGATAAAACGACTTCTCCTCGATGGCCTTGAGGAGCTTCGACTGCATCTTGAGGCTCATCGAGCCGACCTCATCGAGGAACAAAGTGCCCTTGTCGGCCAGCAAGAGCTTTCCCTTGCGGTCGCTGTTGGCGCCGGTAAACGCCCCTTTGCGGCACCCGAACAGCTCGACCTCCAGAAGGTCCTCGCTTTGAGCGGCGCAGTTGATGGCCACGAATTGGCCGTCGCGGCCGGAACGCTCGTGGATGATCTGGGCCAGGCTCGTCTTGCCGGTTCCCGACGGGCCGAGGAGCAGGATCGGCAGGTCCGAGACCGCGTATCTGAGCGCTTCAAGCACGGAGGCGCGCGTGGCGGCGTCATCGGTGACGAACTCCTCGGCGAACAGCCGCCCCGTTTCGAGCTGGTCGCGCTTGCGCTGGAAACGGTCCAGGACGCGGCCGATGTTGTCCGCCTCGTTGCCCTTGGCGTAAAAGTCATTGCAGCCGAGCTCGTAGGCTTTGTCGATATAGGGTTCGGAGTCGTGGCCCGACATCACGACGGAGTAGCTCCCCTTCGAGGCCGCCACCGGGATCAGCTCCAGGCCCGAGCAGTCGTCGTTCTTGCCGAGCTTGAGGTCGATGAAGCAGAGGTCGTGACTGCGCGCGGCGAGGGCCTCCAGGGCCGTTCGCTTATCCGGAGCGAACTCGACGGAGTGTCCGCCGAGATGCGACTCCATGATCTTGCGCGCCAGGGGATCGTCTTCCACCACGAGGATCGAGAGCTTCGGCATAGTGACAAAGCCTAGCATATCGTCTGCTCGTTTGAAAAGCACTATTCCCATAACGAGAGAATCCTCTGCCATGGCTCAGCACCCGCTCTCCGAGAACGCGCAAGCTCCCGGGCCGGCCGGCGGCCGCCTGAGGAAGCAATCCAGCACTTCCTTGGCCGGCAGAAACAAGTTCCCCGGAAGCCGCTCCGGCTCGAACCAGTCCCAGGCCGAGAACTTGTCGGGCTCCCGGACCGCGAGCTCGCCGCCGCATTCGGCGAAGCGCACGCCGAAGGTCACCGTGTGGAGACCCGGAAGCCGCATGTTCGCCACCGAGAGCATGATCGCCCGGCCGCCGGCGCGCAGGCCGGTCTCCTCCAGCAGCTCGCGCCGGGCGCAGTCCTCGATCGTCTCGAAGGGATCGAGCTTGCCCCCTGGAAGCGACCAGCAGGGATAAGGGGACAGCCTTCGTCCCAGCGCGATGCGGCGCCCGCGCGTCACGATCACGCCCACTCCGAGAATGATCGAGCCCTTCGCGGAGGACGGCTCGTCGAGCAGCGTTTCCATGTCAGGCGTAGGCCGGCGCGAAGGCCGTCGCGGCGGGCCGCAGCGGGGCGTCCTCCCGCTCCAGCTCGACGGCGCAGCGCGAGACCGCGTAGTGCCCCGAGATCATGGAGGCCGTGATTCCCCGGAACTTGCCGCAGGAGTCTCCTACGACCCAGGCTGGCGCGGCCGCGATCTTGAGATTGTCGTCGGTGTCCGGATAGCAGCCGACGCCTTCGAGCGTGGGCCCGATGAGCGAGGTCGTCGCGTGGTTCACGCCGGGGAACTTCGCGGCGAGCTGCTCGAGGCCGAGGAGCATCCGCCCGGCCAAGTCGGTTCCGACGACGTCGACGAAGAATTCGTAGGCGGCGCCGCGCCGCGCGAGGACCTCGGTCAGCGGGAAGTCGTAATGCGATTCGCGCTTGGAGAAGGTCTTCTCCAGGTGCCGCCAGCCGCGCATGGCCGTCGTCCGGTCGAGGACCCGCGTGTTGAAGCCGATATTGGTCTTGCCGGTGGGCGGGCAGTCCGAGCGGCCGGACACGGTCCACAGGCCCAGCGTGTTCGACAGCACGGCCTCGCCGTCGCGGCAGGCGCAGAAGGTCCGCCACTCGGTCTTGCCGTCGGCGGCGATGAACTTGAACTTCGGATCGAGCTGCTCGCTGTCGCGGAAGAAGGCGCGCTCGGCGGGCTGCTGGATGCGAAAGCCCACCTCCAGCCTGCGGAAGACCGGCTCCATGAAGGGGAAGCGGTCCATGAGGCGGGGGCCGAACCGGCCGCCGGCGAAGATCACGCGGTCGGCCGTGACCTTCCTGCCGGAGATCGACAACGTGAAGAGGCGCGTATTAAAGGAATAGTCGCCCTCCTCGACCATGGCCTGGCGCAGGATGTCGCCGTGCCCGCTCTCCACGAGCCCGCGGATCAGGTCGATCCTCTGCTCCAGCGTCAGGTACTCGGAGGGATAGCGCTTGAGAAACCACTGTCCGGCGGGCTCCTCCGCGCTCGGCGGAGAATCCGGGAAGGGAGGAACCTCCATGCCGCAGTCGGAAAGGACCTTCGCCGTCCAGCGGTAGCCCGCCCGGAGGCTCTCCGAATCGTCCAGCGACCACAAGGCCGTCGAGGAGGGGAAGAAGCTGAACTTGCCGTCCGAGAAGAGGCCGGCGCCGCCGTCGCCGCAGGTCAGGTCGTCCGGGTTGTCGCGCTCGCGGCGGTCCACCGACTTGCCGGCGTCGACCGTGAGGACCCGTAGCCCGGCGGTCGAGGGGTGGTTGGCGGCGCCCAGGCCCGCGGGGCCCGCGCCGACGATGACGAGGTCGTAGTGTCCTTGAAGGTCCGACGGCGACGAAATCGAATCCATGATGTGTGCTCTCCTGGTTCGCGTCTTGCAGCGCGGCAGCGTCCTCGCGCTTGTCCAAGCGGGAGCAATTTCCGTGCCAGCGAGCGGGGCAGGGAAATTGCCCTCGCTTATGCGGAGGGACTCGATGAACGCGACAGGAGACAAGATGAGCCGCGACGAGGGCGCGAAGACCGGCTCGCGCAAGCGCCTGCTGATCGTCGACGACGACGCGCTGATGAGCGCTCTTTATCGGTCTATCTTCCGGCGCCATGCCGCCGAGTTCGCCTGCGAATTCGAGCGCAGCGGCGAGGCCGCGCTGGAGCGGCTCGGCCGCGAGAGGTTCGACGCCGTGATCATGGACTGGGACCTGGGCGGCTTGAGCGGCCTCGAGACGCTGAAGGCCATCCGGGCCGATCCCGCGAAGGCCGAGCTGCGGGTTTTCCTTATTACAGGACGCTTCGACGCCGAAAGCGAAGAGCTGGCGTTCGGAGCCGGCGCCGACGACTATGCCTCGAAGCCGTTTGCGATCGGCGACCTTCTCGCGCGGCTGCGAGCCTTCTTTCAAACGAGATGAATTCCTTCTCGCCCGAGCAGACGTTCTTGCGGCCGCACTCCGATCTCTCTCGAACGGAGGCCGGCATTAAAATTGCTCCCGGGATGCGAGACGGGAAATCGCTGAGAATTCAGGAGGAGCAGATTCATGACGAGTCAGGTATTGGAAGAGCAGAAGGGGACAGGCGACGGCAGGAACGCTCAGGCGCTTCCCGTCGAGCTGCCGCTGTGCGAAAGGGCGGCGAAGTGGCTCTCCGAGCACGCGCCGGGTCCCAAGAAGGTCGTTCTGGGAACGCATCTGGAAGTGAAGGCCGCGGTCTGGGCCAAGATCCTCGCCGACAACGGAGTCGACGTTCTGTTCGTGCCGTCCAACGCCGAGTCCACCCATAAGGACGCCTACGAGCTCGTGCGTTCATTCGGCATCCCCGTGGCGGCGGCGCTCGATATCGAGCGCGGCGTGGACAAGGGGACGTTCGCGGAGGTCGCCGCGTTCGCGCCGACCATCGTCTTCGACGATGGCGCCATCCTTATCAAGGAGGTGGCGGCCAAGCAGGAGCGGTTTCCGTTGGTGAAGGGCTGCGTCGAGTTCACGACCTCGGGCATCAACGAGGTCGACAAGATCTCGAGCTGGCCGATCCTGGACATGGCGTGGTCCTTCTGCAAGCACGAGATCGGCAACCCGCGCGGGACCGGGGAATCCGGGCTCTCCGCGATCATGTCGCTCACCAACAAGAGCGTGGCGGGCGCGCGCGTCGGCGTGATCGGCTACGGCGCCGTCGGCCGCGGTTTCGCGAATCTGGCGCGGCAGCTCGGCGCGATCGTCTACGTGGCCGAGCTGGACTTGAAGCGCAAGACCTACGCCCACTTCGACGGAATGCACGTGGTCGAGCTGCCCGAGATGCTGAAGAGCTGCGAGCTCGTCATCACCAGCACGGGGGCGACCGACACCATCGGCAAGTCCTCGTTCAAGGACCTCAGGGACGGGGCGACTTTGGCCAACGTCGGCTGCTTCCGCAACGAGCTGCCGCTGGCCGAGCTGCGCGAGGCGGCGATCTCGGTCTCGCGGCCGCGGCCGGGGATCGACTCGTATCACATGGCGGACAAGACGGTCCATCTGCTCAAGAACGGAGAGCTCGTCAACATCTCCTTCGGCGGCGGCTGGCCCACGGAATACATCGACCTGACCTTCGCGCTGTCGACGCTGTGCTTCGGCTGGCTGCACAACAGCCGCAACGCGAACAACCGCGGCATCGTCCGCGTCCCCGATGACCTGGAGAACCTGGCGCTGAGCTGGTTCCTGGAGAGGGCCGCGACGAAATCCTAAGAGGAGAACGATGCCCGGCCCGCCCCGGACGCATTCCAGGGCGGGCCGGGCCCCAAAACCATGAAACAATCAAATGAAATGCCGGACGCGAAGACCTGGGCGGTCCTTTCCATCGCGGCGGCCGGCGCGGTCGCGCTGGCCGTCACGCATCCGACGGTCGCGGCCGTCATCGGCAGCGCCGAGCTGAGCGTCCTGGGAATCCCTCAGCTCGTCAAGAACTTCAGGGAGCGGGCCTCGGCCAGGGACGTGTCCTTGGAAACCACGCTCATCTGGTTCTTCGTGGCGTTCTTCCTGTCCTTGGTCTCCTGGATCAGACAGTCGAGCGGCTGGTACATCCTGCTCAACGTCGCCGGCGTGGTCGAGAGCGCCGCGCTCCTCGCCCAGATCAACGCCTACGCGCGGCTGGATGGAGCTTTGAGGAAGAGCGCGCTCAGCGCGCTCGCCGCGGCGGCGGCCGGGTTTCTGGCCCTTCGCGGCCTGGTCGTGGCGGAGGCCACATGGGCTTATCTGCTCTTCACGGCCGCGATGGGCCTGCTGATCGTGATGAACGTCCCTCAAATCCTCAAGAACTACGAGCTCTACCGGAGGGAGGGCACGGCGCCGAAGGGGATCACGCCGTACTATCCGGCCCTGGTCGTGACGGGGAGCTTCCTCCACCTGATCGTGGCCACGAGATTCGGAGACTCGTTCTGGGCCTTCAACAGCCTCGTCGCCGTGGCGTCGGCCTCGCTGATCCTGGGGCAGATCCTCCTGCCGGGCGCCACCAACCTCATCCTGGAACAGGTCGCGGAGTTGCGGCGGCCGTGGAGCTCGGAATGGGCCTGAATGGCGCGGGCCGGCTCGCCGGCAAGGTCGCCTGGGTCACGGGCGGCGGCGAAGGGATCGGCGCCGCGATCGCGCGGGCGTTCGCGCGCGAGGGTGCGGCCGTCCTGGTCACCGGCCGCCGCCAGGCGCCGCTGGCGCGGGTCGTCGCGGGCATCGAACGCGACGGGGGGAAAGCCCGCTGCCTCGCCGGCAGCGTCACGGATGAGCGGCACGTTCGCGCGGCGGTCTCGACGGCCCGGGCGGCGTTCGGCGGCCTGAGCGTGGTCGTCAACAACGCCGCGCGCGGCCTGTTTGAGACGCCGCTGTACAAGACCACCGATCGCGCCTGGCGGGAACTGCTGGACGTCAACGTCACGGGCGTCTTCCGCGTGACGCGCGCGGCCATCCCGGAGCTGCTCAAGCGGCGCGGCGGGTCGGTCGTCAACATCTCCTCATCGGGCGGCTTGGTCGCGGTTCCGGGAGGTGCGGCCTACAGCGCGACGAAGGGGGCGGTCAATGCGTTGACTCGGAGTCTCGCCGTTGACTATGCTAAGCGGGGCATTCGGTTCAACGCCGTCTGCCCGGGACTGGTTGATACGCCCATGGCGGCATCCTTGCTCAACGACCGTAAGCGCGCGGCTCAGGTGCTCGCGTCCTATCCGCTCGGCCGCGTCGGGAAGCCCGATGAGATCGCCGCGCTGGCCGTCTACCTTGCCTCCGATGAGTCTTCCTGGGTGACCGGCGGCGTGTTCTCGATCGACGGCGGGCTGACGGCTCGATAATGACGAAGCTCAAAAGCGTGGCGGCTGCCGTCAAGTTCATGAAGCGCGCCCATAAAGGACAGAAGGACTTGGGCGACAAGCCGTACTGGACCCATCCGATCCGCGTGATGACGAGGTTGGGCCAGTCGGCGAGTCTCGTGGAAAAACACATGGCCCTGCTGCATGACGTGATTGAGGACACGGAGACGACGTTCGCCGACCTTGAGAAGGCGGGATTCCACACCGATGTGCTCGCGGCCGTTGTTCTGCTAACGCGCCCGGTCAAATTCAGCTACAGACGCTATATCAGGCGCCTCATCGCGTCAGCAAATACCGCCGCGATGAGAGTCAAACTTGCGGACTTGCTCGATAATATGGATCAGACGAGGATCATCCCAGACGCACAGCAACATGCGCGATTGCTAAGTCGCCATCAGGAAGCGGAGCGACTGATCCGACAGCATCTGCGCAGCAATCCCGCCAAGGCGTCGCCCAACCGATTATAGTTCGCCTTTCGAAGTGAGGCACAAACCAGCAATTTCGCGGCTTGTCACGAAATGATGACGGATAATACACAAGAACTTTGCGCCGCAGCATGAGCGGTACAGCCTAAAGTTTCATAGGATCGCTTGGTGCTATCGGTCATTTCCAGAAGCGGCGGCTGGCGGCTGGCGGCTGGCGGCTGGCGGCTGGCGGCTGGCGGCTGGCGGCTGGCGGCTGGCGGCTGTTGCCTACCCGTGGGGCGGGGAGCAAATTCTAGCCGACGCGTCCAATTCCTGGCGTCGACTGATTCGGTGTATCTAACGGCCGCACCTGCACTCGCGTGAATCGTTCTTTCATCGTGGGAGTCGGGGCGTCGGCGGGCGGGCTCGAAGCATTTACGCAGTTGCTCCAGCACCTCCCGACAGAAACGGGGCTGGGTTTCGTGCTTGTCCAACATCTAGATCCCAAGCATGAGAGTGCGTTAACTGAACTTCTTTCCAAGGCGACGGCGATGCGTGTGCGCGAGGCGGCCGACGGGATTGCCGTTGAGCCAAATCACATATACGTCATCCCTCCGAATGCCGATATCACTATCGCTGACGGCGCCCTAAAGGTCCGCCGTCCGGAGGAGGTCCATGGACCTCGCCACGTCATCGACGGGTTCTTCGAGTCGCTTGCCCAGGATCAGAGCGAGCATGCCATCGGGGTCATCTTGTCCGGCACCGCCTCCGATGGAACCCGCGGTCTGGAGGCGATAAAGGCCGAGGGCGGGATCACGTTCGCGCAGGACGAGTCCGCCAAGTATGACAGCATGCCCCGCAGCGCGATCAGCACGGGCTGCGTGGACTTCGTACTTTCTCCCAAGGACATCGCGGGAGAGTTGGCCCGCATCGCACGGCATACCCCCGCTGATTTTCAGGGCGGCAAAGAACTGCTAGCCGGCAAGGTGCGGGGCCGATCGGCGCTGAAACGTGAAGGAGTCGCGACTGGTGACGGCTACAACAAGATCGTGGGTCTGCTTCGCAGCCACTCCGGCGTGGAATTTTCTCTTTACAAGCCGGCCACTTTGCAACGGCGCATCAATCGGCGGATGATCTTGCTCAAAATCAGGACTCTGGACGCCTACCTGAGCCGGCTGCGGGCCGACACGGCGGAGCGCGATGCCCTCTATCAGGACGTCCTTATCAGCGTGACCGGATTTTTCCGTAACCCGGACGCCTTCCAGGCCTTAGGAAATGCCGCGCTCCCCAGAATTCTCAAGGGCAGGGCGATGGATGACCCTATACGCGTTTGGATACCGGGCTGCTCCACTGGCCAGGAGGCCTACTCGCTCGCGATGTCGCTGCTCGAAGTCATGGGTGACGAGGCCAAGGTTCCGATTCAGATCTACGCGACCGACCTCAACGAGGCTCTGCTCGAAAGAGCCCGCGCCGGCCTGTATGGCAAAAGCCTGCTTCAGGACGTGTCATCCGAACGGCTCAGGCGGTTTTTTGTTAACGAGGAGGGCGCATATCGCGTCGCTAAATCGATCCGTGAGATGTTCGTCTTTGCCAAGCACGATCTGATCGCCGATCCGCCGTTCTCGCGCATGGACCTCATCAGTTGCAGAAACGTGTTGATCTACATCGATCCAACTGCGCAGAAGAGAATCATCTCATCTTTCCATTATGCCCTCAAGCCTAAGGGCATCCTCTTTCTGGGCGCCTCGGAAACAATTAGCGGCTTCGCAGAGCTTTTCACGGCCCTCGACAGGAAGCATCGGATCTATTCAAAAGTACCGGGATACATCCGGCCGGGGAACCTTCCGTTCCCAGCCCCGGCTCGTCGTCAGCCCGTTAGCCAGCCGGCTGCCGCAGAGCCGGCGAAACTCGCGCTTCGGGAATTGGACGTACAGAGGGAAGCTGATCGCGTCTCTTTGAACCGATACGTCCCTCCCAGCGTCCTCGTCAGTGATGACCTTGAGATCCTGCAATTCCGCGGAGAGACTGGCCCCTTTCTCCGGCCGCCCCGAGGCAGAGCGAGCTTCGATTTGTTGAAAATGGCGCGTGAGGGAATGCTGCTTCCCCTGCGCGCGGCTATCAACAAGGCGCGCAAAGAGAACACGCGCGTCCGCAAGGACAACGTTCGCATTGACCAGAACGGCCGCAGCCGCAAAGTTCACATCGAAGTATTACCGTTGAAGAACCTCAAGGAGCGCTGCTTTCTGGTGTTTTTCGAATCTCCAGCCCGCCATTCTATGGAGCAGTCATCGGCCCCCGAGACGGGCGGGAGCGCCCGGCAGATCGCCGCGCGCGGCCTTTCCCCACGAGTTGAGGCCCGCGAAGTGGTCCAGCTTCGGGAGGAACTGGCGGAAACCCGCGATTATCTGCAATCGCTGCAGGAGCAATATGAAGCCGCCCATGAGGAGCTACAGGCCTCCAGCGAGGAGGTCCAGTCGAGCAATGAGGAACTCCAGAGCATAAACGAGGAACTGGAGACGTCGAAGGAAGAGCTGGAATCGACGAACGAGGAGCTGACGACGGTCAACGAGGAGATGGCGAACCGCAACTCGGAGCTCACAAGGTTGACCGGGGACCTGAACAATCTTCACGCGAGCGTCGACATGGCCATTCTCCTGTTGGGGCGCGACCTGCGCATTCGCAGGTTCACGCCGCGCGCGGAAAAGCTCTTCAACTTGATACCGGCCGACGTTAACCGGCCGCTGAGCGCCGTCAAGACGAACTTTGAATTCCCCGGCCTGGAAAATCTTATCTCCGAGGTCATCTCCACGGTGAGCGTGCGGGGACAGGAAGTCCGGGACAGGACTGGCCGTTGGTATTCTCTGCGAGCGCGGCCTTACATGACGGTGGACAACAAGATCGATGGCGCCGTGCTGACCATGGTCGACATCACGGATCTCAAGGCGGCGCTGCAGAAAGCGGAGGCCGTCGTTGAAACCGCCCCGCCCATGCTCATCCTGGACGCCGACCTACGAGTCCAAAAGGCGAACCACTCGTTTTGCGAAACTTTCCAGGTCGACATGGCGGAGACCGAGGGACAGTATCTCTATGACCTGGGCAACGGCCAGTGGAACATACCTAAGCTTCGTACGCTGCTGCGGGAAATCCTGCCCCGAGAAAAGAAGATCTCCAATTTCGAGGTGGACCACGAGTTCAAGAGCCTCGGCCTCCGGACCATGCTTCTCAGCGGTCGTGAGATCGGCTGGGGCGAGGCCGGCAAAACGCTCCTGATTTCCTTTCTGGATATCACCGAAAGAAAAAAGGCGCTCAAGGAGATCGAACGTTAGAACGTCGAGCTTGAGCGGAGGGTGCGCGAGAGGACTGCGGAGTTGACCGTGACGAACCAGGAGCTGGAGGCTTTCTGTTATTCCGTGGCGCATGACCTGCGCAATCCGCTGCGCGGAATCGAGGGCTTCAGCCGTATTCTGGCGAAGGATTACGCCGACAGGCTGGACGACAGAGGGAAGGGTTATTTCGAGCGCATCAGGTCCGCAATCTATCGGATGTCCAGTCTTATTGAGAGCCTTTTGAATCTTGCGCGTCTGACGAGAGTCGAGATGCGCCGCGAAGAGGTCGACCTGAGTCAACAGGTCCGCCTCATCATGGAGGAACTCAAGAAGAAAGAGCCGGAACGCGAAGTCGAGTTCGTCGTGGCGCCCGACGTGAAGACCGTCGGCGACGACAGACTGCTTCGGATCGCTTTGAATAACCTGCTCGAGAATTCCTGGAAGTTCACTGGCAAGCATACGCGCGCGAGGATCGAGTTCGGCGTCACTCAGGAAGACCACGAGCCGGTCTATTTTATCCGAGACGACGGCGCCGGCTTCGACATGGCCTTCGCCGAGAAGCTCTTCCAAACGTTCCAGCGCCTGCACTCCCCCGAGGAATTCCCAGGCACGGGCATCGGACTGACTATCGCCGAGCGCATAATTAAGCGGCATGGCGGTCGCATTTGGGCGGAAGGCGCCGTGGAGCGAGGCGCGACGTTTTACTTTTCGCTCTCCCGGTCCGATAAACCTGCTTCGAAGGAGATCCAGGAGCGAAGGAACTTCCCCAGACGGGCAACGGACAGGGATAGGCGGGTTGCGCATGAGTGAGGCACAGGATCATATTTTCGTCCTCCACGTCGAGGACAATCCCGATGACGTTGAACTGACTAAAGTCGCTTTCAACGAGATCGGGTTCCCCTACAAGGTGATGGTCGTGACCGACGGCGCAAGGGCGCTGGACTTTCTGTTCGCGAGAGGCGAGTTCGCGAGCCGTGATAAGCGCGACACCCCAGCTCTAGTCCTCTTGGATCTGAATCTGCCGAAGGTTCACGGCTTGGAGATTCTGAGACAAATGAAGGCCGACACGCTCCTAAGAAATGTCCTGGTTGTGGTTCTGACCTCCTCCAGCGAGGAGAAGGATCGCAAGCGCGCCGCCGAGCTCGGGACGAACCTCTACATCCAGAAGCCCGTAAATTTCGACGATTTCGCGGTTGTCGCTCGACAGATCGAGAATCTGTTGAAGGCGTTGAAACCCCGATGGTCTCAGAACGCGAGCTAAGGCGCCAGCGGTTTGGATGGCGCCTTTCGATGCCGGCGTGCGGCTACCCTCTTCTGCAAACTCCTCGCGCGATGATGGGTGGAGCCCAGGGGTTTCGAAAAAGGATGACGCCCGGCCTCATGGACCGTTTCCGCCGACGTTCGGTCCAAAAGGAAATCCTCGATCAATTGAGCATGGCGTGCGAGAGCTTCTGCCTTCTCATGAAAGCGCTGCTGGAGACCGTTGGGCTGTAGAGGCATGAGGCGCCGGGAAACTCGCTCGCTCTCGCGTAGACTCCGGAGGGCGGACCAGAGAGCGCTCTCGAGATCCCGCGCCTGCTCATCGGCAAGGCCCGCGAGAGAATACGCGTGGCCCATATGGCAGGTGAATTCCGGACTGTGGCCCTCCGAGAGTTCGCTTAAAGGTCCATGGCATCCGGGGCAGCTCATGTCGGCTGCCACCTTCTCCTCGCTGACAGGAAACTTCCTCCCATTATGCCCGCGTGGCTGCTCGGCGACCAGGAACGCCAGGCGCGATGGTATCTCCGCGATGGGCAGCACATAATCCGGGTCGGCGACAGCGCGCGGCATGTCTGGAAACAGCGCCTCATTCGGGTCTTGCACGACCGTCACGCCGCCCACCGCATGAATGAGGCGCATGCCGTGAGCGCCGCAATCCAACATTCCGGAAACGATCACTCCGATGACGCGCCGACCATAAGCGCGCGCCGCGCTGCGAAAAAGCGGGTCGATCGCCGGACGAGAGCTGTTCTCGCGCGGGCCTCGAAAGACGCGCACGACGTCCGGCTCTAACGTCATGTGATTATCGGGCGGCGCGATATAGATTCGCCCTGGCATTATTCGCTCGCCGTGGACCGCATAAGCCGCCGGCATCCCCGTCGAACGTTGGAGCAATTCAGGCAAATGCCCGGGCTGCGCTCCCGAATGGACGACGACAAAAACCGCAGCCGGAAACCTTTCGGGCAGGTTTCTGGAAATAGAGAGAATCGGCTCGATGCTCCCGGCGGAGCCGCCGATAGTCACGATATCTCGCCCAGTGGCGGCGCTGGAGGATGTTCCCATGTTTTATTGTCGCAAGTTCTTCTGACGGTCATGCGACACTTCTATTGCCCTGAAGTCGACGTCCGGCAAAAGTCCCTACCTAAGAGCAACTTTTGAGACCTTGGAGGGTGGAGCGGCTGAGGACCGCCCGAAGGCCCTCGCCGAGAACGCCATCCTCCAACGCCTGCGCCTACGGGTAGACGGGAATGACCTCGCGTCGTCCCACAGTCCCGTCGAGTTCTTCCTTTGGAATGCCTCCTCGTTAGGACGCCGCCAGCTGCCCGCGCAAAGCCACGCGGGCTCGGTAGATGCGCGACCGTACCGTCCCGACAGAAACGCCAAGATTCCGCGCGACTTCGTCGTATGCCAAGCCGCCCATGTCGCAAAGCTCCAGGACCGCTCGATGCTCCCGCGTCAATCCCTTCAATGCCCTCCGCACCGTCTGGACCTTCTCCGCGCGCTCCAGGCTATCTTGGGGGCCTTCCGCGCCGTCGGGGATGATGTCCTCGAACGACGCCCCGTTCTCGCCGTCCAGCGGAATGCTCAAGGACACGCCGTTGCGCCGGTCGAACCGCCGCCGCGAGTCAACGAAGGCGTTGCGCAGGACCGTGAAGAACCAGGAGTTCACCGGCCTCGAAGGCTCGAAGCTCTCCCAAGCTCGCGCGACTCGATAGCAAGCCTCCTGCACGAGCTCCCTGGCCTCGTCGCCGTTGCCCGAGAGGTCGTAGGCGAAGTGATACGCCCTGTCTCCCGCGTCCCGGATGAAGCTCTCCAGAGTCTCGTTCCTGGCCGCCGTGCCGTTGCCATCCTTCCCGAACCGTTTTACGCTGTCGCAGGTCTTTTCCATGTTCCACCTCCGCCCACCCGGAGGGCGAAGGTCCCGAGGAAGATCCGTCGAGCGAGGATTCAAATGGCTGGGTCCCCACCGGGCGACCGCCCTCGGCGCAGCCGAGCTGGCGGCCTCGCGGCCGAGAGCTGTCCGAAAATTAGGGGCTACGGCGGGGGTTGGGCCAAATTTTCGGAGTGTCGGAGGGGGTCACCGTTTCAGCCGCAGCGAGACGGGCTTCACTCATGGGACCTGAGGTGAGGTGGAACATGAAAAGCCGAGAAGGCGGAAAAAGGGAAGTCGGAAAGGATGGCGCCGTGCGGAAGAAGCGGAGAAAGACCCGCCGCCGTCGGCGGTGGGTACGGTGAATTGCGGGGTCCCTGCCGCCGTCAGCAGGGAGGATCGCCGGCGGAACGGGCCGCCCCCGGCAGGGCGCAATTCAAGCGGCTGTGGGCGGGGTGCGTCGATGCCGAAGGCTCGTCCACGCCGTCCATAGGCGCGGCGGTATCCACCGCGCAGAGCCTTCGCAGTGGACGTCGTTGCGGTATCCGAAACCGGCGGCACTTCAGCGGCGGAGCGCTGGCATGCCGCCGGCCTGAGCTTATGCCTTACAGCATCCGCATGATTGACAGCACTTGCAGTTTTCGCAGCATTTGCAGCCGCACGCCATACGCCTCACCTCCTTGCCAGCGGCTTAACGCCTCTTGCCCAC
>DAIDHI010000099.1 GCA_027452025.1 Elusimicrobiota bacterium | reverse complement strand
CGAGAGCGGCGCGGCGCTCGGGCTGGACCCGTCGTCGCTGGTCCTGGAGGCGGAGACCTCGGGGCCGGGCCACAAGCACGCGCTCTTTCGCCAGACCTACCGAGGCCTGCCCGTGGAATTTTCGCGGGTTAAGGTCCATATGGACGATAACGGCGCCGTGACGGGCGTAGACTCGGACTACGCGGCCGTCGGCGCGATCGGCCTGACGCCCTCGGTGACGCAAGCCCAGGCCGAGGCGGCGGCGCGCCAGGACGCCGGTGCCGGCCGCGCTGAGTCGGTCGAGCTCGTGATCCTGCCCGACCTCTACGGCTCGGGACCGGCGCGGCTGGCGTGGAAGGTCTCGGTGCGCGTCCCGCAGGCGCTGTGGCGCTACTACGTCGACGCGCACACGGGCCAGATCGCCTTCCGCTACAACGACCTGCGCATGGCCTGCGCGGGCGTCTCCGGCACGGTCACCGGCCCGGTCTACGCCGTGGATCCCAGCGCGACTCCCAACCCCACCTACCAGCCCTTCGAGCACGAGCGGGTCTTCGTCGCCGACGGCCAGCACTTCGCCGACACCGACGCCTCGGGCAGCTACTGCGCCTCCAACGTCGGCAAGATCTCCACGCAGCTGCAGGGCGACTACATCAGCGTGTCGAATTTCCTCGGCGCCAACGCCCATTTCGACAACGGCGGCGGGACCTGGCAGACGGCGGCGACGCCCGTCTCGTCGCCGCATCCCTATCCCAACAGTTCCGTGCTCGTGGCGACCGTCGATGTCTCCGGGGTCGTCCCTCCAGGCACCGCCGTCTTCGCCGTCGCGCCCGTCTTCGAGAACTTCAACGTGGGCGCGATGTCCACGGGGGGCTTCGGAGAGAGCGCCGACATCACCGACGACGACATGGTGTCCGTGGTCGATCCCTTCGGAAACGCCGTCGGCGGCTACGTCGGCAACAAGGGAGCCTTCATCGGCGCGGCGGTGCCCGGGACGACGGCCCGGCTGGTCCTGCAGAGCAACGGCGACGGCAACACCAACTACGGCTACGACGTGGCGGTCTCCAGCTACCTGATCTTAAGCAATCCGGGCGTCGCGGGGGCCAGCAGCGACGTCCAGTGGTCGACGAGGACGGACACCTCCCTGGGCCTGCACGGGGAATTCAGCCTCTTCTACCACCTCAACCTGATGCACGACTATTTTTCGAACATCATGGGCCCGCAGCTGGCCGCGACCTACCTTTCCGGCTCGACGGACGCCATGATGTTCCTGGGCCCGGGCGTCATCAACGCCTTCTACAACCCCGACACCGACAACCTGTTTTTCGGAGACACCTGCGGCGGCGGCTCGCCCGCGGACTGCTTCGCCGACGACGCCAGCGTGCCCCACCACGAGTACACGCATTACGTCGTCGAGAAAATCTGGCACATTCAGAACTTCGGGCAGGCGGGGGCCATCTCCGAGGCCAACGCCGATTACTTCTCGGCGAGCTCCTTCTCATCGGCGCTGTTCGGCGGGCACTCGGTCACCGGGGTAGGCGCTTACGTGGCGGCCGAGTTCGGCAACGGCTACACGCCCCTGCGCGAGGCCGACTGGCAGGCCGCGGTCGGGGATCTGTGCGGCTCGCAGGCCGGGGTCAAGGACGTCCTCTCGGGCACGGCCTGGCAGGGCGAGATCCACTGCGACGACCGCTTCCTGCTACAGGCGCTATGGGACATCCGCAAAGCCGCCGTGACCAACCTGGGCTCGAGCAACGGGCCTTCGTGCGCCGACGGGCTGGTCTTCCAGTCCCTCCTGTTCTTCCCGGAAAGCTTCGACGAGTACCTCGACGCCCTCGAAGGCGTGGCCACCGCCGGGGCGGTCTCCGCGTGCTCCGGCTGGCCGGGGGGCGGGGCGGCGCTCGTCAATGAGATCGCCACGGCTTTTGCCGCGCACGGCCTGGGCGCGGCCAACGGCGCCAACGCCGGATTCGAAAGCGCCATCGACGTCAGCACGATCACTTCGACGAGCGGCGCGATCACGACGCCGGGCCAAGTGAACTTCTACACCTTCCCGGCCGGGCCGGGCCCGATCTCCATCGCGATGACCCTGCCCGTTTCCTCGCAGAACCCGCAATTTTACGAAGCGTACATGCTCACGCTCTTCGACGTCAACCACAACATCGTGGCCCAGGCCATCCCGACGCTCGACGGGCCGGGCACCAACGGCGGCTACTGCAGCACCTCGGCGGGGGTCAACGACTGCACCACGACCCAGCGCCAGGTCGTAGCGACCTACAACGGGTCCAGCGGCGGGCAATACTACGTGGAGGTCTCGGGTGCGCCCTCGGACATCGGCGCCTCGAACTTCTTCGTCAACTCCACCAATCCCTACCAGATCACGTTCTCTTATCCGAGCGCGCCGGTGTTCGCCGGCACGATCGTCAGCGCGCAGGTCGATCACGACGTGATCGGCTTCACCGTGGACGTGACGACTTACGCCCATAGGCAGGACTATTCCTTCGCCTATGCCCAGCTGCGCGACCAGTCCCAAAATGCCCTTCCGGACACGCTGACGACGCAACCGGGCAGTTATCTGCAGGTCGTCTCGTCTCAGAACGCCCTAGGCCAAATCACGGGCACGCTCCAGATCCCGCTGATGACTCCCAGCTTCTCCCAGCGCTTCCCGTCGGTGGGGACCGTCCACGTGGAGGTTTTCGGCTACAACGTCTCCGGCTCGACGGTCTCTCTCGGCTTGTCGAACGCGCTCAATCTGGGCTCGCAGTCCGCGGACCTGAGCGCGTGGAACAACATCTTCAACCCCCTGCAGGGCCAAAAGGCGACCGTGAAATACTCCGTGCAAGGCTCGGGCCGCCTGACGATCAAGCTCTACACGCTCAACGGAGCGCTCGTCGAGACGCTGTTCGACGGCGAGGTGCAGCCGGGCGAGGGCTCCGTCGACTGGGCCGGGCGCAACGTGGCCAACAACGTGGTGGCCAGCGGCATCTACCTCGTCCACGCCCACGGCCCGGGCCTGTCGAAGACGGTCAAGATCGCGGTGGTCAAATGAGGGGGGCGGTCCTGGCCTTGGCCCTGGCGTGCGCGCCGCGGCCGGCTTGGAGCGTCGGCAATCCGGGAGTGACGGCGGTGCCGTCGCTGCAGATACCGATGGGCAGCCGCGCGATGGGCATGGGCGCGGCGTTCACCGCCGTGGCCTCGGACATCTCAGCGCTCTACTACAATCCGGCGGGGCTCAGCCGCCTCAACGCGGACGAGGCGTCGGCCAGCTACATGACCGGGCTTGCCGACAACACGCTGCAGGATTTCGGCGTGGGCGGCCCGCTGCCCTTCGCGGGCGTCACCGGCAACGGCTACGCGGGCTGGGGCGCGAGCCTGCTTTGGGCGCGCAACGGTACCATCGACGTCAACCGCACCAACCCCGACGGCTCTTTTCTGAGCTCGCAGAGCCTCAACGCCGGCGACGATGTCGTGGCCACCCTCGGCTATGCCGAGCGCGTCGCTTCCACACCGCTGGACCTTGGCGACGGCCGGACGCTGGCGTTCAACCATTTCCTGGGAATCTCCGGCAAATACATTCATTCCTCGCTCGTGCAGCAGTACTCGGCCCAAACCGCGGCCGTCGACGCCGGCTACCTGGCCAACCTGCCGGACTTGGGGCTTTCGGCCGGATTCTCGGCCCTCAACATCGGCTCCGGCCTCAAGTACATGGACGTGGCCGATCCTCTGCCCACCATGTTTCGCGGCGGCTTGGCGTATCAGAGGGGCGTTTCCACCGACCAGCAGCTGACCTTGGCGGCCGACACCTATTACCTGCTCCACGAGCGGCAGTGGCACGTCGACGCCGGCCTCGAGTACTTCATGCTGCAGACTTTCGGCGTGCGGCTGGGCTATCAGTTTCTGCAGGACTCCGCGGGGCTTACGGCGGGCTTTGGCTTTCGCTGGCACGAGCAGTTCCTGCTCGACTACGCCTGGACGATGAGCAACGGCCTGGCCGACGAGCACCGCTTCACGATCACCTATCGCTTCGGCGGGGTCGCCGCGGCGGCGCGCGCCCGGGGCCGGCAGCCCTATATCGACATGGAGAGCATGCCGGACGAGGAGCACCTGCGCCAAGGTCTCGACGAGAAGACTCCCGGCGTCGATTCCGTGCCGGCGCCGGCTCCGGCCCCGCCGGCGTCGTCTCTGGCCCCCGGCTGGATCTATTGAGCCGCCAGATTCTTGCGCCAGGACTGCCGGGGCGGACCTTATAATGGAAGGCGATGAGAGAGGAGTCGTCCGCGCGCGTCGTTCTTGCACGCCCGTGATGGCGCCGCAATGGCCCTGGGCGCGGTCGCGTGCTACGATGACGGCCGTGATGGCCGCCTCGCTGCCGCTGGCCGCCTTGCTGGCTCCGATCCCGGCCTCGGCGGGCCCGGCGCCGGCCGCGGCTCCTTGGCGCGCGGCCCTGGCCCGGGTCGCCTCCTCGCGAGACGAGTTGTCGGCGCGGCTGGCCGAGGACTTCTCGGCTTTGCGCGCGCGCGCCGCCGCCGAGGAGCCCGGGCTGCTGCCGCGGCTCGACGCCCAAGCCGCGCCCAGGCCCGAGCCCACCGGCTACCAGATCCTGCCCCGCATCGAGGCCGACGGCCCTCCCTCGCGCCCGGACGCCCCGCCCGGAGAGCGGAGATACGCCATTTCCGAGGTCGCGCGGTGGACGGACCAGGAACTCGCGCGCGCGGCGGCCCTCAAGGCGCGCATCGCCAAGGGCGAGAAGCCCTTGGGGCCGCTCGTCGACGAGTATCTTCTGCTGAGGGAAAACTTCACCCGCATCGACAACCACATCCAGTATCACCAGTCCTGGCAGCCTCAGGCCGTGGAAAGCGCCGGCTTCTTCGCGCAGCGCAACAGTCTCCTCGGCGCCTACCGACTATGGCGCTCGACGGCGGCGCCGCAGGCCGCCCGCCAAGCAGCGCGCCGCCGCCTGGAGGAGCGGATCTCCAGCTTCTCGCCGACGCCCGGCCTGCGCTTCCAGGGACCGGCCGGGGCTCGCGTCATGATCGTGCCGATCCAGACCGACGTCTCGACGCAGGCCTTCCTGGACGCCTTCGTGGAAGGCGTCGACCGGGTCTGGAACGATTCGGCGGCCATGAAGCGCGCCGGCCTGAGCTTGCGGATCGAATGGGTGAGGGTCTCGCCGCGCCGACTCTACCCCGAGGGCCCTCCGGCCGTCGGCGCCCCGATCGACATGGCCGGGCACTTGGCCCGCTTTCCGCCCGGCCTCGTCCTGACGACGGGCGCGTCGGCGACCCAGGCCTACCCCAACCGGGCCATCGTCCTCGGCGCGGGCGGCATCAGCCGGCATTCGCTGGCCCACGAGTTCTCGCACCTGCTCGGCTTTACCGACGGCTATCTGCGGGCGTTCGACGGGTCCGCCGGAGACCCCGACGGCGTGGTGTTCTGGGAGATCACGCCCTTCCCCGATGACCTGCTGGCCGACCCGGGCGGCGGTCGCGTGACGGAGGCGATGGTCCGCCGTCTGCTCGAAGGGTACGGCGGCGCCCGGTAGCTGCGCACCCTTCTGAGCCAGACGGCCAGCCACCTTCGCTCGAAGTAGGGTCTCGGCGACAGGCGCGCGCGCCGGCGCAGGACGGCCGCGGCGCTCCTGGAGAATTCGGCGAGAGCGGCGCGGCCGGGGGCGCTGCCCCGCATCCCTTCCAGCACCTGAAGCAGGCCCCAGCCCTGGCCTTGATAGCGTTCGGCGGGAGAGATTCCCTCGCCTTTGAAATTGACGTAATCGACCAGCGGGTAGGCTCCGCCGCGCGTGCGCGCCAGGCGGCGAAACTGCGCCAGGACGGCGGCGCGGCGCGGCGGCGGCAGCGACGCGAGCATCGCAGGCACGGCGCGCTCCAAGCGGGCGGCGGCAAACTCCGCTTGCAGGCCCACGGTGCGACGCAGCAGCGAGCGCAAGGCGCGCATCTTTGGGCTCTGGATCTGAGAGTAAAATTCCTCGCGCGAGTCCCACGGGCAGGGGACGCCCCCTTCAAGCCAGTCCGGCACGGCGACTCCGCGGGCTTGGAGATAGGCGAGCATCGGGGGAAAGCTCTCGACGAAGGGGCCTTCCATGCCCAGCGGATACCAGATGAAGTGGCCTATGCCGAGCGAGGCGAAGTCCTCGCCGGGATTCCAGTCGGTGAGGCCCCGGATCGTGCCTCCGGCCTCGTTGCGCCACAGCCGCCGGCCGACGACGAGCGCTTCGCGGGGCGACAGGCGCAGATCGCGGGCGGCCTCGCCGTCTTGCGGAGAGGCGGGCACCACCAGCTTCCAAGGAGCGGCCGGCTTCGGGGCGGCCGTCCCGGCGGGCGCGGGACGGGCGCAGAGCAACAGGGCGAGGGCGATCCCCACGGGGCCAGTATAGCAGGGGCGTCGGAGCCCGACTAGGCCCCCGAGTAGACGACCAGGAGGCCGTCCGGCCGGCGCAGGAGGATGAGCCGGCTTCCCGCTAGGCGCACGCGGACCGCGACGCCGCGCGCCAGCGCGCGCTCGGGCAGCCTCCAGAGGCGCGGTCGAAACCGGCGTTCTTCGAAGAAGACCAGGCTGCGCGTTTTGGCGGGGCGCATCGTGCGCGCGTCGACATCGGAGAGGAAGGCGAGATAGAACTCCCGGCCGCCCTGCCGAAAGTAGACGGCTTTGCGCTCCACCATGTCGAGCAGGTCTGCGGCGTAAGTGCGATAGCCCGGGCCCCGGCTGCCCTGGGCGGGCGTCAGGGTGACGACGCTGTCGTGGAGCCAGTCCGACCAGCGCGGCTTGACTCTGACGCGATACACCCGAGCCCGCGAGAAGACGAGGTCGATGCCGCCATGGAGCAGCCGGCCGGGACGGACGATCGGGTCCAGGCGCCGGTCGCGCCCGCCTTGCACGGCCAGGAAGATGTGCCTAAAATCCGCGTCGGCCGCCGGTCCGAAGAGCCAGGAGCGGCCGCCGATGACGATCGGGCCGGCGCGCCTGGCGGCGTCGAGCTGACGCTTGAGGTCGAGCGCGGCCAGAGGGTAGCCCAGCTTCTCTCCGGGGGCAAGCGCCTGCGGGACCAGCAGAACGGCCCACGAGCGGGCAGCGGCCGGCGGCCCGGGCCGCGGGGATTGGGCGCAGGCCGCAGCCGCCAAAAAGACGCAGGCGAGCGTCCAAGGGTTCACCTCTTTATCCTACCACCGCGCGGCGACGCCCGTCAGGTGCCCTTTGCGCTCTCGGCGACGCCGGCGGCCGGCGCCGGCGGCGGCGTCTCGGTCAGGCGCGAGAGCGGGTGGCGCGTGACCAGGGGGCGCAGTCCGGCCTTGGCCGCGGCGGCGTAGACGAGGGCGGCGTGGGCGGGATCGACGCAGTAGTCGACCGAGAAGACCGGCAGGCCCAGGGCCAGGAACCAGCGATATTGGGCGAGGCGGTCGCGCGTCGACCACCCGTCGCCGTCGCGGGCCGTCGAGCGGTCGCCGGCGGTGGAGGAGTCCCAAGCCGAGCCGTCGAGGCCGCGGAAGAACGTGTCCTCGACCACGACGCCGTCGACGGCCTTCGCGTAGGCCTGCGGGTCCTCGTCGACGAGATAGAGGCCGTTCTGGACCAGGGTCAGAAAGCCCGGGCTCGCCCGCCGCCCGTCCTGACGAGCCTGAGACAGGAGGGCGATCATGGCTTGGCCGGGATCGACGCCGTCATGAGCGGCCGCCTGGCGGACCGCGTCATCGTCGTAGGCCTCGGCGCCGTCCAGGACCACCCCGTCGAAACCCTGACGCGCCAGCGCGGCGACGCGGCCTTCGGGTCCCAGCCATAGGCGCCGCCAGGCCTGGTCCCAGTAAGCGACCGGGTAGAGGCCGTCGCCCGGCCGGGCCAGGCGCAGCAGGAACTCGGGATAGCCGTGGAAGTTGCGGGTGGGGGCCCGCCAATAATCTTTCCAGTAAGTTCGCTCGTCGCTGGCGTCGCCGATGTCGACGTAGGCCAGCAGCAGCCGACGGCCGCCGCCCGGCAGGCGCGAGAGCCGGCGCACCATCGTCTTCGTGTCGTAGGGCGGCGAAAGGTCGTCGCCCGGATCGACGACGAGCATCGGATACGAGGAGGCGGCCAGCGCGTCGACGGCGCCCGGGGCGTCGAGGTCGGCGATCTGGAACATCCACCGCGAGGCCTGCTTGAGCGCCTGCGAGCGCCAGGCGGTCGAGGGTTCGGCGGCCGCCGCGGGCCGCAGTCCCGCCGCCGCGAGGAGGATCCAAAGCATAAGGCCCGTCATTTTAGCCGGTTTGCGCGCCGTCCGCCAAGATGGTAACCTGCCCGGGATGGCGGGCATGGAGATCGGGATCGGCCTCGGGCAGGGCCCGGACGGAGGGCGGGCCGCGGCGGCCGCGGCCCGTCAGGCGGCGGAGGCCCTCCCTCAAGCGGATATCACCTTGGCGTTCGGCTCCGCCTTTTTGGACCAGGAGGCGGTGCACAAGGGGCTCTGCGCCGTGGTCGATCCCGCGTCGCTTATCGGCTGCTCCTCATTCGCCGAGATCACTCCGGCCGGCGTGACCCAGGGCTCGGTGGCCGTGCTGAGGCTGAAGCTGCCGGGCGCGAGGGTGACCTTCGCCGACGCCGCCGTCGGCGAGGCGCCCGCGCGAACCGGCGAGAGATTGGCCCAATCCCTGCCGCCGGCGGCCGGCGAGGGCATGCGCCTGGGGCTGCTCGCCACGGCCGTCTCGACGGGTTATGAAAACGACGCCTTGCGCGCGCTCGAGCGAGCGCAAGGGCGTTTCCCGGTGTTCGGCGGCGTCGGCTGCGGCCGCTACGATCTGGGCATGGGCCACCCGGACTTCTGGCGGCGCCATCAGTATCTCGGCGCGCGGCTCGATGCCAACGGCGCGCGCCTGGCCGTGCTGGATTTGCCCAAAGAGGGTCCGCGCCCGGCGTTCGGCTTCGCGCACGGCTGGGAGCCGGTGGGCCCGCAGGTCAAGCTCACGCGCTGCAAGGGGCACCGCGTCTATGAGATCGACGGCGTGCCGGTCATGGACTTCTACCGGCAGATGCTCGGCGCCGGGCACAGCGATGACTTCTTCAAGCTCCTCATCCAGCGCTACGGCTTCGCCCTGCTGCTGGAAGGAGAATACGAAGGGAGCTCGCTGCTCAAGCTCCCGGTGCGCGTCGATTTCAAGGAGGGCGCCATCGAGCTCTATCCGGCGGAGGATCTGGCGGGACGCCGCGCGCGCCTGATCTACGCCAGCCGCCAAGGCCTCATCGAGGGGGCCCGCCAGGCGGCCTTGACGTGCAAAGGGGCGCTCGAAGGCCAGCCTCCCGGGATGGTGCTGATGGTGAGCTGCTGCACCCGCAAAACGATCCTGCACAGCCGCGTCGAGCACGAGCTTGCCGCCGTGCGCGAGGTGTTCGGCCCAGGCGTTCCGGTCTTCGGCTTCTACTCGGGCGGCGAGATCGCGCCGTTCCTCAGCCGCTTCGAGGAGACGATCGACGCCAAGCGGCGGTTCGCCGGCTCCTTCTATCATACGACCACGGTGGGCCTGCTCGCCTTCGGCGCCAAGAAAGGGGCCCGGCCGCTCGCCGCGCCCTTGGCCCAAGCCTCCGGCGCGGGGCCCGACCCCGCGCAGCTCAGCCGCCTGCTGTCGGAATCGGAGGAGGTCTTGGACCAGGCGGAGGTCTTCCTGTCCAACCTCTCGCGCAAGTCCTATCGGGACGGGGAGCTTCTGCGCCGACAAAACGACATCATCCACCACTACACGCCGCACAGCGTCTTCTCGAGAATCTGCGAGAATGTCTCGAACGGCGTCTACGAGGTCGTCGACGCGGAATTCTCCGGCTGCTTCATGTTCCTGGACGTCAAGGGATTCACCTCGTTTAGCGAGAAGCATCCGGCCGCCGAGGTCGTCAAGGCGCTCAACGAGCTTTTCGATCCGGCCACGCGCCTGATCTACGAAAACGACGGCGACGTCGACAAGTTCATCGGCGACTCGATCTTCGCGGCGTTTCGCGACGCCGAAAGCGCCCTGCGCTGCGGGCGGCGGCTGCTCCAGCTCTTCGCCAGGCTCAAAAAAGAGGGCGGCCCTTTTTCGGTGCGCATCGGCGCGCATCTGGGCCGAGCCGTGCGCGCCAACGTCGGCTCTCCCGAACGCCGCGAGTATACTTACATCGGCGACGGCGTCAACCTCGCGCAGCGCCTGGAGGCCAACTGCACGCCCGGCCGGATGCTGATCTCCGAGGCCCTCTTCAAGAAGGCCTGCGTTCCCTTCGACCAAGTCGAGCGCAAGCGCGTCGTCGTGAAAGGCAAGCGCCGCCCCGTCGTCTGCTACGAGTGCCAGCCTTAGGCGCGCCTTAGGCTGTAGGGCCTATCCCGCCCGGACCGTTGGGCCCTTCTTCGTTCCTAATAGCAACGTCTAGACTATTGCGATGGCCAAACGCGCCCTGTCGATTCTCCTCGCCGCTCTCATCGCGGTCTTGGCTCCCGGCTTGGGCGCTTATCGGGCGGCGGCCGCCGAGCTGGAAGGCTTGGAGCCGACGCCCAGCGCTCCTCTGGAGACGCCGGGCCTAACGCCCTCGGGCGTCCCCGCTCTCGCGGCCTCCGCTCTGCCGCCTTCGCTGTCGCAGCCGGAGGACCCGCTCCCGCCGGCCGCCTCGGCCGCCTCCGCCTCGCCGGACGCCGCCCGGGCCGGGGCCTCGACCCCGGTCCCGGCGCCGGCCGCCGCGAGCAGGCAGAGCGCTCAACCGGGCGCCGCCGCCTCCGCCGCCCCGAAAGCCGCGCTGCCCGGGCTTGAGACCGCCTCGCGGCGGGAAGCGCGCCTTGCCGACGGCGGCTCCGAAGGCTCGGGCGAGGGAGCCTCTCGCCGCGCCGATTTCACGCTGCCCGGCGGCGACGGCGGCCCGGGCGACGCGTCGGGCTCGGTCGCCGCCAGGCCCGGCCGTTGGCGCGCGCTCCTGGCCAAGGCTCGAGCCTTGCCCTCCGGCGCCCACGATTACGTCTTCGGCGAGCGCCGCATGGCGCAAATCAACGCCCGAGGCCAGGGCGACATCGCCAAGGCGCGGCGCCTGCTCATCGCCGACGGCGGCCTGTCCATCGCGCTGTCGCTGCTCGTGGGCCCGCTCATCGACGTCGCTCGCGGCGCCGCCGTCCACGGCATCGCCGGCCACGTCGGCTCGTTGGCCGCGCTCTCGGCCGGCCTGGTCGCCGCTTTCGGCGCCTACGTCTGGGTCGAGTGGCGCCAGACGTTCCTGACGCGCGCGGCGGGCCTCAATTCCACCAGCGATTATCGCGTCGCCCTGGCGGACAATCTCCTCCGACAGGAGATCGACTTCCACCAGGAGGCCGATCACTCCTCCGCGGAGCTCGCCAAGAGGGTCCTCGGCGACACCAACTACCTCTCGTTCAAGAACGTCAACGGCCCTTTGTCGCTGGTCGCCGCGTCCGTTTACGCCGCGTTCGGCACGGGAGCCATGTTCCTCGTCAACGTCCCGATCGCCTCCGTCGTCACCGCCGCGACGCTCGCCATCGGCGCCGTCGTCGGCGTGCTGGCCAATCGCCTGACCAAGCTCAACTTCCAGCTCTCCGATGACCAGGCCGAGCTCATGCGCCGCAGCCAGGAGGCCCTCGGCCAGGCGCAGACCATCAAGTCGTTCGCCAGCGAGGCGGCCGAGTCCGCGCGCTACGCGGCTGCGGCGCAGCGGCTCTACGGCGTCAGCCGCCGCATCGTCAAGCTCAGCGCCCGGCTCGGCGTCCTGTCGGGCGCGCTGACCTCGCTCTTTACGAGCTATTTCATCTACATCGCCGGAGGGTGGCTGGCGGTCTCGCATGTCATCACCTTCGGACAGGTGGTGCAGCTCAGTCTCTTCGCTTCCTTCGCCAGCGTGGGCTTCATGGGCTTGTCCCGCGCCTTCCTCCTGATCAAGAGCAACGCCGGCTCCTCTAAGATCGTCAGGCGGCTGCTGGACCGGGAGCCCGCCATCGCCGACGCCCCGGGCGCCGAGGTCCTCGCGGACTACAAGGGAGGCGTCGCCTTCCAGGACGTCTCCTTCGCCTATCCGTCGCGCAAGTCCGACGGCAGCGTCCTGCAGGACGTGAGCTTCCGCGTTGAGCCCGGGCAGACGGTGGCCTTCGTCGGCGAGACCGGCTCGGGCAAGAGCACGATCTCGCGGCTGCTGCTGCGGCTCTGGGACCCGCAGTCGGGCCGGATCCTGGTCGACGGCCGGGACCTGCGCGGCGTCGCCCGGCAGTCCTTCCTCGATCACGTCGCCGTCGTGCCGCAGGACACGAGGCTCTTCAGCAGCACGATCCGCTACAACATGATCTACGGAGCCCAGGGCGTCTCCGACGAGCGGCTGGCCGCGGCGATCCGGCAGGCGAAGGCCGAGTTCGTCTACAACAAGCAGCTCTTTCCCCAAGGGCTCGACACTCAGGTTTCCGAGGGCGGGGACCGTCTTTCCGGCGGCGAACGCCAGCGCATCGCCATCGTGCGCGCGCTGCTGCGCAAGCCCTCTCTTTTGATCCTGGACGAGGCCACCTCGGCGCTCGATAACGCCTCGGAGAAGGTGGTCCAGAAGGCGCTCGACGGGCTGGCCGGGGGCGAGGCGGGCCGCAAGCCCTCGACGATCGTCATCGCGCACCGCCTGACCACGATCGCCAACGCCGACCGCATCCACGTGCTCGACCGAGGCCGTATCGTGGAGTCCGGGACGCACGCCGAGCTTCTCGCGGCCGGGGGCCGCTACGCCGAGCTTTGGAAGAAGGGCGGCTACGGCCGGGAGCTTCCCGAAGACGGGGAGGCTTCCGCCGAAGCCCCGGCCTCGCCGGCCGCGGAGGCGGCGTCCGGGGCCGCGGAGGCCGCGCCGGCGAGGGCTTTCTCCGCGAAGCGCCGCCTCTCCGTGCGCGGCCGGCTGCGCGCGGCATGGCGCTCGGTCGAGCCGTGGCTGGCGGGCGACCGCGTGCTTTCTCCGATTTTGCGCCGCTATCGCTGGATGATCGCCGGCGCGGCCGCGTTGATGGCGCTCGACTCCGGCTTGTGGCTGGTCAGCTCCTGGCTGCTCGGCCGCATGCTGGACGCCGCCGAGTTTGCCGCCGGAGCCGGAGGCTTGGCCGCCTTCGGAGCCGCGCTCAGCCACGCGACGCTGCTCATCGCGGCCACCCTGACGGCGCTCATCGGCCTCGACTGGGGCACGTCGAAGCTCTCGGGGATCCTCAGCGCCCGGGTCCTGCGGGACATCCAGACGCGTCTGATGGACCGGCTGCTGCGCCGCGAGATGAGCTTCCACATAAAGCACGATTCAAGCGAGCAGGCCAGCCGCCTCAAGGAGGACGCCGAGAGCCTGGCGCGCAAGACGGTGGACGACCGCCTGCCCATCGTCGAGAACCTGATCAGCCTGATCGCGGGCTCCGCGCTGCTGCTGCACGCGAGCCTGGCCGTGGGCTTGGCCGTGCTCGCCCTGATGCCGGGCCTAGGCGTCCTCAACGGTTATTTCGGGCAGAAGATGGAAGCCACCTACGTGGAGTTCAGCCGACGCCGCGCGGAGTACGGCCGCTCGACGCAGGAGGCCTTCTCGCACATCCAGACGATCAAGATGCTGGGCCAGGAGAAGTTCGAGGTCGCCCGCAACGCGCAGCGCGCCGAGGCCCTGGCGCAGTCCGGGCTGCCGGGGGCGCGCTACATGGCCCTGGCTCACGCGCTCGGCAGCTCCCTGACGGATTTCTTCACGAAGTATTCCCTGTTCATCGGAGGCGCGTGGCTGATCTCCTTCGCGATGGGCGTCAGCCTCGGCACGATCGTCGCGATGACGCTCTACGCCGGCTTCGTGAAGGGCGGTTTCGACGGCCTGTCCTCGGCGTGGCTGGATTACAAGCAATCGCACGGCGAGACGGCCATCATCCGGCGCTGGCTGGCCCGCCGGCCGCGCGTGCGCGACGCCGAGGGGGCGCGGCCTCTCAAGGTCTCGCAAGGCGACGTGCGCTTCGAAAACGTCTCTTTCCGGTATTCCGCGGACAACAAGGGCGGCGGCCTAGAGGGCTTGTCGCTGGATGTCAAGCCCGGCCAGACGGTCGCGTTCGTGGGCGAAACGGGCTCGGGCAAGAGCACCGTGCTGAGGCTGCTACAGCGGCTCTGGGATCCGCAGTCGGGACGGGTCCTCATCGACGGGCAGGATATCTCGAAGGTCACCTTGGACAGCCTGCGCCGGCAAATCGCCGTCGTGCCGCAGGAGACGCGCCTGTTCAACGACACGATCCGCTACAACATGCTTTACGGCAACGAGGGGGCCGGCGAGGCGGAGCTTCTCGCGGCCATCCGCGCGGCCAAGGCCGACTTCGTCTTCGACAGCAAGGCGTTTCCGCAGGGCCTGGAGACCCGCGTGGGCGAGGGCGGCGGCACCCTCTCCGGCGGCCAGGCCCAGCGCGTCGCGATCGTGCGCGCCCTGCTCAAGAAGCCGCGGCTGCTCGTGCTCGACGAGGCCACGGCCAAGCTCGACAAGCAGACCGAGCGGGAGATCCAGCAGACGCTCGATCAGATCCTCTCGGACGGCGCCAAGCCCACGACCTTCGTGGTCGCCCACAATCTGCCGACCATCAAGGGCGCCGACGTGATCGTGGTGCTGGATCACGGCCGCGCGGTCGAGGCGGGGACTCACCAGGAGCTGCTGTCGCGCAAAGGAGCCTATTACCGGCTCTGGGCCGCGGCGCAGCAGCTCCAAAAATAAGCGAGGCCGTCCGTAATGGACGGCCCCGCGGTTCGCCGGGCCGGGGGGATCCTGACCGACCTTGCGGCGTTCCGATAGGCGGATGTCGCAACGTTTCGTCCCGCCGCGCCTCCAAAAAAATCAGGGTGGCCGTCCTTAGATGGCCACCCTGTCCGTCGGGGCGTCTCGCAAGCGAGCCTCTCGTTGCGCCACGGAGGCCTCGACGCTCCCTACCTCATTGTAGCAACGGTTTGGCCCGCGGGTGAGGGCGACTACGGACGGCCCTCGGCCGCGTCAGCCGCCGGCTTCGTTGCTGTCCTTGTAGGCCCGCTTGCGTTCGTTGGCGTTGAGGAACTTCTTGCGCAGCCGGATGCTCTTGGGGGTTACCTCGACGAGCTCCGTGCCGTCGATGAACTCCAGCGACTGCTCGAGAGACAGGATCTTCGGAGGCTCGAGCTGGATGGCCTCGTCCGAGGCCTTCGAGCGCATGTTGCTCATCGCCTTGGCCTTGCAGGGGTTGACCACCATGTCCACTTGGCGGGAGTTGGTGCCCACGATCATGCCCTCGTAGACGTCGACGCCGGGGGGCACGAAGAAGGCGCTGCGCTCCTGGAGATTGGAAAGGGCGTAGCCCGTGGTCGTGCCCGCCTCCTTGCAGATGAGCACGCCATTGGGCCGCTGGGCTGGATCGGGGCCCTTGGGGCCGTAGCCGTGAAAGGAGTGGTGCATCATGCCGGTGCCTTTCGTCATGGTCATGAGCTCGGACTTGAATCCCATGAGCCCGCGAGAGGAGATGACGTATTCCAGGCGCACGCGCTTGGTGCCTTCCGGCGCCATGTTGAGCATCTGGGCGCAGCGCCGGCCCAGGCTCTCGATGAGCGCGCCCTGGTATTCCGTGGGGACGTCCACGACCAGGTGCTCCATGGGCTCCTGGACCTGGCCGTGCACCGTCTTGTAGATGACCTCGGGCCGCGAGACGGAGAGTTCGTAGCCCTCGCGGCGCATCGTCTCGATGAGGACGGAAAGGTGCAGCTCGCCGCGGCCGGAGACCTTGAAGTTGCCTTCGCCCGGCATCTGCTCGATCTTGAGGCCGACGTTGATCTGCTGCTCCTTGAGCAGGCGCTCCTTGATGTGGCGGCCCGTCACGAACTTGCCCTCGCGGCCGGCGAAGGGGGAGTTGTTGACCATGAACTCCATCGAGAGCGTGGGCTCGTCTATCTCCAGCGGCGGCAGGGCCTGCGGGTTTTCGGCGGAGCTGACGGTGTCTCCGACGTTGATCGTCTCCAGGCCGGCCAGGGCCACGATGTCGCCCGCTTGCGCGGCGTCGACGTCGCGGCGTTGGAGGGCGAAGTATTTCTGCAGCATCGTGACGCGGCCGTTGATGACCTTGCCGTCGGGCTTGATGAGGGCGACGGTGTCGTTCTTGGCGATCTTGCCGTTGAGGATGCGCGCGATGCCGATCTTGCCCAGATAATTGCTGTAGTCGAGCATCGTGACGAGCATCTGCAGCGGCTTGGAGGCGTCGACGAGCGGACCGGGGACGTTCTGCAGGATGGCGTCGAGCAGGGGCACCATGTCCTTGCCGGGCTCGTCGACCTTCAGGCTCGCCCAGCCGGCCTTGCCGGCGGCATACACGACGGGAAACTCCATCTGCGGCTCGGAGGCGCCCAGGTCGATGAACAGGTCGAAGATTTTGTTGAGTGCCTCGCTGGGCCGTATGTGCGGCCGGTCCATCTTGTTGATGACGACGATCGGGTGGAGGCCGATCGACAGCGCCTTGCGCAGCACGAAGCGCGTCTGCGGCATCGGCCCCTCGACGGCGTCGACGACGAGCAGGCAGCCGTCGACCATCTTGAGGATGCGCTCGACCTCGGAGCCGAAGTCGGCGTGGCCGGGGGTGTCGACGATGTTGATCGTCACGCCCTTATACGGCACGGAGGTGTTCTTGGCGAGGATCGTGATGCCGCGCTCGCGCTCGAGCGGATTGGCGTCGAGCACCTGCTCCTGCGCTTCGTCGGGCCTGACGTTGAAGCTGCCCGTCTGCTTGAGCAGGGCGTCGACGAGCGTGGTCTTGCCGTGGTCGACGTGGGCGATGATGGCGATGTTGCGCAGGTCTTTCCTGCGCTCTTCGAGGACGGCTTCGGTCATTTGGGGGCGGCTCCAGGATCTCTCTCCGTCGAGTGAAGCTCCGTGTAGGAGAGGATGGAATAGGGCACGAGCGTCTGCATGCCTTCAGAGGGTTTGAGGATGATATAAAAAGGGTCCATCTCCAACAGCCCGCCCGTATGCGCGCCCACGGCCACGCTTTGGCCGACCTTGAACGGGCGCGTCCAGCGCAGGCGAAAGCCCGTCGCCAGGTTGCTGAGGATGTCGCTCGAGGCCCAGGCGGTGGCGGCGGCCGTCACGCCGAGGCTGGTCATCATCGTGTGCCAATTGAAGCTCATGGCGGCCAGGGCGCCGTTCATCCCGGACAAAAAGATGGCCGCCTGGAGGCCGAGCCGGGACAGGATCTCCGTGCGCCGCGTCCAGCCCGCGCGCGCGCTCAGCCGCGGCAGCACGTCGGCCACCAGCCGGGAGGCTTCCCAAGTCGCCCAGATGCGGCTGGCGCCGCTGAGCCAGGGCAGGGCCTGCGCGACGACCCCCCAGTGGGCCTGGAGGGCGGGCGCGAAGACGGCCAGCGCGGTCGCGGCGCCGAGAGCGGCCGAAGTCTTCAGCAGCTGGGCCGGAGGAGCCTCGCGCAGCGACAACAGCGCGGCCTTGATCGTGGGAGTCCACGGCCTGGAGCGCAGCGCCCGGCCGAGCTGCTCGCGGCGCAGCCGCTCCGGCTTTTCGACGTAGGGCCTAAACAAAGTGAAGGGCGTGGCGGCCAGCAGCGAGTAATAATAGATCGCGTATTCCCGCGGCGCGGCGCCGGCCGGGGCGGGGATGACGGCGAATCTGCGGCCTTTCTCGTCGACGGCGCGAGCCAGCGGGTCCACCTGCGCGATCGGAACGACGGCATAGCCGGCGGGGGCGGCGGCCGGCGCGTCCGTGACGAGCTGGGCCTCCTTGCGCAGCTTGACGAATTGAGGCTGCAAATCGTCGACCGAGTAGAGGGTGTCGGCGATGCGGATCTTCTCTCCCGGCACGAAAGGACGGCGGACCAGGAAGACGACGGCCTGCAAGACGTTGCTGACCGTGTCCTTGACCGCCAAAGTCAAAGCGACGCCGACGGTGGCGATGAGCTTGCTCGTCTCGACGTGCGCCAGATGGAGGCCGACGGCGGCGCCGACGATCCAGGAGCCGATCGTGCCCGCGAAGCGCATGTTGTCGCGGGTCGTCGGGTCCCATTTCCTGCTGCCGGGGAGGCGATCGATTCCCCAGTGCACTGCGCGTTGAAGGGCGTAGGTGCCGGCCAGGACGGCGGCGCCGGCGGCGTAGGGCCGCACCGGACCGAGCAGGGCCCCGAAACGCGCCAGGGCGCCGGGCGCGGCGAGGACGGCGGGCGCCGCGGCGGCCAGGCGCCCTCCCGACCAAAAGCCGTCGAGGCGACCGGCGCTTCGCGCCGGCGAGGCGCCGGCGGCCCGGGCGCCCGCGGAGATGGGCGCGACCCGGCTCAAGTCGGCGCGAGCCGACGCGGCCGCGCGCGCGGCG
>DAIDHI010000098.1 GCA_027452025.1 Elusimicrobiota bacterium | reverse complement strand
GACGGGACTGCTTCTTTGGAACGAGATGAACGGACTACGGCTGCCGGCGGATCTGCGTCCGGGCACGCCGATCAATCGATCAATCTAATGACCGAACGGACCAGGGCCTACTCGGGAACATTTCTTAGTGAGTTGACACGGAGGCCTAAGCGAAGCGCCTGACGACGGCGAGCACCCGGTAGCGCAGCCAAAACGCCGGGGCCAGCAGCACGTGGGCCCAGTAGCGGGCCGTGCTCGCGGCGGCCGGCTTGATGGCGCGCGACATGCGATAGGCCAGTTTCGAGGATTTCGGCAGCCGTTTGCGCTTGAGCCGGCAGGCGACCATGAGGAGCAGCTTGGCCTTCTCGGCAGGAGGCAGCGTGTTGTCCCTCTCCAGCTGCGCCAGGAAGCCGAGAGCCATGCGGTCGCATTCGAGGTGGTGGGCCCGCGCCGCGGACCCCTGCTTATGATGGACGCGGAGTTTGGCGACAGGGGCGGGGAGGTATTCGAAATCGTGCTTCGAGGCGAATTTGAAGAATAAGTCGGTGTCCTGCGTCGTCGGCACGGCTTCGTCGAATAGGCCGAACTCCTCGAAATAGCGCTTTGGAACGAGCAGCGTGCAGCCGTGGATGGGCCGGCCCGTGCAAAGATGGTAGCGCAGGTGGCGGGGCTTCAAGGCGATCTTGCGCACGCGCGAGAGCACGCGGCCTCGGGCGGTGATCAGATCGTAATCGCCGTAAACCACGGCCTCTCGGCCCAGGCGCTGCAAAAGAGCGACCTGGCCGGACAACTTCTGCGGATAATACTCGTCGTCGTGGGACAGCCAGGAGAAATAGCGGCCGGCCATTTGGGAGATGCCGAAATTCAGGGTCGCGGCGATCCCGGCGTGCTCGCGGCGGAAATAGCGGATACGGTCGCCGAAGGAGCGCGCGATGGCCCCCGTCTTGTCGTCGTCATCGGAGCCGTCATCGACGACGATGATCTCGACGCTGCGGTAGGTTTGGGCGAGCGCGCTTTTGATCGCTCCGCGGAGGTAGTTGGAGCCGTTGTAGACAGGGACGACGATCGAGACGAGCGGCTCAGATGACATCGGCGAACTCGTGCCGAGTCGCTTGGAACCACGCATAGCCAGCGCTGCACACGAGGATCGCGGCCAGCGAATAAGCGCCGAGAGTCCGTAGATCCGGAGGCTGGCCAATGAGGACTATCGCCCGGAATTGCTCTATGATAACCGCAATCGGATTGAGAATTATGAATTTACGAAAGAAGACAGGTATCTGGCTGGTCGGGTAAAAAACCGGACTGACGAACATGATGATGGTTGTGACGAATACCATGATCTGGCTCATATCCCTCAAGAAGAGGCCGAGGGATGCTAGGAACCAGCAGATTCCTGCGGTCATGAACACTAGGGGAATCAGGACCAGGGGGGCGAGCAGGATCGCCGGACCCAGTGGCGCGTGCACGCACGCATAAAAAGCGGTCAGCACGACGAAGCTCGCCAGCGCTTGAAACAGGGCCGAAAAGACCATGACGGGGACGAGGGCCTCCAGCGGGAAGACGACCTTCTTCACGAAGTTGGCATTGTTAAGGATCAGCGTCGGCGAGCGGTTGAGGCACTCGTTGAAGAAGGTGACGACAATGAGGCCGGCGAAGAGACCCAGCGGATAATCGAACTTGCCGGGGTTTGTCGTCCCGGTGTCCCATTTTGTTTTGAAGATGACCCCGAACACCACGGCGTACATCGCCAAGAGAATCAGGGGATTGAGAATGGTCCAGGCCATCCCAGCGATAGAACCGCGGTAGCGGGCGCTGATCTCGCGCTTGGTCAGTTGGGAGACCAGATACGCATTCCTAGTCATTGACTCGATGAGCGAGACCGGAGAGAGCGGCGGCGGCTTGTGAACGAAATCCATAGGCATAGGCAGCCCCGAAGGAAAGATGTATCATAGCGGTTTATCGTCGAGATTGGAACAATGTCGAGCACGATCGGAGACAAATTAGCGCTTCGTGCATGTTGCCTCGGGAAGTGCTACCGCGTCTTCGGGACCCGACGCGACCTCGTAAAGCACATCCTGAAATCGCCCTTGGCGAGGTTAAGGATATCTGCCCCGCCGGGCGGAGCCTCTAACGCCTTTTGGGCTTTGCAGGACGTGAACCTTGAGTTGGCACGCGGCGAGGTGCTCGGAGTCTTGGGGCGAAATGGCTCGGGCAAATCCACACTGCTTCAGCTGATTTGTGGAACACTAACCCCAACGACCGGTTTCGTTGAGGTGGGTGGTCGGATTGCCGCCCTTTTGGAACTCGGGGCCGGGTTCAACCCCGATTTCACGGGCCGCGAGAATGTGATGCTCAGCTGCTCGATTGCGGGGTTGTCCGAGAGGGAGACTCTTGCCCGATTTGACCGGATCGTGGATTTCTCCGAGCTTTGGGACTTCATCGACCGGCCCGTTAGAACCTATTCCAGCGGAATGTACGTCCGCCTCGCGTTTGCGGCGGCGGTGCACGTCGATCCATGCATACTGGTAGTAGATGAGGCATTGTCCGTCGGGGACGCAAAATTTCAGAAAAAGTGTCTAGACCATATGAACGCCTTGAAGTCGGACGGGACGACCATCATCCTCGTCTCGCACGATTACGCCACCGTAAAGACGTTTGCGACCAGGGGCTTGGTACTCAACAAAGGCGTGGTTCAATTTAGCGGGTCGGCTGGGGAAGCAGCGACGGCCTACCTCGGCATCCTTTTTCCAAAAGGCGACTCCCCGGGGGGCGGGGCTTCGGCGCATCTTGACACGGACAGCGCCCCGGGCGCAGTCGGAAGCTACCGCCTCAGTGCCGTGCCCGGGCCCAAGGGGAGTGCCTATGGGCGCGGCGGAGCCGAGTTGACGGAGATTCGGATACTCGGCCTTGGGCAGCCGAACATCCTCCGTGGGCGAGACGAACTGACGATAGAGCTCCGCGTGCGGTGGGATAGGGAGAGGATCCAGCGAATCATCCAGGAGACTGGCGTCCAGCCCAATCTGCTCTTTGGCATCCGCTTCGAGACCTCTCGCGGCTTCGTCATCAACGACCTGGCGACGTCCGTTCTCGATGGGCGCTGCGATGTGGACCCCTTGTATTGCGACAGCGGCACCCTAACCTACAAGGTTCGCCTACCGTTCGCGCTGGCTAAGGGCGATTATTTCCTGTCGCCAGCCATCGCGCTGGGGCGGCAGAATCACCTGGAGCCTCTGGCGGAATATACGAACTTGGTTCACTTGAAGTCGGAGCCCTCAGAGGCTACGGTCCTGGGTCAATTGCGGTATGACTTCGACGCGTCCTTCCAGGAGACGGAAGCTTCGGTTGGTCGGTGACATGGGGTACTTGAAAGAAAAATACAATAGGGGCTACTTCCTGGGCGTCGATTCGTCCGGACGGCCGTTAGGCTGCGGGGTCGAGGGAGTCGAGGCATTTCAACGAGGCGACATCCGGGAGCGGGATAAGGCGCTCCTCCGGAGGCTTGAGTTTCACGGCGCGCGGGTTCTCGAGCTCGGATTTGGAAGAGGCGAAGCCCTTAAGTTCGCGCATGATGCCGGCGCCGATTCGCTCGTGGGGCTCGACTTTGCGCAACCCGCATTCGAAATTGCCTCGGATCACCTGAAGCGGCACGGCGTCGCGGCGGATTTGTATTGTGGCGATGCCTTGGAAATCCTTCGGGAGAAGAGAGCCGAGATCGTCGGGAACGGCTCCTTCGATATTGTCCTGATGCTTGACTTCGTCGAGCATGTCCCCAGAGTCGAGCTGGCGGAGGTCTTGGGCATCATCAGAGGCATGATGTCCGCCCACGGGGTCTTGGCCATATCAACGCCTATTTACCGCTTCGATAATGATGCTATTTCCCAGGGATTTAATGAGAACGCCAGTGACGAGGAGTTGGACGGCTCGGACTTCAGGGACGCAACTAGGGGGATGCACTGCAATAAGTTCAGCGAAGAGTCTCTGCCTGCATTCCTCGCCTCCGCCGGGTTTGAGTCGGTTTCCCTCCGCGACTTATATATCAAGGGCAACGGCCGATGCCGCGGCCTGGTTCGGGATTTTGCGACGACCTGGGGAGCTCTCAAGGCTGCCGGCTATCCCCTCGCCGGCTTATGGAGGCCCGACGAGCTCGAATATTCGTTCCGAAGGGCTATCTCCCCGGCCTGGGATCGGGTCGAGTCCGGTCCTCTCGAGGGCGCTGAGGTCTTCGTTGCGAAGACCAACCCGTCGCACCGCGCCTTTCTCGCGGGGACCTTTGAGACGCTTCTGCTTTCTTTAGCGAGCCAAGCTGATTTGAAGGCCAAGAGCGCCCTCGATATTGGCGCCCATATCGGCCTAGTTTCTCTTCACCTCGCGGCCCTCGTCGCTGAGGGGGGCTGCGTCGTGGCATTTGAGCCCAACCCGGTAAATTTGCGAAGGCTGCGTCTGAACCTTTCGAAAAATCGAGCTCTGGCCGAAAAGATCTTGATTGCGCCCGTAGCGATTTCGGGAGCGCGGGCGCTCGTCGAATTCACCGCCAGCGATCAGGTGGACAACGGTTACAGCTCGGCCGGATTCGTCGAGGGGGCGCACACCACTCTGCCGCCGGAACAATTCATCGAGAAAGGGTTCTTCAACGTGAAGGCGCAGGCCATTACGCTTGACGAATTTTTTGAGGAGAATCCTGAGATACCTCCACCGGGGCTGATCAAAGTGGATGTGGAGGGTGCCGAGCACCTCGTTCTTTCGGGCGGCAACGGAGTCCTGACGCGTTATAGGCCGATGGTTTTGATCGAGATCCATTCACCCTATTGCATGGAACGATGCCTGTCGATACTTAAGCAGGTCGGTTACTGCTCGAGAGTGGTTAAAGTGGAAACCGATGGGAGGTGTATCCTGGTGGCGGAATACGATTGGGTCGGGCGATCCTATGAGACCGCGGCACAGGAGATCGAGCGTGCGGTCACGTCGTTGACGAGTCATGATCAGAGCGAGGCCGCGCTCGAAAGGAAAAAGCTACTTTCCATCCTGATTGAATCACGGGACCGGGTCGCCATCGAGTCGCGCCAGGCTCGCAACCAGATTGAGAGGATGAAGGAGGAAGCGGCTAAGATATCGGCCAGCTACGCGAAATCGTCGGAGCAGTCCGACTTGCGGTACCGACAGCTCGAGGCCGCGAATGCGAATCTTAGGGATAAGGTCGATGCTTTGAGTCGAGCGCTGGACGCCAAACAGAGTGAGGTCGAACGTTTGGTGGGGTCGCGGCGATATAGGCTGGGGTCCCTCATAGTCGGACCGCTGTCCTTCGTCAAGAAGGGCATCCTTGAACGCGGGAGCTCACGAATCTGAGAAGCGGTTCCCAAGCATCTAAAGAGACCGCGCAGCTTTCCACCCATGATCCAGGCATTGCGCTTGGCTGCATAGGGAGGCTTTGTCGCTTCGCCGAGGATCGTCCAATTGTCACAGGACTGGCTGGTTACCTAGTTTCCTTCCTAACCGTATTTGCTTACTCTCGGCTCACTGGTTCTGGTTTGGTCGCTGCTTTTGGCGACAGCTGGATTTATACGGATATGGCCAAAAGGCTCGGCATCCTCGGAAGCCTTCGGATGGACCGGGTCTTCGATTTGATCTATCCACCGCTTTACGCCATCTTTATCTCGCCCGCCTACGCATTGTTTCGGGATAATGCGCGCATCTTCCTGGCGATCCGTCTACTGAATATCACGGCTTATTCAACGCTCTTCGTTCCAGTTTATCAGCTCCTACGGCGGTACTCGCGCTGGCGCAGCGCGCCCAGCGCCGCCGCTGCCCTCCTGGTAGTGCTATCGCCGTGCACGCTCCATTATACGCGGTGGATTCTTTCCGAGCCTCTCTATATTCCCTTGGTTGCTTTCACGTTCCTCGCGGCTCAAGCCGAGCTGCATTTTGGCCCGCCGCTCGAAAACGTCTTATTTGGGCTTTTGCTGGCCTCCTTGCCGGCGACGAAAGCAGTCGGGAATATTCCCGTGTTGGCGCTGCTCATCCTTGTCGCAGCGCAGCTAGCTGGGATCATTTCCTGCCAGCGGGTCGTGCGCTGGCGCGGCGCACTGCTTACGTTCGTCGTCTTTGCCGCGATCACGTTCGCGGAGAGAAGTTGGATGGCCGCCATCCTGCCACAAGGCGGAGCGACTTACGTCAACTCCTGCCTGAGCAACCCCCTTTTGAGAAGTATTTACTATTGGCTGGATCGGGTGCCGAGAATCCTCGCTTACCTGCTGATCTCACCGGGAACGGCCGCCGGGATATTCCTGCTTTGGTTGACCGTTTCTAGGCCCGCGCGCGTCCTCGACGACCCGCTTTTGGCGATGACTCTCCTCTGTTGGGCCGGGAGCGTGGTGGTGATCCCTCTCTTCACACCTCTCGACGGCCCGCACATATACCACGGCCGCTATCTTATGCCGTTCGCCTTGCTGCCAGTGGTTGTCGGTGCGAGATACCTAGACGAATTTGACAAGACGGCGCTCCTCGCCGTTGCCGCGGTGCTCATGGCGTTCTTGCTCGCCGGCTGGCCGGCTCATCTTGATCCGTTTGCCGCGGCTTACCGGGACGGCGTTCTGTCTTTCCCGGGAGCAAGTGCTTGGAGCACGAACGCCGCCTTCTTCTTGCTCATTCTTGCTCCGGCTTGGCTCCTTTCTCGAGATCGCTCGGCGGGCCTAAAGGCGATCGCTGCGCTGATGGTTGCCGTGGCCGCGTGGCAGAATCGCGTGCAGAGCCGGGATACCGGGAGCGTCCCATTCTTTGCCGCCTACGACTGCGACCATGTGGGGCACTCGATCTTGGGGCAACTTGCAGCCGATCCTGCGACGAGCCTCTATGTGGATGACCGGTGGCGAAGTACCAGCGCTTGGGTCCAGATGGCGCGTGTGATGTTGATCGCGCCGATTCCGCCGCGTTTTGAAGCGATTGCTGAGGTTCCCGCGATGGGGCAGGCCCTGCTGCTAACCACCGAACATGAAGTGCCCGGGGCAACGGCGCTCGTACGTGGCAAGGAAATCTCTTTGTTCCGGATGCCTTGATGGCGAGCAAAAGGATCGAAGGTATCGACGCGGTACGCGGGTTGGCCGCCCTTTATGTCATGCTCTTCCACTGCTTCGACTCAGTCCACGCGCATTTCACGCTCGCAAGGGCTCTTATCGGCATCGGCGGTGGATGGGGCGTTGAGTTATTTTTCTGCGCGAGCGGTTTCCTGATCCTCGGCTCCTATTCCAGGAGAGCGGCGCACGAGGCATCGCCCAAGCGCAACTTCTACATCCGGCGTTTTTTTCGGATTGTGCCCCTCTGGTGGGCGATCCTGCTAGTGCAGTTCTTTGGAGGGTTCTTCTCGCACCAGGTGCTCCTGGCTAACATGTTCTTTTACTTCGGCTTCATCTTTTACAAGCCGGGCTATCTGCCCATCATCCCATCCTGGTCCCTTTTCATCGAAGAGGTTTTCTACGCAATTTTTCCACATATTTATCGCTTCCTCAACCGACTCAACGCGCTCCGCCTACTTTTTCTCACTTACTTGATTTCCGCCTTATGGAAGCAGTTCGCCATGCCGGCGGGCGTCCCAACAGCGAATGGCTTTATCGAGCGCAGCGCGCCTTTTTATTTTCAGTTTTTCTTCCTCGGTATCATCCTTTACCAGACGTTTTGCGATCCGCAGGTTTGGGGTCGGGTGAATAGGCTCGCGGGCGATGGCAGGTGGATAACTTGGCTCGACGCTGTGACGGGAGCCCTTTTCGTGGCAACGGCTTTCGGCGCGCCGATTCCGCATGAGGTTACAGTCGTGCTTGTGCTGACGGCTGTGCTGCTGCCGCAGACCTTGATTCATCGGGCTCTTAATCGGCGCTGGTTGCGCTGGGTCGGGGTTCGCTGCTACTGCATTTATATCCTGCATGTCGTGGTTTTAATGCGGGCAACGCTGGTCGATTACCTGATTCTGCATTGGCACCTGACGTCAAGCTGGCCGGAGGTTAAAACGCTCCTAGTCTATGTTCCGGTGATTGGTGGGACGACGATCGCCATCGCCGCGTTTTCGTTCATCTTTCTGGAGAAACCGTTCCTTCGGCTTGGCAACCAACTCATAGAAAGGCTTGAAGCAAAGACGGAGCCTGAGCCGAGGCCAGCCGCCGTTCCTTCATGACCTGTCATGGAGAGTAAGCCTCTCGTTTCGATCATCATTCCGGCCTACAAAGCCGCCGACTACCTACGCGAGGCAATCGACAGTGCGCTACGCCAGACTTACCCGAACACGGAACTTCTCGTTATCAACGACGGCTCCCCCGACAAGGGAGAGACGGAGAGAATTGCCCAGTCTTATGGCGACCTGATCCGCTATTTCTACAAGCCGAATGGTGGCGCCGGCTCGGCTCTCAACCACGGAATCCATCATATGCGGGGAGAGTTTTTCTCTTGGCTCTCCCACGATGATGTGTATTACCCAAACAAGGTGGAGCGCCAGGTTGCGCGGTTCCGGGAGTTGGGACGATCTGACGTCATCCTCTACTCCGACTTCGACTTGATCGACTCCCGCGGAAACCTCATCACGGCTGTTCGAATCCCGGAGATTTCGCCTTTTGCTTTCCGTTTTCGTCTGGCCGCCGGCTCATTCCTTCATGGGTGCTCACTCTTTGTCCCCAGGGCCGCTTTTGACCGCTGCGGCCTTTTCGACGAGAATCTACGCACCACCCAAGACTACGACTTGTGGTTTAAGATGTCCTTCAAGTACGACTTCGTGCAAATGCGCGAGACGCTTATCCAGGGCCGCATGCATCCCGGTCAAGGGACCCGCACGATGAGGGCGTCTGTCCGCGAAGAGAACAACGCCCTGCTTTGTCGCTTTTTGGATGGCATTTCCAGGGATGAGTTGCGGGCGGCCTCCGGACAGGCCCTGCCGTTGGCCTATCTCTCGCTAGCGAGGCGCTTCTTCCGGCGGGGCTTCCGCCGCGCCGGGCGCAAGGCCCTGCTTATGGCGCTTTCCACCGTCGGGCCAATTAGCTAGAATATCCGAAATTCATGTCTCTCTTAGGCATACGCCCTAAGCTTAAATCCGCCGTCAAAGCGACCATTTCGCGTCTTGGATACGAGATTCATCGCAAGGACGGCGAGCGTCCCGATGCCGTCGCCAGAGTTAAGGATAGCGACGTCGAGTGGCTTGCGAGCAAGGTCACGGGCATGCCCGGAAGCATCAACTTCGCGATGATCGCCCCGGGCATCGCCTGTAATTGGAAATGCTTCTTCTGTGGAACGCACTCTCCCACGATGACCGACGAGGATCGGTCGGATTACTGGCGCGGCTTTCGCAAGGACAAAGCGGGTTTGACGATGCCTCTTGAGACCGCCAAGCGCATCATAGAGGACATGGCCCGGCTCAAGACGAAGACGCTTGATTTCTCGGGCTGGGGCGAGCCGCTGCTTCACAAGAACACCGTGCCGATGGTCGCTTACGCGTCGGAAAAGGGAATTCCCACCGTCATCACGACGAATGGAACCTTGCTTTCCGCGCGCATGGCCGAAGACTTGATCGCAGCGGGGCTTAAATCGCTCGTTATCAGCGTCAATAGCCTGGTTCCAGAGACTTATAAACTGATGCACGGCATCCAGGATGACACAACCCTGGAAAACGTCAAGCGCGCCATTGACTACGTCTATAAGAAGGCGGCGGCCGACGGCGGCATGCAGGTGATCTTCAACAACGCCATCAGCAAATACAACTATAAGGAGATCCCGCTGCTTCATGAGTTCGCATCGCAATATCCGCGAATCCACGTCAACTACACGCCCTATGATCCGCTTGCGACGGCTCGCGGCCCGTTCCTTGACGAGGCTGAGGCCGATGAGGTGGAGTCGACTCTCATTAGGCTGACGGGAAAATCGACCTTCAAACAGTTCTGGAGCTATTTCGCCCGGCGATTTGACCGGAACCTCCCCTGTTTCGATCCTCATGAGTCCGTGATCGTCAACAGCAACGGAGACGTCTTTCCTTGTCGCGGTTGCAACGAGGTGATGGGCAACGTGAATAAGGAGTCCTTCTACGATATCTGGCTCGGCAAGAACTACATAGAATTCCGTCGCAAGGCCATGCTTTGTCATACCCAGCCGGGCGTGTCTGCGCCTAGCCCGGAGTGCGCCAACTGCTACGTTCCCGCGTATTATCGCAAGACGTACCCGCCTGCGTACGGCCTCATCGAAAAGTTTCTTTAGGATGCGAGTACTGTTTTTGGCGTTGTCCAACAGCGTGCATACGGCACGCTGGATCAACCAGCTTTCCGGCCAGGGCTGGGACATTCACTTGTTCCCATCGATCGATATTGGGCTCTTCCATCCGGAGCTCCCGGCGGGCGTAAAGACCTACCGGGCCACCAGCGCAGGAGCCTGGCGCCCGGTGCGTGTTTTACGCAAACTGCTTCTGCGGCGGGACCACTTCGCGCATCTCTGCGATGTCATCCGGAGCGTGAGACCGGACATCATCCACACGATGGAGATTCAGCACGCGGGCTATCTCGGACTGGCTGCAAAGAGGGCTCTCGGTCCGGATTTCCCGACTTGGCTCGTCACCAATTGGGGCAGCGATATCTATCACTTCGGCAAGTTCCCCGAGCACGCCCCGCGGATTCGCGAGACGCTCGCGAGCTGCGACTATTACAGCTGTGAAACCCAGCGGGACGTCCGGCTTGGCCGCGAGTTCGGCTTCAAAGGGCGGGTGCTTCCGGTTTTCCCCAACAGCGGCGGCTTTGATCTCGAAAAAGTCCGTCGTCTTCGCAGCCCGGCGCCGCCTTCGCAGCGCCGGCGCAAGATCATGCTCAAAGGCTACCAGGGGTGGGCCGGCAGGGCGCTGGTGGCGCTGGAGGCCCTCGAGAAATGCGTGGAGCTGCTCTCCGGCTACGAACTTTGTATCTATGTTCCCGAGATCGAGGCTCAGGCGCGCGCGTTTGCGCGGCGAACGGGGGTCAAGGTGAAGTTTCTCCCGTGGACCACGCCGCACGAGGAGATGCTTTGGCACCACGGCAGCTCCCGGGTCTCGATCGGCCTGAGCATCAGCGACGCGATCAGCACGTCGCTGCTCGAGGCCCTGATCATGGGTTCGTTTCCCATACAGAGCGACACTGGGGGGGCTGCCGAATGGGTCGAGGACGGGAAGACCTGTCTCCTCGTGCCCCCGGAGGACCGGGAGGCGGTGGCTCGAGCTGTCCGGAGAGCCCTTGTCGATGATGCGTTTATCGACTCGGCTGCTCGGTCCAACATCGAGATGGCCGAGCGGCAGCTGTCGTCGGACAGGATAGCGCCGATGGCCCGCGAGATTTATACGTCGATTGCGCAAGAACGGAGGCTGGCTTATGTTTGACGGTAAGGTTCTCTTGATCACGGGAGGCACCGGCAGCTTCGGCAATGCCGTCCTGAATCGTTTCTTGAACACGGCAATCCGTGAGATCCGTGTTTTCTCGCGCGACGAGAAGAAGCAGGACGAGATGCGGCATCAGTACAAGAGCCAGAAGATCAAGTTCTACATCGGCGATGTGCGAAACCCTGACAGCATCCGCGAGGCGGCCGACGGAGCAGACTATATCTTTCACGCCGCCGCGTTGAAGCAGGTCCCTTCCTGCGAGTTCTATCCGATGGAGGCGGTCCGCACCAACGTCGTCGGGACGAACAACATGCTGGATGCCGCGGCCGCGGCCAAGGTCAAGAAAGTCGTCGTGCTGAGCACGGACAAGGCCGCGTATCCGATCAACGCGATGGGCATGTCCAAGGCGCTGATGGAGAAAGTGACGATCGCGCGGTCGCGCACGGCGGCAGAGCACGGGCTGACGTTCTGCGCCACGCGATACGGCAACGTCATGGCTTCCCGCGGCTCTGTCATCCCTCATTTCGTGAGCCAGATCAAAGCCGGCGAGCCGATCACGGTCACCGATCCCGAGATGACGCGGTTCATGATGTCCCTGGACGATGCCATCGATCTGGTGCTCTATGCGTTCCAAAACGCGGCGCCCGGCGATCTCTTCGTCCAAAAGTCCCCGGCGGCGACGCTCTCGACCCTCGCCAAGGCTCTGAAGAAAGTCTTCGAGGCGGACAATCCCATCCGGATCATAGGGACCCGTCACGGCGAGAAGGCTCACGAGACTCTCCTCACGCGGGAGGAGCGGGCTCACTCGCAGGACGTGGGCAACTACTTCCGGGTGATGGCCGACAGCCGCGACCTGAACTACGAGAAGTTCTTCAGCCAGGGCGAGCGCAAGATCACGGAAATGGAGGACTACAACTCCCATAACACCAAGCGCCTCGACGAGGAAGGAATGGCGCAGCTGCTCTTGAAGCTGCCCTACATCCAGGATGAGTTGAAGTCGCGCCAGGGGCAGTTGGCTTGAGCCGCTCCCGCGTGGTCGTCGCCGGCGCGACCGGGATGCTGGGGCACATGGTGCTCCGGGTGCTGCTGGCCGACGGCGGCTTCGAAATCACGGCGACGGCGCGCGCCCCGCTGGACGGATCGCAGGCCGGCATCCGATGGCTGCGGCTCGATGCCGAGCGGGCTTCCGTCGCTGAGCTTGTCCGGGGCATCGACGGCGCCGGGTGCGTCGTGAACTGCATCGGGCTCATCAAACAGAAGATCGACGAGAATCGGCCGGCGGATGTCGAGAGCGCGATCGCCGTTAACGCGGTGTTCTCGAGGCGGCTGGCCGCGGCGGCCGAGGCCGCGGGCTCTCGAGTCCTGCAGATCGCCACCGATTGCGTCTACTCGGGCAAGAAGGGGCGCTGCGTGGAGTCGGATCCGCACGACGCGATCGACGTCTACGGAAAGACGAAGAGCCTGGGCGAAAGCGGTTCGGCCTCCGTGCATCATCTTCGGTGCTCCATCATCGGCCCGGAGCCCGGAGGAAGAGCCTCTCTCCTCGGCTGGTTCCTGTCGCAGCCCAAGGGCGCCAAGCTCCGCGGTTTCACCAACCACCGCTGGAACGGCGTCACGACGTACCATTTCGCCAAGCTGTGCGCGGGCGCAATCAAAGGAGGCCTGGGTCTGGGAAACCTCCTGCATGTCGTCCCTGGCGATTCGGCGAGCAAATACGATCTCCTGAAGTGGTTCTCCGAACAATGGGAGCGCCCGGATCTGGAGATCGCTCCCGTCGCCGCGGATCCAGCGGTGGACCGGACCCTCGCGACCGAGCACGCCGAGCTAAACCGGCGCTTGTGGGCGGCCGCCGGGTATCAAGAACCCCCGACCATCGAGGCGATGGTCGAGGAGCTCGCCGCCTACGAGTCGGCGGCGATCGGTCGATGAAGCGCCTCAAGGTCATGACGGTTCTCGGGACCAGGCCGGAGATCATCCGGCTCAGCCGGGTCATCCCGGCCCTGGACCTCTTGTGCGACCAAGTTCTCGTCCATACCGGTCAGAATTTTGATCCCAATCTCAACGACGTCTTCTTCAAGCAGCTCGGGGTCCGGTCCCCGGACCATTATCTCGGGGCAAAGGGGAGCTTGGGCCGGCAGATCGGCCAAATCCTTGCCGGGACCGAGGAGCTCATCGCCTCCCACCGTCCCGACCGGTTCCTGGTTCTCGGCGACACCAACAGCGCCCTGGCCGCCGTCATCGCCAAGAGGATGGCCGTGCCCGTCTATCACATGGAGGCGGGGAACCGCTGCTTCGACGATCGCGTCCCGGAAGAGGTGAACCGGAGGATCATCGACCATTCGAGCGACGTTCTGATGCCCTATACCGAGCGCAGCCGGCAAAATCTGCTCGCGGAGGGGATCGCCGGCAAGCGGATATTGGTGACCGGCAACCCGATCAAAGAGGTCCTCGATCATTTTTCCGGTCAGATCGAGAAGAGTCAGGTCCTCAAGAAGCTCGGCGTGCGCGCAGGCGGCTACTTCCTCGTCACGCTTCATCGAGCGGAGAACGTCGACCTTCCGGAGCGGTTGGGCAAGCTCGTAGAAGCGCTCAACGGGCTCAGCGGCGAGTATTCATTCCCAGTGATCTGGAGCATGCACCCGCGCACGCGCGGGAAGCTGGGGTCCTTGAAGCTGGCCAAGCGAGTGCGCGCGGTCGAGCCATTGGGACTCTTCGAGTTCGTGAAGCTCGAAAAGAACGCGAAATGCGTGCTGACCGACTCAGGCACCGTGCAGGAAGAATGCTGCCTCTTCGCGGTGCCGAACGTGACCCTCAGGGACGTCACGGAGCGTCCGGAGACCCTCGAGTCGGGAAGCAACATCCTCAGCGGCGCCGACCCTGAGACGATTTCCGCCTGCGTGAGGGCCGCTCTGCGCTCGAGGGGCGGGTGGCAGCCGCCCGTGGAATATCTGGCTGAGGGCGTCAGCGCCAAGGTCGCGAAGATCATCCTGGGCTACCTTCATCGATGAGCGAGATGCGCCAAGCGCCCTCTTCCGCCGCCGGCCTGTCCGGTCCCGGCTCGCTGGCATGGGCCGCGGGCCTGCGTGTCGCGCTCATCCACGATTGGCTGACCGGAATGCGCGGCGGCGAACGGGTGCTCGAGGCGCTTTGCGAGCTCTTTCCGCGGGCCGACCTGTATACGTTGATCCACGATCCGCGTTCCGTCTCCGCCGAGCTCAGCCGACGGGTGGCTGGAACCTCCTGGCTCCAAAGAATGCCGATGGTCAGGCGCCTATACCGGTTTTGGCTGCCGGCGATGCCGCTGGCAGTCCGCGCAATGCGCCTGGCCGGCTACGACTTGATCGTCTCTTCGAGCCATTGCGTCGCCATGGGCGCGACCGTGTCTCCTGAACCTGCCCGGCGCCGGCCGCTCCACGTATGCTACTGCCATACGCCGATGCGCTACCTGAACTACCAGTTCGACAACTATTTCCGCGCGGGCTCCCTAGCCTGGGCCAGGTCCGGAATGAGCCTCTTCCACCCCTGGCTGACATATTGGGATCAGCGCTTCAGCAGGAACGTCGATCGTTTTGTCGCCAACAGCGACAACGTCCGCCGCCGCATCGCCGCGAGCTACGGCCGGGACGCCGAGGTCGTCTACCCTCCCGTCGACACCACGTTCTACGACCTTTCCCCGAGCTCGAGCTCCCGAGAGCCTTTCTTTCTCGTGGCGGGCGCCCTGGTCCCCTACAAGCGCATCGACATCGCCATCGAGGCCTGCCGCATCGCGCGGGCCCCGCTCAAGATCATCGGCGTCGGGAGCGACGAACGCAGGCTTCGGGCGTTGGCGCGCGGATCCGAAGTCGAGTTTCTGGGCTGGCAGCCCGCCGAAGTCCTGCGATCCCACTACCAGCGCTGCCGCGCGCTGCTCTACCCGCAGGAAGAGGACTTTGGCATCACGGCTGTCGAGGCGATGGCTTGCGGGGCGCCGGTGATCGCTCTAGGGAAAGGGGGGGCCTTGGAGACGGTCCGCGACGGCGTGAGCGGCCTCTTCTTCCCGGAGCAGACGCCGCGCAGTCTTGCCGCGGCGATCGAGCGCCTGACGAAGTCGTCCTTCGACCACCGCATGGTGCGGGCGCAGACAGTCCGGTTCGAGAAGGCGGCCTTCGCCGAGCGGCTCGGCGCGGTGGTTTCCGAGGCCTGGAAGTCCCACTGCGCGGCCGAGAGCCGCTAGCCAAGCAGCCCGGATACCGCGTCCGCGATCGGCAGGCTGGAGGTCAGCCCCGGCGACTCGATGCCCACGAGGTTGACCCACCCGGGCAGCCCGCGCGCGGACTCCTCGGCGATCACGAAGTCCCGAAACGTCCCGTGGGCCGAGAGCTTGGGGCGGATGCCTGTCGTGCCGGGCATGAGCTTGGTCAGGTGGATGCCCAGACTGGGCCACGGCGGCTCCGGCGCCGACGACGACGGCGTCGAAGCGCTCGGGCATGGAATGATTCCTCGAGCTGGCCTATGCACTTGACTCCGAAGGAATCTTTTGGAATTCGAACGACGATTCAGAACCGAAGATGCGGCCTGAAGCCTCGAGTGATTGCAAATTCAACCAGTTAGTGGTTGATTTTTAACCACCTATGGAGTATGCTGCTGGCATGTATTCCCGCCATCTGATGCCGGCGCTGCTGGATGCCCTCTCGGACAGCCCGGTCGTCTTCCTCAACGGAGCCAGGCAAACCGGCAAGAGCACGCTGGTTCAGGAGCTCGCCGCCGGGCGGCATCCGGCCCGCTACCTGACCCTGGACGACGCCGGCGCCCTGGGAGCGGCCAAGAGCGATCCTCAGGGCTTCCTGCGAGGTTTCGACGGGCCCGTTATCCTTGACGAGGCGCAAAGGGCTCCGGAGCTTTTTCTGGCGCTCAAGGCGGAAGTGGACCGAGACCGCCGTCCCGGACGCTTCTTGCTGACGGGATCGGCCAATGTCCTCTTCTTGCCGCGCTTATCCGAGGCTCTGGCCGGACGCATGGAGATCCTGACGCTTTGGCCGCTTTCCCAAGGGGAACTGGAAGGAGCAAAAGAGGGGTTCATCGATGCCCTGTTTCAAGCCGACGCGCCCTTGCCCCGGATCGATCCTTCCTCGCGCGAGGACCTTTGGCGCAGGGTGGCGCTGGGAGGTTATCCGGAGCCCTTGACCCGCGCCCGCCCCGAGCGCCGGCAAGCCTGGGCCAAGAGCTATGTCACCGCCATACTGGAGCGGGACGTGCGCGAGCTCTCCAACATCGAGGGTCTCACACAATTGCCCAGGCTGCTCAATTTCCTGGCGGCTCGCATGGCCTCCCTGATGAATTTCTCGGAGATTTCCCGTTCCATGGGCATGCCGCAGTCGACGCTGAAGCGCTACCTGGCCCTGCTGGAAGCCACCTTCCTGGCCCGGCGTTTGCCGCCGTGGAGCGGGAATATGGGCAAACGCCTGGTCAAGGCGCCGAAGTTATTCCTCAACGACACCGGCCTTGGGGCCGATCTGCTCGGAATCGACGCGGCACGCCTGAGCGAGGACGGCAATCTCGCCGGCCCGTTCCTGGAATGTTTCGTCGTGGCCGAGCTGGCCAAGCAGCTCGGCTGGAGCTCCGTCTCGCCCCGGATGTATCATATGCGCTCGGAATCGGGCCGCGAGGTGGACATCGTCCTCGAAGACGCGCGCGGGCGCTGCGTCGGCATCGAGGTCAAATCCGCCGCCACGGTCGACGCCGGGCAGTTCGCGGGCCTCAAGGCCTTCGCGCAGGGCCTGGGCAAGCGGTTTTTGCGCGGAGTGGTCCTTTACACCGGGCGCGAGGTCGTGCCTTTCGCCAAGAATCTCCACGCCTTGCCGCTGGAGGCCCTATGGCGGCTGCGCTAGACGGCTAACTGCTCCATTCTCCGTGCCGCAATCCCTTGAAGAGCTCTTCAAGGGGAAGGAAGGCCTTACGGCAGCAGCGCGGCCGCGGCGTCAGCCAGCGTCAAGCTGCAGGTCAGCCCCGGCGACTCGATGCCCACGAGGTTGACCCACCCGGGCAGCCCGCGCGCGGACTCCTCGGCGACCACGAAGTCCCGAAACGTCCCGTCGGCCGAGAGCTTCGGCCGGATGCCCGTGGTGCCGGGCATGAGCTCGTCCGGCGAAAGATCCGGCAGGTAGCGCGAGGCCGCCCGCCAGAACTCGACCGCGTGGCCGGCGTCGATGTCGTAGTCCAGGGACTTGACCGCGAAAGCGTTGGGCCCAAGCCGCTGCGCGCCCTGGCGGTCGATGGTCAGGTGGATGCCCAGGCCGTGCGTGGCCGGCACGGGATAGACCAGCGTCTCGATCGGCCGGCGGCGTTTCAAGGTGAAGTATTCGCCCTTGAAATAATGCAGCCGGCAGCCGGCGGCGTCGACGTCGAGGCCGGGCAGGGCCGCCACGGCGTCGGCGCCAAGGCCGGCGCTGTTGACCACGCAGCGAGCCCACACGGGCTCGTCCTCGCCCGAGATCTGGAGCTCGTAGCCGCCGTCTTTGCGCGCGGCGCCGGTCAGCGCCCCGCCCCACAGAAAGATCGCTCCCGCCCGCTCGGCGTCGCTGCGATACGCCTGCATGAGCTCCTCGGAGTCGATGATGCCGGTCGAAGCGATCCACAGCGCGGCCAGAGCCTTGACGCCCGGCGCGCGCCTCGCGGCCTCGGCGCCGTCGACCAGCGACAGGCCCTCGACGCCGTTGGCCGCGCCTCGGGCCTTGAGCTCGGAGAGCTTCGGGACTTCGTCCTCGGAGCAGGCGACGACGAGCTTTCCCGTGTTGCGCACGAAGACTCCCCGCTCCCGGCAATACTCATAGAGCCGGCGATTGCCTTCCAGGCACAGCCGGGCCTTCAAGGAGCCCTTCGGGTAATAGAGGCCGGAATGGACGACCTCGCTGTTGCGGCTGGAGGTCTCCAGGCCATGGCGGCCGTGCCGCTCAAGCGCGAGGACGGAGCGGCCCGAAAGCGCGAGCTTGCGCGCCACGGCCAGGCCCACGGCTCCGGCGCCGACGACGACGGCGTCGAAGCGCGAGGGCATGGGGGGACTTTACCAAATCAAGCGGACGATTTGGGGGCGGCTGCGGGAGGTGGAGACGCGGCGTAGGTGGCATATATACCGGGATTCCCGGTAATATTGATCTATACCAGGAATCCCGGTATAATATCGATGCCAATGAGGATCCACCTGCCGAACAGCGCGTTCTTGGGGAATATTGATCCCTTCATTCGCGGATTCGACCCGTCACAGCCGGATCGCCTAGAGATCACGGCGAATGACAAATGGATTGCCGTTCATCCGTCCGTCATCTCGATGGTCGCGGCGCTGGGATTGAAGGTGGGACCAGCCGGCATCGCTTGTCAAAAATTCGAAGCAAGGTCCAGCCACTACTTCGTCCGGATGGGTCTTTTCAAGCTCTTGGGGATTCCCACGGATATCGCCATAACGGAGCACGAGCCGGCCGGACGCTTCATCCCGCTGACCCAGATTCGGACCTCGGACGAGTTGACCCGATTTATCACCGAAATGATCCCGCTGCTCCATTTGGAAGCGGAACAAGCCAAGACGATCGGCTACATCGTCAGCGAGCTCGTGAGGAACGTGCTGGAGCACGCGGAGACGATGCATGGGGCGATTCTTTGCGCGCAATACTACAATAAGAGTAATTCCATCCGCATCGGGATTGCCGATGCGGGACTGGGGATCAGGGCGACGATCACGCGGTCTCATTCGGCCGAGACGGACCTGGATGCTATCCGGCTGGCCCTGATGCCTGGGATCACCGGAACGACTCGCAGGGAAGGGGGAACCGAGCAAAACGCCGGCGCGGGGCTCTTCTTCATCAAGTCCATCGCCAGCGTCAATCGCGATTTCTTCGTGATCTACTCCGGAGCCGGCTTTTACAAGCTGCTGAAGAAAAGCGCCGGCCGCAGACTCCGCTTGCAGGCGGATCCATTCCAGGACCGGCATTCGTCCGACGGCAACATGCCTTCGTGGCCGGGAACGGTCGTCGGCGTGGACATCACCCTCAATCAAACGGAGGAGTTCTCCAGGCTCCTGGACGCGATTCGAGAGACATACAGCTCCGCGGTCAGCGAGCGGCGCAAGCAGCGATCCCGGAGGCCTAGATTCACGTGAAGCGGATCGACGTCTTCGAGCACGCCGGAGCCTTCGCGGAGAACAAGGATGTGGCGAGGGACCTTCGCCTCAAGGAACTCATGCCGGCCCTCGATCGCGACGAGGACGTCGTATTGAACTTCGAACGAGTGGAGGCGGTCACTCAATCGTTCATCCATGCGCTGATCAGCGACTTGTTGCGAAAGAAAGGGAGCGCCGTGCTGGACCGCATTGAGTTCAGGTCCTGCAACGACACCGTGAAGAAGATCATCACGATCGTCGTCGATTACATGCAGGACGGCGCGGGCTGAGCGATCGCAGCCGGCTAGACGAGCAGCCGTTCGGGATCCGCGGCGAAGAACTCCTCAAAACTCAGGCCGCCGGGGCCGACGATGTAGGGGCGCGCCTGCGGATAGCGGCGGCAGAAGGCCCCGAGGCCGGCGGGGCGCTCGGCCGCGCCCGATTTCACTTCCAGCGCGAAGAGGCTCTTCGGCGTCCTGAGCACGTAATCGACCTCGTCGTCGCCCTCGCGCCAGTAATAGAGGCCGTGGGTGGCCGGGTCGAGCCCATTGAGCAGATGGGCGGCGACGGCGTTCTCGAGCAGGCGCCCCCACCAGGCCGAATCTTGGCGCGCGCGGCGAAAGTCCTCGCCGAGGTAGGCCGTGACCAGGGCGTTGTTCCAGAAGGCGAGCTTGGGGCTCGAGCCCCTCTTGCGGGCGCGGCCGGCCGAGTAGCGCTCCAGGCCGCCGACGAGGAAGGCGCCGTCGAGCAGGTGGAGATAATGCGCGAGCGTGGTCGTGTTCCCGGCGTCCTGGAGCTGCCCGAGCATCTTGTTGAAGGACAGGATCTGCGCCGGGTGGCCGACGGCGAGGCCGAAGAGATGGCGCAGCAGGGCCGGCTTGGAGACCGTCGCCATCTGGAGGACGTCTCGCGAGAGCACGGTCTCGATGAGCGAGTCGGCGATGTAGCGCCGCCAGGCCGGCTCGTCGGTCCGTAAAGCCGCCGCTCCGGGATAGCCGCCGAAGTAGACCCACTCGTCGAGCGTGAGGCCGAAGGCTTGGCGCATCTCGCCGTAGCCCCAATGCCCGCACCGGTGGGCCAAAAACCGGCCCGCCAGGCTCTCGGACATGCCCTTTTGCATGAGCAGGCTCGAGGAGCCGAGAAGCAGGACGAAGAGGCCGCGGCGCTCCCGCCGCTCCCGGTCCCAGAGGAGCTTGACGATCTCGCTCCAGCCGCGGACCTTCTGGATCTCATCGAGGACGAGCAGGACCTTCCGACGTCCCGCGCTCTTGGAGAGCGCGATCTCCCATTGCGCCTGGACCCACTCCGGACCGGGCGGCAGCGGGGCGTCGGCGGCGGCGAAGACCGTTTCCCCGTCCCAGGCGGAGGCGATCTGCTGGGCGGCCGTGGTCTTGCCCGTTTGCCGGGGTCCGACGATGACGTGCAGGAAGGGCAGGCCGCGAGAGAGGTCCCGCGAGATCGAGCCGACCAGAGCCCTTCTATACTCAATCACTGAGTAATTTTACTCAATGATTGAGATAAAGTCAATAGGCCCCGCTCATCTCCTGCCTTCGCGGGGCGCGAGCTGCGGCTGGGGCTTGGGCTGCAGCTCCAGAGAGGGCGTCAGATCCGAGAAGCCCTGCTTCTTGAGCCAGTATTCCAGCCCCGGGATCTGCCACTGGAAGTCGACGGGCGCGCAGCCCCACTGCTTGAGCGGCAGGACCTTGCGGCCGAGCCAGGGCATGGGCCCGGCGCCGTCCATGGCGTCGAGGGCGCGCGGGCGCAGGAACTGCACGCCCCAGTCGGGAAACCAGGCCTCGGGAAGCTTGCCCTGGGGCGCCGGCTGCGGGACGTAGGGCTCGAGCAGGCCGTCGGCGCTCTCGCGCCTGGCCGAATAGGGGTTCATTCGGTTGTGCGGCGAGACGCTCACCGCGCTGTCGAGGTCGGGGCGCGAGGCCATGGCCTCCAGGCCCTCGTTGAGCAGCTCCGGCGTGACCGTCGGCGCGTTGGCCAAAAAGAGGCAGACCAGCTCGAGCTTGCCTTCGTCGCCCTTGAGGTCCTGGCGCAGCGCGCGGTAGCCGTGGACGAGCATGTCCTTCTTATGCATCGAGCCCGAGTCCGAGGCCGGCGGCGGGTCGATGATGACGGCGCCGTTTTGCAGCGCCACGGACTTGACCGGCAGCGTGCCGGTCACGACGTAGTGGCGGCCGATCTGGGCCGTGGCCCGCGCCGCGATGAACGGGTAGGCCGCCAGCGGCCGGCCCAGGGCGGTGGCCGTGCTGCCGGGAAAATCCAGGCTGTCGTCGGGATCGAGCATCAGGGAGCAGATCATGGGCGCCCTCCTTGGGGCGGGCTGTCCGCCGCACTCCGCTCGCCTCGAGCGGGGTGCAGGCTCTCCAGGGCGGCGAAGGTCGCCGCCACGGTATTGTCCCAGGAGAGACCGCCGACCGTTTTGATGCCGTCTGCGATGAGCTTGAGCGAGTAGCCTCGGACCGACCAGAGCGTGACCAGGGCTTCCGAGAGCGCCAGCACGTCGCCGGCGTTGTAGAGCAGGCCGTTTTCTCCGTCCTTGATGAGCTCCTGCACGGCGCCGCGGCGCACGGCGACGACGGGGCAGCCTTCCGAGAGGGCGTGGAGCGCCAGCGTGGGAAAGCCTTCCAGGCCGCAGGCGTCGACGTAGATCTTGGCGGCGCGGAAATACTCCATGAGCTTGGCGTGCGGCAGCTCGCCGAGGAACGTGACGCGATCGGTGGCGACGAGCTGCGCGGCGCGCTCCTGCAGCGCCCCCAGCGCCGGGCCGACGCCGGCGATGGAGAGGTGGCAATCCAGGCGCAGGCGGGCCACGGCGCCAAGCAGGGTCTCGAAGCCCGCGCGCGTCGCTTCGCTCAGAGCCCCGGCCGACACGATCTGGAACGGCGCCGAGCGCGAGGCGCGCATCGTCACCAGCGCGATCTGCTGGGCGCGGATGCGGTCGTAGGCGTAGGGCACGACGCGCACCTGCCCGTTGGCGCCCCAGCTCTTGGCGACCTCGGCCATGTATCTCGTCGGCACCAAGAGCAGGTCGGCGCGCAGAGCCAGGCGGCGCACTTCGTCGAGGGCCTGGGCGCTGGCCGCCGGGTAGGCGTCGATGAGGCGCACGGCCGTCCTCTTGCCCGCGGCCTGGGCGGCCACGAGGGCGGCCGGCTGCAGGCTGTTGATGACGACGACGTCGCTGCGCAGGGCGAAGCCCGTGGCGCGGAGGCGGTCCACCGTCTCGGCCATGGGGCCGTTGGGGATGGCCTGCACGTCGGTCTCGTGGCCGCGGGCCTGCGCCCGCTTGGAGATCTCGCGGCAGAAGGCGTCTTCGCCGTTGGGGGCCGTCGGGTCGGGTATCAGGAGGATGCGCATCATCGGCCTCGTGCCCCATTGTAACAGCGTCCCGGACCTTGGTCAATAAGGCGGACGTGACTCGGATTTTACAAGTCTGTTGTGGGCCGCCGCCGCGTCCTGGGCTAGAATGGCTCCATGAGAGCCTTCGCCTGGACCCTCGCCCTGCTGGCCGTCTGCGCCACCGCCTTGTTCGCCTTCGCCAGGCGCCCGGACCTGCGCGTGGTCGCCCAGCTCGAGGGCGCCGACGACGCCGGCCTCTCGGCCTCGCTGCGCTCCTTGTCGGCGCTGATGGACGCGGCCTCGGCCCAGGGCCAGCCCGTCGACCTCGAGGTCGTGGTGACCGGAGCGGCGGCGCGGCGGCTCCTGCGCGGCACCGAGCTTGCGGCCGGGCCCGTGCAGACGCTGCAGGGGCAGGGCGCGCAGTTCGCCGTGGGGCGCGACACTCTCGCCGAGGACCGCCTGCGAGACGACGATCTGCCGGACGGCTTCTCCACGGTCCCCTCGGGCCTGGCCGAGATCGCGCGGCTGCAGGCCGAAAGGTACGGCTACGTCAGGCCGTAGGCCGCAGCCAGATCAAATACTCCACGTTTCCCTTCGCGCCCTTGGCCGGCGACTCGACGAGGCCGGACTCCACGGCGCCGAGGGCGGGCAGCGCGGCGCGGACTTTCTCGATCGCCGCCTGCCGCGCCTCCTCGGTCCGGACCACGCCCTTGGGCGCGAGCTTGGGGCCGACCTCGAACTGCGGCTTGATGAGGGCGACGGCGTCCCAGGGCGCCGAAAGGCAGGCCAGCGCCGGCGCCAGCACCTGGGTCAGCGAAATAAAGGACACGTCGACGACGGCCAGCGTCGGCGGCGGGGAAAACCAGGAAGGCGAAAGGTCGCGGGCGTGGGTCTCCTCGCGCCAGACCACGCGGGGGTCGGCGCGCAGCTTGGCGTCGAGCTGGCCGCGGCCGACGTCGACGCAGTAGACGCGCGCGGCGCCGCGCTGCAGAAGGCAGTCCGTGAACCCTCCGGTCGAGGCGCCGACGTCGAGGCAGACGCGGCCGGCCGTGACGATGGGGAAGGCGTCCAGCGCCGCGGCGAGCTTGAGCCCGCCGCGCGAGACGTAGGGGCAGGGGCTCAAGAGCGACAACTGGGCGTCCTCGGCCGTCGGCGCGCCGGCCTTGAGCCGCGGCTTTCCATCGACGAGCACCTGCCCGGCCATGACCGCGGCCTGGGCCTTGGCGCGCGTCGGCAGCAGCCCGCGCTCGACGAGGAGGGCGTCGAGGCGCTTGCGGATGCGGGCCATGGGCCAAATGATATATTAAGCGGGACATGGCCGTCCTTCTCGACTGCCGCGCCGTGGCCAAGCATTTCGAGGACTGGGTCCTGCGCGAGAAGGCGTCGCTCGGCTTTTCGCCCAAGCTCGCCACCCTCCTTTATAAGCCGGCCCGCAACGCGGGCTCCCTGCGCTATCGCGACCTCATGCTCAAGGACGCGGCGGCCCTGGGCATCGCCCACGACGACTTCGAGGTCGACGACGAGGGCCGGCTGCTCTCCCTGCTCGGGCGCTTGAACGCCGACGACACCGTGACCGGCGTCATGGTCTTCTACCCGATCCGCGGCCGGCTGCCCGATTCGGACCTCATGGACCTGGTCTCCCCGGCCAAGGACGTCGAGGGGCTGCACTCGCTCAACCTCGGCTATCTCATCAAGTTCAAGCGCTTCCTCGATTCCGAGCGCGGGGTCAAGTGCGTGGTCCCGGCCACGGCCAAGGCCGTCGTCAAGGTCCTGCAGAGCGCCGACGTGCCTCTGGAGCGCTGCTTCGCCGTCATCGTCAACAACTCCATGCGCGTGGGCAAGCCCCTGGGGCTGATGCTCGAAAACCTCGGCGCCACGGTGGTCAAGGGCTACGACAAGACCAGGCTTTCCGACCTGGAGGCCTGCGTGCGGCGCGCCGACGTCGTGGTCACGGCCGTGCCGGACGAGAACTTTTCCCTCGACCCCTCCTGGATCAAGCCCGGCGCGGCCGTCGTCGACGTCTCCTTCCAGGGCAACGTGGACGCCGCGGCGCTCTCCCACGCCGGCTGGCTCACCGCCCCGGACAACCGCATCGGGCAGGTGACGCGGGCGCTGACCTGGGTCAACTTGATGTATTGCGCCCGCGCCGGCCGCCGAGGCCGCGCCTCCGTCTAAGGCCATGTGGGAGTTGGCCCTGGCCTGCTGCGCCGCCGTCTGGGGCGCGACCTTCTACCTCGTCAAGGACGCCGTCGGCTCGGTCGACCCGGCCATCCTGGTCGCCTACCGCTTCCTGCTCTCCGCCGCCTTGCTTTCGCCCTGGGCCCTGCGCCGGGGGGCGCGCCGGCTGATGAAGGAAGCGGCGATCTTGTCCGCGCTGCTGTCGGCGCTCTATCTGACGCAGACCGTCGGCTTGCGCTACACCACGGCGTCCAACTCCGGCTTCATCACCGGGCTCTTCGTCGTCTTCGTGCCGCTCTTTTTGCTCTTCAAGCGCCCGCCGACGGCGGCGCAGTGGGCGTCGTCCTTGCTCGCGCTCGCCGGGCTGTGGCTTTTGACCGGAGGCGTCTCGCGCTTCAACCGCGGCGACGCCCTGACCCTCGTCGCCGCCGCCGCCTACGCCGGCCATCTGCTGGCCACCGACGCCTTCGTCCGCGCCGACGCCGACCCCGTCGTGCTCGCCTTCCATCAGTTCTGGATGACGGGCGCCGTCAGCCTGGCCGCCGGGCTGATGAGCGGCGCCTCGCTCTCGGCGGGGGGCGCGCGCCCCGCCGAGGTCATCGTCTTCCTGGCGCTTTTCCCGACGCTGTCCGCCTTCGTGATCCAGATGCTCGGACAGAAGCGCATCGCGCCTCTGAAGGTCTCGCTCATCTTTTCCTTGGAGCCCGTCTTTGCCGCGCTGTTCGCCTGGACGCTGGGCGGCGAGGCCTTCCTGCCCGCGCGCGCGGCGGGCGGCGCGCTCATCGTGGCCGCGATGGTGTTCGGCGAGCTGGCCAAGGGCCGGCCCGCGCGCGGACGCGCCAAGGAGGTGCTGCCCGCATGAGCCGCCGCCGCGAGCTCATCGTCTCCATCGGCCGCCTGGAGTCTTGCTTTAAAGAGAAGTTCGGAACGCCCAGGCAGCCGCAGCTGGCGCCGAGCTCCAAGGCCAAGCTGCGCATCCGCGCCGAGTTCATCCCGGAGCAGTCGCTCAAGGGGCTGGGCGAATTCTCGCACGTTTGGCTGCTGAGCTACTTCCACCTCAACACCAACAAGGCCTTTCTCTCCACCGTCCATCCGCCGCGCCTCAAGGGCAAGACCGTGGGGGTCTTCGCCTCGCGCTCGCCGCACCGGCCAAGCCCGATAGGCCTAAGCCTGGCGCGCCTGGAGCGAGTCGAGGGCGACACGCTTTATCTTTCCGGCGTCGACCTCGTCGACGGCACGCCCATCATCGACGTCAAGCCCTACCTGCCCTCCTACGACGCGGCGTCCGGAGCGCGCGCCGGCTGGACGGAGAGCGTCGAGCACGAGGCCTTCGAGGTGGTCTTCGAGCCGAAGGCGCGGGAGCAGCTGGAGCGCCTGGCCCGGGAAGGCCGCGGCGACCTGACGAGCCTGATCTCCGAGGTCCTGCGCCAGGACCTGCGCAATCCGCGCGACAAGAGCCAGCGGGCGCCCGGAAAGACCCTGGAGTTCTTCGTCCACGACTGGGACGTCTTCTTCCGCGTCGAGGCCGGCCGGGCGATCGTCTCCGCCGTCGAGCCCGCGCAGGAATACAAGAAGGCGCGCCGGCCGCCGCTGGAGCTCTAGGCCTACCAGGAATAGCGGACGGTGTAGTCGACCGCGCTCTGGCCGTCGGCGGGCACGGGCACGGAGAAGACGATCGTCTGCGCGTCCTTCTTCTTCCAGTCCCGCGAGGCGCGGGTGATCTTCCACCGGCTCCAGCGGTACATCGGCTCGACGACCTCGACCGTCGCCGGGCGGTCCTTGTGGTTGCGCAGGGTGATGCGGAAGGACTCGGTGACGCGCTTGCGCGCGGCATCGCTGGAAAAATCGGTGCGGACGCGCTCGCCCACGAGGTCGAAGGCCCGCCCGAGCGTCAGGCGCGCCTCCTCGTCCTTGGCCGTGTGGCCGATCGAATCCTCGCCGGCCAGGCGGGCCTCTCCGGACGCGTCCTTCTGGTAGACGCGCACCGTCCCGGCGGGCAACGGCAGGCCGAGGCCGGAGGCCGCGTCGTTCTTGAAGGTCAGCGAGACATCGACGCCGCTTTGGGAGGCCGTCCCGAAGTCCGCGGCGGAGCGCGTGTCGGGGGAAAAGCCCTGCGGCCGCGCCGTGGCGCCCTCGTAGACGTAGCGCCGGCGCACCGGCACGCCAAAGGCCTGCGCGAGCTCGATCTCCGTGGTCCGCCCCCGCCGCAGCGTGACGGGCCGGGCGAGGGAATAGAGGTGGTATTCGGAAAACGGCGCCTGCGAGACGCCGGGCGCGGCCTTGGCCATCATCATGATCCCGGGGCGCGGGAAGGGCCGCGCGGCCCGCGCGCGGTGGACGCTGCCGGCCACCAGGCGCAGCGCGGCGTCCCGGTAGTCCGCGCCGGCGCCGTCGGCGACCGCGGCCCGGGCGTCGAGGTCCAGCCGGTCGCCGGAGGCGTCGAGGACGGCGGCGTAGTCGGCCTGCCAGGAAAGGCCGGAGGTCAGGTAGGAGACCTCGCAGCGGGGACGGCCGGCGGAGGCCGAGGAGAGCTTCCAGCGCAGAGCCGGCGTGGTCGCGAGGCCCGGCAGCGGGGGCAGCGCGGGCGTGCCGGGCGGGTTGACGTAGAGGCGGCCGCCGGAGCGCAGGACGAGGCCGTTGTCGTGCGACAAGAGCGTCCCGGAAAGCGTCTCGCGCTTGGCGCCGCCCGCGCCGGCGAAGCGCACGAGCTCGATCTCGCGGCCGACGTAGCGGTCGAGGAGCTGGTCGGGGCTGGAGAGGTCGTCGTCGAACTCCTGCGAGAGGACGGAGACGCCGTCCCCGCAGGCCAGGCGCGCGCTGGCCGCGTCGGCGCGCGCGGCGACGCCCGGATACGACACCTCGGACACGCCCTTCTTGAGGTCGAAGGAGCGCGAGTCCTGGATCAGCGCCAGGTCCTGGTTGTAGACGGTGACTTCGAGAGCCGGAGCCGGGCGGGCCAGCAGCGCCAGCAACAGCAGCATCTCAGCGGCCCGAGGCGGGCGCGTCGTCCGCCCTGAGCGTGATCGGCCACAGCGGCTTTTCGCGGGCGCCCCAGGTGGTCTCCACGAGCATGCGCCGGGCGGAGGTCTTGACGACGCGGGTGATGCGCGGGTGGATGACGGCGGCGTCGACCTTGAGGCCGGAGACGGCCAGATCGGCGTCGCCGAGGATGGTGTAGACGACGCGGCTTTCCGCCTCGTAATGGAAGTCGTTGTAGTAGGGGTTGGCGAAGTGGAAGTCGTTGCGGTCGTAGAAGATGACGACGCGGCCGTCGCCGGCGAGGAGGCCGTCCATCCGGAAGGGCCGGCCGTGGACGTCGACGCCCGCGGGGACGTTCAAGGAGCGCAGATCGTACTTCTGGAAGAGCCGGGCGAGCGTCCGGGCCGAGAAATAAAAGATGCGCGGCGTGCGCAGCGCGGGGTCGCTGAAGAGGTCCAGGCCGGTCAGGCGGCGCGCGGCCGCCGCGGCCATGACGGGGTCGGCGGCCTGATAGCCGATCTCCCGCACTTGCGCCGGGTCCAGGCCCGGCTCGCGCGCGGCTAAAGCGGCCAGCGTCGGGGACGAGGGCGCCGAAAGGCCTTCCCATAGCCCCGCGGGGAAGATCGAGAGCTCGGCGGGCGCGCCGGCAACGCCGCCCTGGCGCAGCGCGGCGCCCATCCGGCCGCAGGCGCCGGGCGCCCCGGAGCCCTCGAGGAGCGCGCCCATGCGCCCCGCGGCGCCCGCGGCGTCAAACGAGGCGCGCGCGCACGCCGGCGAGCCGGCGATGAGCGCGGCCAGGGCGAGTCTTCTCACGCCCCAGTCTAGGAATTTTTCCTCAGGCTCGGTCAGGGCCCAACGGGCCGGCGGCCCGCGTTGGAAGTCCTAGCGGGGGCAAGGCCCTAGGACCTAAGCCGGAGCACGAAGCTCAAGCTCCGGCGCCCGGAGCCTGGTAGTCCTCGTCGACGGCCCCGTAGTCCCGCCCTTCCTCTTCCTCGCGCCGCTCCTCGAAGCCGGCCTCGACGGTGCTTTCCTCGCGAGCCTTCGCGGCCTCGCGGCTCGAGCGGGACATCTCGTCGCGGCCCAGTCCCGTGGACGGGCGAGTCCTCTTGCCGTGGCCGCGCCGGGCGTGCGCCCGCGCGCCGCGCTTGTGACTGGAGCTCTTCGTCGCCTTCGCCATAATGCCTCCTTCTTCCTTCATTATAGGCGCGGCGACTTCGACGGGGGCGCGAGGCCCTCCGTCATCGTTTCGTGACGCGGGCGTGACGGGCGCTAGCGCGCCGCGCGGCGTCCGGCGCGGCGGCGCAGGCCGCTGGAGCGGCGCGCGCTCGCCGACGGGCGCCGCCGTCGCCGGCGGCCCTGGCGCATGCCCGCCTGCCGCATCGCCTGCTCGCGAAGCTCCTGGATCTGGTTTCCGAGCTCGTCGAGCGTCTCCAGCCCTTGCGAGCGCCGCCGGCGATACCATTTGTCCAGGTCATCCACGCTGAGGCTGCCGGTCTTGAGCGCGTTGAGCAGGTTGGTGGCGTCCTGCACGCTGGCGTTGACGAGCCCGAAGATGCGGTTGAGCGCGGTCGAGAGCATATCCATGTTGCCCTCCTTTCTGCAGGTGCAGCTTAAGTTTACCGCGCGGGAATCAGAAAAGGCTCAGGAAAGGCTTAAAGTCGGCGGGTATGGGCGCTTCCAGGCGCAGGGGCGCTCCGGAGAGGGGATGGGCCAGGGACAGCGACCAGGCGTGCAGGAGCTGGCGCTCGGCGCCCAGGGCGGCGAGATCGTCCGCCGTCAGGGAGTGCGCCACGGCCTTGAGGTAATAGACGCCGCCTTCGGTGTAGAGCTTGTCGCCGACGACGGGATGGCCGACGTGGGCCAGGTGCACGCGGATCTGGTGGAGGCGGCCCGTGCGCGGGCGCGCCACGACCAGCGAGAAGCGCTCGCCGGCCGCCCGGCGCTCGAATTCCGTGGCCGCGGCCTGGCCCCGCCCCGCCGCCTGCCGCACCTTGACGGCGCCGCCCTCGCGGCCGATGGGCGCTTCGACGAGGCGGCGCCGCCACTCGACGCGGCCGTGGACGACGGCCAGGTATTCCTTGCGGACCTCGCGAGCGAGGAACTGCAAGTTGAGCCGCCGCGCCGCCTCCGCCGTCTTGGCCAGCAGCAGCACCCCGCTGGTCTCGCGGTCGAGCCGGTGGGCCAGCCGCGGCGAGAGCTCCGGGCGCTGCGCGCGCAAAAGGGAGGTCACGGCGTTGGCCACGATCTTGTCGGTCGGGTGGCTCAAGACCCCGGCCGGCTTGTCCACGGCGAGCAGCGCCTCGTCCTCGTGGAGGATCGTCAGGCTCAACGCGGCGGGCGGGGGCTCCGGCCGCCGCGGGTAGCGGATGACGACGGACTGCCCGGCGCGCACGGGCGCGGAAGCCTTGACCTTTCCGCCGGCCCGCAGCACGAGCCCGTCGCGGATGAGCGCCTGCACCCGGCTGCGGGAGTAGCCGCGCAGGCGCGCGGCGAGGAAGGCGTCCAGCCGCCAGCCGTCTTGCGGCTTTTGGACCTCGAAGGGCACGTCCACCCACCCGTCCGGCGTGCTCAGCGCGCGGCCTCCAGCGTGGGCGAGGTGAAGCGCCAGAAGCTGACCTCGTCCTTATAAAGCTTTTGCACTTTCTCGAGGGGCACGGCGCGGCGCTCGATCTTGCCGAAGGTCCCCTCCTCGAAGGCCGCGCCCTCAAGCTTGCCGTCGACGGAGAGCTTGAGCACGCAGCGCTGGATGTATTTCATGGAGTCGCGCAGCGAGACGCGGGTGACCTCGAGCAGGACGCAGAGAGGGTGGACCTCGCCGTGGGGGTCCTGCCGGTAGGCGATCTTGAAGGCGCGGTCGAGGTGGTCCGGCGTCTGGGCCCCTTGATAGGCGAGCCGCCGCGTGCGCAGGTCGCGGCGCAGGCCGAGGAGCTGGGCGACGTCGGGGTTGATGTTCTCGTCGATGCCCTGGGCGACGGCGAGCCCGATGAGATCGATCATGCTGCGGGCGGGGCGCTGCCGGGGGGCGGGGTTCTCGCCGACGAGGGACGGCGCGCCGTCGGCGGGCGTCTCCGCGGCGCGCGCCGGAAGCCAGAGCAGAAGGACGAGGGCTGCGGCCGGCATGGAGTCATTATAATCGCGCGGGCGCGGCGGGCCCCGTCAGATTTTCACGAAGATTCTTTTGCGATACAGTATGGCCATCAGGCCCAGGCAGACGCCGGTGTAGGCCAGGGCGTAGGCCAGCGAGGCGCTGCGCGGCGAAAGCCAGGGCGCGAAGAGCGTATAGGTCAGCCAGAGCTTGAGGTTTCCCTGCGCGCCTTGGACGCGCATCGGGACGAACTCCTGGACGCCGTAGAACAGCCCCGAGGCGAAATACGCGATGAGCGGATTTCGCCCGAACACTTCCAGCGGCCGAGCGAGCCACGCTTTCCAGCCCCGGTCGTCGTCGAGGAAGGCGTAGCACAGCCCGAGGCCCAGGAGGGCGATGCCGCCCGTGAAGAGCACGAAGGAGCTCGTCCAGATGTGCTTGTTGAGCGGGAAGGAGATGCCCCACAGCCAGCCGGCGGCGGTCGAGGCGGCGCCGGCGGCCAAGAGCAGCTCGACTTTCCGGCGCTTGCCGCGGCGTCCCCGGATCCAATGGCCGGCGAGCACGCCCATCAGGGAGGTCGCGATCGCGGGCAGGGTGGAAAGCACCCCCTCCGGGTCCTCGACGGAGTTCATCATGTGCTGCGCGCCGAGGATGCGCCGGTCCAGATACGAGGCCAGGTTGCCGTCGGCGGTGAGATTGCCTCGGCCGTAGCCCGGCACGGGCACGCGGGTCAGGAGGGCCCAGTAGCCGAGCAGCAGGGCGGCCATGATCCCGGCTTGAGCCTCCCAGCCCGCGAAGAGGTAGAGCAGCGAGCAGGCGAAATAGCAGAGCGCGATGCGCTGGAGCACGCCCAGGACGCGGAAATCGTGGATCGAGGTGAAGTCGTAGAAGACGGCCGATTCGATGAGGCCGAAGGCGAAGATGATGAAGGTGCGCCGCACGACCTGCCACAGCATGGCGTTGACCGACTCCCCGCGCTCGCGCCGCCGGCCGAAGGAGATGACCAGCGAGATGCCCATGATGACCAGGAAGGAGGGAAAGACCAGGTCGGCCGGCGTCCAGCCGTTCCAGTCGGCGTGGGCGACCCAGGTGTAGGTTTCGTCGAGGCCCGGGGAATTGACGACGATCATCCCCGCGATCGTCAGGCCGCGGAGGATATCGAGAGAGAGAAGGCGCTTGGACTCGTTACTCGCCATCCAGGGGCTTTTTGACCAGCTTGCCGTTCTCCTTGGCCAGCACCTCGACTTTGTGGCGGGCCTCCTCGAGCCGGCGCGAGAGGTCCTGCGACAGCGTCACGCCCTTTTCGAAGAGCGCCAGGCTCTCCTCCAGGCTCTTGTCTCCGGACTCGAGCTCGCGCACGAGCTCCTCGAGCGCGTCCAGGGACTGCTCGAACGACTCCTTCTTAGCGGTTTTCGTCACTCTTCACCTCGCAAAGCAGGCTGCCCTCGCGCAGACGCAGCCGCAGAAGCTCGCCCGGCTTCGCCTGCCTGGACGAGCGCACGATCTGCCGGGTGTCGGCCTTCTCGGCGATCGCGTAGCCGCGCGCCAGCACCTTGAGCGGAGAGAAGGCGTCGAGCCGCTGCGCTTGAAGAGCCAGGTCCTTGGTCGCGTGGATGAGCTTCTGGCCGATGAGCTCGGCAAGCCGCGCGGCCAGCTCGTCGACGCGGCGCGAGCGCTCCTCGTAGACGCGGCGCGGGCTTTGCAGCAGCGGATGGCGCGCGGCCGCGGCGAGGCGCTCTTCCAGGCGCTGGAGCTTGCGCCGCAGGCAGGAAAGCATCCCGTCGTAGGAGCCGGCGATCTCGGAGAGCACGGCGCGGCGGTCCGGCACGGCCAGCTCCGCCGCCGCCGAGGGCGTGGGCGCGCGCTGGTCGGCCACGAAGTCGGCGATCGTGAAATCGGTCTCGTGGCCCACGCAGGAGATGACCGGGATCCTCGAAGCGGCGATGGCCCGCGCCACGACCTCCTCGTTGAAGGCCCACAGGTCCTCGAGCGAGCCGCCGCCCCGGCCGACCAGCAGCACGTCGGTCTGCGGAAAGTCCCGGTTGAAGGCCTCGATGGCCGCGGCGATCTCGTCTTTCGCGGCGTCTCCCTGGACGGCGACGGGATGGATGAGGATCTCCAGGCCGCTCCAGCGCCTGCGCAGCACCGACAGGATGTCGCGGATGGCGGCCCCGTGCAGGGAGGTGACGACCCCCACGCGCTCGGGGTAGGGCGGCAGGGGACGCTTGCGCGCGGCGTCGAAGAGGCCCTCTTTCTCCAGGCGGGCCTTGAGCTGCTCGAAGGCCAGCTGCAGGGCGCCCTTTTCCCGCGGCTCCAAAGACGAGACGACGAGCTGGACGTCGCCGCGCTTCACGTAAGAGGAAACGCGGCCGCGGGCCAGCACCTTGAGCCCGTCGGCCGGCTTGAACTTGAGGCCCCAGGCCGCGCCCTTGAAGAGCACGGCGGAGATTTGCGCCTGCGCGTCCTTCAGCGTGAAATAGGTGTGGCCGGAGGGGTAGGCGCGGCAGTTGGAGATCTCGCCCTCGACCCAGACTTCTCCGAAGGAGGCTTCCAAGAGCTCGTGGATCGTCTCGTTGAGCTCGGCGACGGTGTAGACGCGCGCCGCTTGGGGGACTGACGCGGGCATGCCTTGATCTTAGCGAATTCTAGGCGGCTAGTCTTTGAAGAACGAGGGAGCGGTCGGGCTCGTCGCCCAGCAGTCGCCGACGCGGCGCTGCCGGAAATCGGCGGGGCGGGCCCGGTGCAACCTCTCGGGCCGTGCAAATTTGATTCATTCTTTTGAATCAAACTTGCACGAAAACAAGAACCTCGTTTAGAGGGGCGTGATGATCATTTCCCGCGCCGCAAGGAAGCCAGCCGTTCCTTCAAGCGCTTCTCATCCCCTTGGTCGGTGGGCTCATAGAAACGGGTCGGCTTTGGCATATACTCCTGATCGACGTAGTGGCCGGGGAAATCGTGGGCGTATTTGTAGCCGACGCCGTGGCCGCGGCCTGCGCGGTCGCCGGTGGCGTCGCGCAGGTGAGCGGGCACCTCGCGTGCCGTCCCGCGCTCGACTTCGTTCCACGCCGCGTCGACGGCGAGGTAGGCGGCGTTGGACTTGGGCGCGCAGGCGATGTAGGCGACGGCTTGCGCCAGCGCGATGCGGCCCTCGGGCATGCCCAGGACCTCGACGGCGTGGAAGGCCGCCTGGGCGATCAAGAGCGCGCGAAAGTCGGCGTTGCCCACGTCCTCGGCCGCGCAGACGAGCACGCGCCGCGCCACGAAGCGCGGGTCTTCGCCGGCGACCAGCATCTTGGCCATCCAATAGAGGGCGGCGTCGGGGTCCGAGCCGCGCATGGACTTGATGAAGGCGGAAATGTGGTCGTAGTGGTCGTCGGACTTCTTGTCGTAGCGCACGCTTCTGCGCTGGATGGACTGCTCGGCGTCCTCGAGGGTCACCTCCTTGCCGAGCGTGGTCGCGGCCGCGAGCTCGACGGCGTTGAGGAGCTTGCGCGCGTCGCCGCCGGACATGGCGACGAGGTGGCGCTCGGCCTCGGGCGTAAACTCGGTCTTCATCTCGGCGGCGCCTCGGCGCAGGACCCCGCGCAGGTCCTCCTCCGAGAGCGGCTTGAACTCGAAGGTCGTCATGCGGGACAGCAGCGCGGCGTTGACGTAGAAGGAAGGGTTCTCCGTCGTCATCCCGATGAGCAGGATGTCGCCGCGCTCGGCGGCGGGCAGGAGGACGTCCTGCTGGGTGCGGTTGAAGTGGTGGATCTCGTCGACGAGCAGGAGGGTGCCGCGCGAGCGCATGGAGCGGTCGTATTTGGCCTGCTCGAGGACTTTCTTGAGGTCGGCCACGCCGGCGGCGACGGCGTTGAGCTCGACGACGGAGGCGTTGGAGCTCGCGGCGATGAGGCGGGCGAGCGCGGTCTTGCCCACGCCGGGCGGCCCGAAGAACAGGGCCGAGGAGAACTTTTTGGCTTCGATGAGGCGCCGCAGCATCTTGCCCGGCCCGAGGAGGTGCCTTTGGCCGGAGAAATCCTCGAGCTTGCGGGGCGCCAGGCGCGCGGCCAGCGGCTGGGCCGAGGGCGGGACGTCGCTTGAGAACAGCTCCTCGGCCACGGCTACTTCTGGCCGGCGGCCAGGGCGCTTTGGAGGGAGACGGTCAGCTCCTCGATCTTGTGCTCCATGGCGCGCGTGAAGGTGTCGTGCGCCTCGCGCTCCTTGGCCTGCTCGACCGACATCTCGAGGATGGCGATGATGGCGAGCTTCTGGCTGTCGGCGATCTTGGGATACTTCTCCTCGACCTCGACGAGCTTGTCGTTGACCTTCTGGGCCATGACCTGGATCTCCATCGGAGTCAGGCCTTCGATCTCGATGGTGAGCCGGCGGCGGAAGATCTCGACGTCGACTTTCTCGTTCATCGATATTGAGGGGTCAGCCGATCTTCTCCAGCTTCTGCGAGAGCTTCTCAAGCCGCTGGCGGATCTTGTCGCGGCGCGCCGCGGCGAACTGGAGCTTGCGCAGCTCGTCCTTGAGCCGGCGGTTCTCCTCTTCGAGCCTCGCGTTGGCGCGGGAAAGCCTGGCGTTGTCCTCGCCGAGGGTCTTGAGCGCGGCGGAGGCGCGCGCCACCAGCTCCTCCAGGCGCTTGAGGCCGGGGGTGCCGATCATGCCCGCAGGTCCGCGCCCATGGCGGCCTTCAGGGCCGCCAACGATTTATCGACGGCGGCGGCGACCTCGGCGTCCTTGAGCGTGCGGTCGTCGCGGCCGAAGGTCAGGCGCAGGGTGAGGCTGCGCTTGCCCTCCGGGATGCCCTTGCCCTCGAAGACGTCGATGAGGTCGAGCGAGAGCAGCTCCGCCCCGGCGGCGTCGCGGATCGCGGCCTCGACGGCGGCGTAGGGGTGGCGCTTTTCGACGACGATCGAAAGGTCGCGGCGGGAATAAGGGAACTGGCTGACCGCGGCGAAGCGCGTCGCCGGCGCCTGGAGCGCGCAGAGGGCCTCGAAATCGAGCTCCATGATCGTGGCCCCGTGGCGCTCGAGGTCGAAGGCGCGCGCGACTTGCGGGTGCAGCTGGCCGACGGCGCCGAGGATGGTCTTGCCGGCCTGCAGGCGCACCGACGCGCCGGGATTGAAGAGCGCGCCTTCGGCGCCGGTCGGCTCGAAGGGCGCGCGCGAAAGCCCGGGCAGGCCGCAGAGCAGCTCCAAGGCCACCCCCAGCGCCTCGTAGACGTCGGCGGCGGGCGCCCGCGCCGGCTTCCAGAAGGCCTCGGCCGGCGGGCCGTAGAGGACGGCGGCCAGGCGATGGCGCTCGTCGACGGCGCCGGGCGCGCGCGCGTAGACCTTGCCGAGCTCGAAGAGCCGTGCCGACGGCGCGCCCCGCCTCGCGTTGAGCGCGGCGTTTTGAAGCAGCCCGGGAAGGAGAGCGGGCCTCAAGATCGTCCAGTCCTCGGAGATCGGGTTGGCCAGGCGCGCGAAACCCGGCGAGTCCTCGATGCGGCAGGCGGCGAGCGCCTTGGCCGAGACGAAATCGTAGTTGTAGGCCTCGCAGAGCCCGAAGCCCTGGAGGCGCTTGCGGGCGCGCTCGGCGACGGCTTGGCGCCTGGTCAGGAGCGCGGGCTTGAGCGGCGCCGTCGGCAGCCGCGAGGGGATGCTCTCATAGGAAAGCAGCCGCGCCGTCTCCTCGGCCAGGTCCCACACCGTCTCGAGGTCGCCGCGGTAGGACGGGGGCTGGAAGGCCCAGGCGCCGTCCTTGTCCTCGAATCCCGCGCAGATCGAGCGCAGGCAAGCCCCGACGTCTTTGCTCTCGAACTGCGAGCCCAGGATTTCGTTGACGCGCGCGGCGCTGACGACGATCGGCGCGCGCCGCGCGACGCCCGCGCCGGCCAGGGCGGCGGGCGAGACGGCGCCGCCGCAGAGCTTGAGGATGAGCTCGGCCGCCCGCGCCGAGGCTTGCGCCGGCATGTCCGGGTCGCAGCCCCGCTCGAAGCGGTAGGAGGAGTCCGAGCGCAGGCGCAGCTTCTGCGAGGCCTTGCGCACGACGGGCGGATTGAAGTAGGCGCTCTCCAAGAAGGCCCGCGTCGTCTTTTCCGTGACGCCGCTTTCCTGCCCGCCCATCACGCCGGCGATGGCCTGCGGGCGTTCGCCGTCGGCGATGACCAGGACGTCGGGGGTCAGGGCGTAGTCCTTGCCGTCGAGGGCCTTGATCGTCTCGCCCGCGGCGGCGAAGCGCACGCGGATCTCGCCGCCCGAGAGTCTGTCGAGGTCGAAGGCGTGCAGCGGCTGGCCGAGGTCCATGAGGATGAAATTGGTGATGTCGACGAGATTGTTGATCGGGCGCAGGCCGATCGCCTCGAGCTTTCCGGAGAGCCACGCGGGGCTCGGGCCGATCTTGAGGCCGGTGAGCACCCGGCCGACGTAGCGCGGGCAGGCGGCGGGGGCGTCGATGGCGACCGGCCAGCAGTCGCCTTGCGGCGCGCTCGGCTGCGGGGCGGGCCGCGCCGTGAGCGGCAGGCCGAGATGCGCGGACAGCTCCCGGGCCAGGCCCAGGTGGGAGAGGCAGTCCGGGCGGTTGGGCGTGATCTCGACGTCCAGGATCTCGTCGGACTCGCCGAACGTCTTGGCGAAATCGGCGCCGACCTCCGTGCCGGGATCGAGGACGAGGATCCCGCCGTTGGCGGCTCCGAGGCCGAGCTCCTCGGCCGAGCAGATCATGCCTTGGGATTCCACCCCGCGGATCTTCGACTTGCCGATCGACAATCCCCCGGGAAGCCGCGCGCCGACGCGCGCCAAAGGCACCTTCTGGCCGACGGCGATGTTCTTGGCTCCGCAGACGACGGAGAGCTTCTCCTTGCCGTCGTCGACGACGCACAAAGAGAGCCGGTCGGCGTTGGGATGTCGGACGATCTCCGCGATCTGCGCAATAACGACTCCGGAGAAGCGCGGCCCAAGACGCTCGATGGCCTCGACCTCGAAGCCCATGTGGAGCAGGCGCTTGGACAGGTCGGCCGTCGACCAATCCAGCGCGATGTGCTCCTTGAGCCAGTTATACGAGATTTTCATCGAATTGCCGCAGGAAGCGGACGTCGTTCTCGTAGAAGGAGCGGATGTCGGAGACTCCGAGGCGCAGCATGGCCACGCGCTCGACGCCGATGCCGAAGGCGAAGCCCGACCAGCTCTCGGGGTCGCAGCTCACGTTCCTCAAGACCTTGGGATGGACCAGGCCGCAGCCGAGCAGCTCGATCCAGCCCGTGCGCTTGCAGACGGGACAGCCTTTGCCTTCGCAGAAGACGCAGCTGACGTAGACGTCGGCCGAGGGCTCCGTGAACGGGAAGTAGGTCGGGCGAAACAGCGTCCGGGTCTTGGCTCCGAAGAGCTTCTGCAAAAACAGCGAGATCGTGCCCTTGAGGTCGGCGAAGGAGATGCCCTTGTCGACGCACAGGCCCTCGACTTGATGGAAGACGGCCGAGTGCGTGGCGTCGACGGCCTCGTGGCGGAAGACCCGGCCGGGGCAGATGATGCGCAGCGGCGGGCGCTGGGACTCCATCGTGCGGATCTGGACGGGAGAGGTCTGCGTGCGCAAAAGCAGCGGCAGGCCCTCGACGTAGAAGGTGTCTTGCAGGTCGCGCGCCGGATGATATTCCGGGATGTTGAGGGCCGTGAAGTTGTGGTAGTCGGTCTCGACCAGCGGCCCCTCGGCCCAGGAAAATCCCATCTGCAGGAAGATGCCGGCGATCTCGTCGATCGTCGCCGTCAACGGGTGGAGGCGGCCGCGCGGCGGGCGAAACGCCGGCAGCGTCAGGTCGAGCCCGGAGGCCGTCGTCTGCGCCTGGTCGGCCTGCGCCTCGAGCTGCTTCTGGCGCTGGGAGACCTCGGAGTCGATGCGCGACTTGAGGTCCTGGGCTTTCGGGCCCAGCTCCCGGCGCTCCTCGATGGAGAAGTCCTTGAGCTCCTTAAGGAGCTCGGTCAGCCAGCCCTTCCGCCCGAGAATACGTACTCGGAACTCCTCGAGGCTGCCGCGGTCGAGCGCGGATATGGGCTTAGCCGCGATTTCGGCTCGCAGCGCGTCGAAATCCTCGAGCCACTGGGCCTTTTCGCGGGCCATGGCCCCGGTCCCTTACGCGCGCGCGAGCTCGACGAGCTTCTTGAAGGAGGAAGCGTCCCGGACGGCCATCTCCGAGAGCATCTTGCGGTTGAGCGTCACGCCCGCCTTCTTGAGGCCGGCGATGAACGTCGAGTAGCTGGTGCCGTTCTCGCGGCAGGCGGCGTTGATGCGCTCGATCCACAAGGAGCGGAAATCGCCCTTCTTGTCCTTTCGGCCCATGTAGGCCCGGTTGAGCGACAGCTCCACCTGCTGCTTGACCATTCGCCAGCGCGAGCGCTTGGCGGAGTAGTTGCCCTTGGCGAGCTTGAACTTCTTCTTCTTGTGATGGCGGGTGGTGACGCCGGACTTGATTCTCATGGGATTATTTGTAGGGCAGGTATTTGTCGAGCATGCGTCCGTCGACGGGGATCAGCTCGTTCTTCCCGCTGAGGAAGCGGCTGCGGTTGCTGGACATCGGAGCCAGCAGGTGCCGCTTGCCGGCCCGCTGGTGGCGCCACTTGCCCGTGGCGGTCTTGTGGAAGCGCTTCTTGGCGCCGCTGTGCGACTTCATCTTCGGCATGGTGTTTTCTCTCTCAGTGCCTGGGAATCAGCGTCATGACGAGCCGGTTGCGATCGGGGATCGGAGCCTGCTCGACCATGGCCGACTCGGCCAGGCGGTCCTTGATGCTATCCAGCAGCTTCATGCCGAGATCTCGGTGCTGCATCTCGCGGCCGCGAAAGACCACCGTGATGCGGACTTTGTCATGGGCGGCAATGAACTCGCTGATGTGCTTTATCTTCACTTCGAGGTCGTGCGTCCCGATGTGCGGCTTGAACCGCACTTCCTTCAAGAGCCCGGCCTTTTGATTCTTGCGCGACTCGCGCGCCTTCTTGTCCTGCTCGTATTTGAACTTCGAGTAATCGAGGATCTTGCACACCGGCGGGTTGGCCTGGGGCGCGATCTCGATGAGATCGAGCCCGCGCTGCCGAGACATCGCCAGAGCCTCGCTCAAGGGGCGAACCCCGAGCTGAGTGCCGTCCGAATCGATGACCCGGACTTGGTTTGCGGATATCCGGTTGTTGATCCTGAGCGAATCCCGGGTGTCCCGGGGAGTGAAGCCGCGCGGAAATTTGTTGATAGCTCTCCTCTAAAGGGTTTTGAGAATGGGATTTACCGTCGAAGGAGAGATGATATCAAGTTGGGCCGGGAGCGTCAAGCTTCGCCGGGGACTATGAGAGGCGGATGGCGTCCAGAAGGACCTTTACGAAGAGCCCGGCGCAGACGACGGCGATGGCGGGGCGCAGCAGCTTCGGCCCGTGCTTCAGGCCGAGATGGGAACCGGCCCAGTTGCCGGCCACGCTCGCCGCCGCCGCGCAAAGGCCGAGGGTCCAGGCCACCCGGCCGCCGAAAATGAAGGCTGCGAGGGCGCCGGCGTTGGTCGCGAGGTTGATCGTGCGCGCGCGCGTCGAGGCGCCCATGAGGTCGAAGCGGCAAAAACGCAGCAGGGCCACCGTCAGGAAGATGCCCGTGCCGGGGCCGAAGAAGCCGTCGTAGAAGCCGATGGGCAGCGCCAGGCTCGCGGCGACGAGGGACTGGCGGGCCGGGCTCGGCGCCGGCCCGGGGGCTTCCAGGTCGTGATGCGAATAGGTGAAGAGCGCCGCCGCGGGCAGCAGGATCAAGACGACCCAGCGCAGCCCTCCGGGCGGCAGGCGCTGCGAGGCGAAGGCGCCGCAAAGGCCTCCCGCGACGCCGGCGGCGATGGGCGCGGCGAGGTCGCGGTAGCGCACGCGGAAATGCGCCATGAAGCGCGCGCTGGAGGTCGCCGTGCCGATCGAGGAGGCGAGCTTGTTGGTGCCGAGGACCAGCCGCGGGTCGAGACCGACGGCCAGATACGCCGGGACCGTGATGAGGCCGCCGCCGCCGCCGGCCACGGCCTCGAGGATGCCGGCGAGGAAGACGAGCAGCAGCAGGACGGCGGCCGAGCCCGCGCGCAGGCCCGGCGTCCAGATCAAGAGCCGCTTCCTTCCCGGCCCGCGTCGAAGCGCAGCCAAAGCTCCGTCTCGCCGCGCCCGGGCTGGGCCGCGCGGCCGCTGTCGTGGTCGATGCCCATCACGACTCCGGGCAGCCTGGAGAGGCGGTCGAGGACGTCGTAGGCCTGGCGGATCGAAGGCAGGCGCTCGGCAAGCTCCGAAAGCGTGCGCTCGCGCGATTCCGGCGACTGCCGGGCGATCGCCCACAGGAGCTGGAAGAGCTGGTTGGCCTGGAGAAGCTCGCCTTGAGAGATGGCGCGCGCCGCCGCCTGCTTGAGCACGAGCACGATCGCGCCGGAGCCTTCCGGACCCACGCGGATCTCGCCGGCGAACTCGACGCCGAAGAAACGCGCGGCGACGCCCTTGAGCAGGGCGAGCCAGTCCCGCGCGAGCGCGCGCTCCTGGACGGAGAGGCGCCCGAGCTCCGGGGCCGGCTGGTCCAGGAAGCTTTCGGCCAGGGACGCGGGCGTGTCGACGCCGGGCGCTCCGATGCGGACGAAGGGGTGCTCGAGCCCGGGGGCGCCCGAGCGCCGGGGCGAGCCGTGCTTGAGGAATTCGGACAGCGCCTCGACGGCGGCCATGTTGACGCCGGAATTGACGTCGGTGAGCCACTCGTGGAGCAGGGGGCGCGAGTTCGGATCGGCCGGATCGCGCTTGGCGGACCAATACTCCGGCACGAGACCCTCGCGCTGGACGATCTTGCCCCAGGCGACGGCGGCCTCGTACTGGGTCATCTCGTGCACGTAGCTGACGTCGTCGCCGGCGACGCGCAGGATGCGCTCCAGATACGGCAGATCATCGGCGTTCCCGGCCTCTCCGGCGACCTGCACGGCCGTGACCATGCGCTCGTAGCTGTTGCTCGTCCCCATGCCCTCGCGCATCCACAGCCGCATCTCGTGGCGAAGCTCTTCGTCGTAGCCCAGGCGCCGGGCCATGCGGCCCAGGGCCTCGCCGAGCAGGTGCTTCTCCTC
>DAIDHI010000097.1 GCA_027452025.1 Elusimicrobiota bacterium | reverse complement strand
ATCCTCGTGGCGAAGGTGCCCAATCCCTCGGCCTTCGGCGTCGTCGAGCTCAAGAACGACCGCGTCGTGCGCCTCGTCGAAAAGCCGGCCAAGCCGAAGAGCGATCTGGCCCTGGTCGGCGTCTATCTCTTCGACCACAACGTCTTCACGGCCATCGAGAACATCAAGCCTTCGGCGCGCGGCGAGCTGGAGATCACCGACGCCATCCAGTGGCTCGTCGACAAGAAATACAAGGTCGTGACCAAGCACATCGAAGGCTGGTGGAAGGATACGGGCAAGCTCGCCGATCTCCTGGAGGCCAACCGCCTCATCCAGGAGACCCTCAAGCACCATATCCATCCCACGGCCCGCGTCGACGACAAGTCCCGCATCGAGGGCCGCGTCGTCATCGAGGAGGGCGCGCGCGTGGTCGCCTCCGTCATCCGCGGCCCGGCCGTCATCGGCGCCCGCAGCCGGATCGTGAAGTCGTACGTCGGCCCCTACACCTCGATCTACCACGATACGGTCATCGAGGACAGCGACATCGAGCACAGCATCGTGCTCGAGCACGCGCGGGTGCGCGACATCCGCCGCATCCAGGACTCGCTCATCGGCCAGCGCGTCGAGGTCCTGCGCTCTCCGTCCATGCCTCAGGCCTACCGCATCATGGTGGGCGATTCCAGCCGCATCGAGATCCCCTAAGGAGAATCCCATGTCCGACGAACTTTGGCTCGTGACCGGCGGCGCCGGCTTCATCGGCTCCAACATCGCCGAGGAGTTGGTGCGCCGCGGCAAGCGCGTGCGCATCCTCGACAACCTTTCGACCGGCAAGATGGAGCACGTCGAGGGCTTCGCGGGAAAGGCGGATTTCATGCGCGGCGATATCCGCGCCTTCGAGGACTGCCAGCGCGCCGTCGATGGCGCGACCTACGTCATCCACCAGGCCGCCATCCGCTCCGTGCCCAAGTCCGTCGACCGCCCCGTCGAATCCCACGAGGCCAACGCCACGGGCACCCTCAACATGCTCATCGCCGCCAAGGAGGCCAAGGTCAAGCGCTTCGTCTACGCCTCCTCGAGCTCCGTTTACGGCGAGTGCAAGCGCTTCCCGCAGAAAGAGGAGTTCAAGCCGCAGCCCGTCTCGCCTTACGCCTGCTCCAAGCTCGCCGGCGAGCACTATGCGATCCTCTTCACCAAGACCTACGGCCTGGAGACCGTGAGCCTGCGCTACTTCAACGTCTTCGGCCCGCGCCAGGATCCCGAGTCGCAGTATTCAGCCGTCATCCCGAAGTTCATGGAGCACGCTTATCTGGGCAAGCCCCTCGACGTCGACTGGGACGGCAAGCAGAGCCGCGATTTCACCCACATCGACAACGTCGTGCAGGCCAACCTCCTGGCCGCCGTGAGCAAGAAGGGGGTCGGCGAGGCGTTCAACGTGGCCAACGGCAAGACCTATTCCTTGCTCGACTTGATCCGCGTCATCGAGAAGATCGTTGGCCATAAGCTGGAACGCATCCACCATCCCAAGCGCCAGGGCGACGTGCGCAAGACCTTCGCCGACATCTCCCGCGCCAAGAGGCTGCTCGGCTACAAGCCGGCCATGAACTTCGATGACGGCCTCAAGGACACCTGGGACTACTTCGACAAGACCTACTTCAAGACCCTCGGACGGGAGGCCGCCCTCGCCTAGATGCGCCTGCTCGTCACCGGCGGCCTGGGCTTCATCGGCTCGAACTTCGTCCGCCACATCCTGTCGTCGCGCCGGGACGTTTCCGTCGTCAACCTGGACCTGTGCACCTACGCCGGCAACCCGGCCAACCTGGCCGATGTGGAGGGGGATCGGCGCTACAAGCTGGTCAAGGGCGACATCGCCGATCCCAAGGCGGCGGCCCGCGCCATGAAAGGCGCCGACGCCGTCGTCAACTTCGCGGCGGAGACGCACGTCGACCGCTCGATCCTCGACGCCTCGGCGTTTTTGCGCACCAACGTCATCGGCGCCCAGGTCCTGCTCGACGCCGCGCTGCGCGCGAAAGTCGGGCGCTTCCTGCACGTGGGCACCGACGAGGTCTACGGCAGCGTCGCCGAGGGCTTCTCCACGGAGGGCGATCGGCTCGAACCCAATAGCCCCTACGCCGCCTCCAAGGCCGCGGCCGACCTGGTCGCGCGCTCCTATTTCGTCACGCATGGCGCGCCCGTCATCGTGACTCGCGCCTCGAACAACTTCGGCCCTTATCAGTTCCCCGAGAAGGCCCTGCCGCTGATGATCACCAATTGGCTGGGCGGCGAGCCCTTCCCGCTCTACGGCGACGGCCGCCAAGTCCGCGACTGGCTCTACGTCGTCGATCATGCGCGCGCCATCGCGCTGGTCCTCGAAAAGGCCGAGCCCGGGCAGATTTACAACGTGGGCGGGACTTACTCCTGCGACAACCGCGAACTCGTCGGCCGCGTGCGCGCGCTCATGGGCGTCTCGCAGGAGCTCGTCTTGCCCGTTCCCGACCGTCCGGGGCACGACCGCCGCTACGCCCTGGACTGCGCCAAGATCAAAGCGCTCGGCTACCGGCCGGCTTACGATTTCGAGCAGGCGCTCAAGGCCACCATCGATTGGTACAGGGCCAACGAGCGCTGGTGGCGCCCGCTCAAAAAGCACGCCGGATTCAAGTCGTATTACCGGAGACAATATGCCTCGCGCCTCGCGTAGCAATCGCCCGGCCGCGCCGCTGCACTGGGGCCCTTCCGGGGGGTGGATCGAGGCCATCGTCGGCAGCATGTTCTCGGGCAAGACCCAGGAACTCATCCGCCGCCTGCGCCTGGCCACCATCGCCCGCCAAAAGGTGCAGGTCTTCAACTCTCGGCTCGACACGCGCTACGCCAAGGATCACATCGTCTCCCACGACCTGCATAAGATCCCCTGCCAGGCCGTGGCCAAGGCGCGCGACATCCTATCGCAGGTCGGCCAGGACACGCAGGTCGTCGGCATCGACGAGGTGCAGTTCTTCGACGACGGCATCGTCGAGGTCTGCGAGCGCCTGGCCGACGAGGGGCGGCGCGTGATCGTCGCCGGCCTCGATCAGGACTATCGCGGCGTGCCCTTCCCCGTGACCTGCCACATCATGGGCGTGGCGGAACTCGTCACCAAGAGCCTGGCGATCTGCTCGGTCTGCGGCAACCCCGCCAACCGCTCCCAAAGGCTGTCTTCCTCCAAGAAAGTCGTCGAGGTCGGCTCGGCCGACAAATACGAAGCCCGCTGCCGCCGCTGCTTCATCCGCTAGCGGTGCCTGGCTTTAACTAATTTAACTTTCCCGCCCTTGGGAAGCTTAAATTGGTTAAATTGGCGATATTCGCTTTTAAGGAGATTCGCCCATGGCCAACCCCGTCGCAGAGCTCGAAACCACGCTCGGAACCATCAAGATCGAGCTCTTTGCCAAAGAGGCGCCCGATACGGTCGCCAACTTCATCAAGCTCGCCGAAAAGGGCTTTTACGACGGCGTCATCTTTCACCGCGTCATCCCTGGGTTCATGATCCAGGGCGGCGATCCGACGGGAACCGGCCGCGGCGGGCCGGGTTATACCATTCTAGATGAGTTCCACCCGAAGCTGCGGCACAGCAAGGCGGGAGTCCTGTCGATGGCGAACGCCGGCCCGGACACCGGGGGTTCTCAATTCTTTATCACGCTGGCCGCGACGCCCCAACTCGACGACCGGCATGCGATATTCGGACAGGTGATCGAGGGGCAGGACGTCGTCAAGATGATTGGAGATCAGGCGCGCGACCGCAACGACCGGCCCAAAGATCCCGCCAAGATGGTGAAGGTTCGGATCAAGAAGTAGACCCGGAGGTTGAATTAGTTAAAGCCAGGCACCAAGGCGTAGGGCCTAGGCGGCGGCCGGTGTGGGTGTATCGAGGAAATTCAGGCGCCAGCTGATGTTGAAGCCGCGCTCCTTCATGTGGCGCAGGAAGAGCTCGGCCGGGATGCCGGTCTCGACCGGATAAGCGCCGGGCTTGGCGATCTCCCCGGTCGCGAGCATCTGGGCGACGATCGACGCCGGGAAGCCCGTCGTGCGCATCATCGCCGTCATTCCCGTCTTCGCGTCGAATCTGTCGAGCATGTCGTAGACGACTTCGGCTCGGCGGCCGTCCTTGAGGCCGCGGACCGTCGAGTGGATGACGACTAGGTCCTGGTCGCCCGGGCGCAGGAAGTGCTCTCTAAAGAGGACCGCGGAAAGCTCGCGAGGCGCCAGCGTCGTCTTGCCGATCTTGCGCGGCTCCGTGCTAAAGAAGCCCATGGCGCTCATGGCGTTGATGACGGCGCAGTGGCCCGGGTAACGGATGAGCTTGCAGTCCATCGTCTTGACCTTGCCGGCGAAGGTTTCTGCGAGGGTGGAGAGCCCGCCGGCCGCGTGCGCGGCCTCCATGCGGCCGAGGCCGGGGACGTCGATCGACTCGATCTCGGAGAGCCCGGCGACCCGCACGACCTTGCCCCCGCGCAGAGCCGTGGCGTCCTCGACGTATTCGTTGATGAGGCCGTGTTCCGAGAAGGTGAGCATGTAGTTCATCGGCGGCACGGGGCGCTGCGGCAGGCCGCCGTCCCGGATGTAGACTTCCTCGACGACGTCGAGCTGCTGCATGCCGTGGACGGCGATGGTCGTCGTCATGCCGGGGCCAAGGCCGACGTCGGGCAGGATGGTCACGCCGGCTTTTTTGGCCTGCGGGCCCAAAGCCAGCTCCTGGCGGACGATGTCGGTGTTGCCGCCGAGGTCGACGAAGTGCCGCTTGGCGGCCAGCGCGGCCTTGGCGAGCTTGAGGTTGAGGAAGTAGGGCACGCAACTGACGACGACGTCGGCCGCCGTGGCGAGCTTTTTGATCTTGGCGGCGTCGGAGACGTCGGCCTTGAGGAACCTGGCCTTCGGGGACTTTAGCAGGCTCTCGGCGGCCGCCAGGCTCTGCGCGGAGGCGTCGGCGAGCGTCACGGACTCGACCGACGGGTTTTTGAGCAGGTCGTAGGCGCAGGCGCGCCCTTGCATGCCGGAGCCGAGGACGAGGAAGCGCATCAGCGTGCCTCCCGATTATACCAGAGATAGTTCGGATTATCGGGATCTTCCCAAGAGGACTTGGGCGCCTTGGCGCCGCGGGCGTTGCGAATGCCCCCGATGACGCCCGAGATCACGAAGGTCGCGCCCATCATGGCCGCCAGCAGAGGCACGGCCGGCAGCCAGGCTGGGGTCGTCATGCCCGCCTTGGCGGCGAGCCAGACCAGCGGCGACATGTAGATGGCCAGTATCCACAGGCGCAGGGCCTGCAGCAGCCGCACGGGCGCGAAGGCCAGAGCGGCCTTGAGCGTCGGGCGGCCGGACGGGGCGGCCTGGCTCATCGTCTTGCCGAAGCGTCTGGCCAAGCCGTCCCCGAAGGAGCGGTTCTCGCCTTCCAGCGACTGGGCCACCGACTTGTTGAATCCGGCCCAAAAGCGCGCCAAGCGGCTGTTCGGATCCTTGTGATAAGCCGCGCTCCAGAGGTAGCGCGTCGGCGCCTGCAGCGCGGCCAGCGCCAGGCCGGCGCCGAGCGACACGCCGGCTTCGGCCAGCCAGACGCCGCCGAGAAGAAGATACGGTCCGGCCGCCAGCAGCGCCCCGGCGGCCCACCAGCGCCGCACGAGGCCGTTGAGGTAGCGCGAGAGGTGATCGCCGAACTCGGTGCCGGAGCGCCAGAAGGCGAGAGTATGGTAGACCGAGGAGACGGAGTAGCCCGCGCCCTTGACCGTGTCCCAGAGGCCTTGCCAGAGATACTTGGGCAGGAAGGCGCTCAAAAACAGCCCTCCGAGGCCTCCGCCCACCATGAGGCCGGCGGCCAGCGGCCCGGCCAAGCCGAGCAAGGAGGCGTTGAGGCCGGTGATCGCCGCCAGCGCGCCGACAAAGCCCAAGGCGTACATCGGGTGGTCGGTCTCGCTTTGCTCGCTCCGGCCTTGGAGGGCCTCGCGGTGCACGATGCCGATGAGGTTTCGCAGGCCTACGCCGCCCAGGAAGGCGGCGGCGCCGAGGGCGGCGCTCGCTCCCGTCGGAAGGCCCAGGGTCATGTAATACGCCGCCGTCGCCCCGGTGAAGAGACCGGAGACGACGAGCAGGGTGCCGGCGAGCCTGTGGTAGGAGAGCTTGGCGCGGCCGGGCAGAAGCGGCATGAGCGCGACTCCCAGCGACGTCGATGCGACGAGCCAGCCGAGCGGTCCCCCGCCGAGGGCGGCGGGCAGGCCGATGAAGAAGGCCGGGACCAGCCCGATGGCCGCCGCCAGCAGGCGCGCGTAGATCGGGCTGACCAGCTTGGCCGGCTTCGGGACGTCGGGGACCTGGCTGGCCAGCGTATCGGCGCCGATGTCGAGGTAATGAGGGTCGTCGCGCAGTTGGTCGGCCGGTTTGGCCGCCCAGGCGCCGGAGCGCGCCGCGGCGACGAGGCCCAGGAAAGGCATGGCCGCCGTGCCGGTTGCGAGCCAGACGAGCTGGGTCGCGCGGATGAGCAGCGCGCCCGCGGCGCTCTTGAGGGGATTGGCGGAGTCGGCCAACGGCAGGAGGCGCTTCTCGATCTTGTCGAAGGCGCCGCCCTTGCGGTTGGCGAAGAGCGCGCGGCCGACATAGGCCAGGCGCCTGTTGAGCGAGGACCGCGGCGCCAGCGTGTTGACCGCGCCCCAGGAGGCCATGACGGGCAGGCGCATGAGCCCCTGGAGCAGGCCAAAGCCCGCGCCAACGGCTGTGGAGACGGCCTCCATCGCCGCGATGGGCAGCCACACGAAGAATCCGAGCCAGACCAGATTCCAGACCGACTGGCCGACGTAGGCGCCGCTCAAGGCCTTGAGGCGCTTATAGAGTACGGTGTCGCGGCGCAGGGAGGTGGCGACGCGGGAAGTGTCCTCTAGGCTCAGGCCCACCGCCCGGAACGCCTCGGTGACGGCCTCGCCCATCCAGCCGGGCAGGTGCATGAGCAGCGGCAGCGCGCCCAAAGAGGCGGCGGTCACGCCGGCCAAGGCCAAGGGCGTGCCCAGGAGCGAGAACGCCACGCCCGCAGCCGTCGCCGCCGACAGGGCGCCGATGAAGGTCAGAACCACCTCGGAAGGATCCATCCACTTCCATTTGGAGTCGTTGCGTCCGAAGCGGGTCAGGCCCCAGCCGCCGAGGGCGACGGCCAGGCCGGGCAGGGCCACGGACGGGGCGCCCAGGGCCATGCCGAAGAGGCCCAAGGCGGCGCCGGTGCCGGCGAGCAAGACGCCGGGAAGCGAGCGCAGGAGGCGGGGCGTTGCGGCGCTCATGAACGGCGTGGCGGCCACGCCGAGGCTGGACAGCGCGACGAGGGCGCCCGGGATGAGGGAGCCGGCCAGGAGCAGGGGCGCGCCGAGGAAGATGCCGGGCAGCAGCGCGATCGCCGCGGACGTGATCTTGGCCGCGAGCGGCACGCGATTGTGGCCGCCGCCGTCGCCGCCCGGTTGACCGGGCGTGCCCGCGGGCGGGGCCGGAGGCTGCGCGGCGGGCGGGGTCGGCTGCGTCGGCTGGGAGGCCGTCTGGTGATAGGCGCTGGCGGCCTCGCGGATCGAATCGCCCGCGGGCTTGGCGAAGAAGGAGCCCGCGGCGGAGACGGCGCGCGCGGGGCCGGCGATGGATTCCGAGTCCGTCAGGGCGTCCTCGATGCGCTGGCCGGCGCCGAAGGCCTCGGCGGCGGGGGCGTCCCGGCGCAGGGCGGGCAGGCTTTTTTGGACCGCCCGGGCGCGGACGGCGAGGCCGGCCTCGGCTCGCGCGGCGGGAAGGCTTGCCGCGGTCGAAGCGGCGGCCGCGGCGGAAACGATCGCGGCCGGGACGGCGGAGGCCGAACGGGCCGCCGCGGCGGGGACGACCGTCGCGTCAGGGGAGAAGGCGGCCGGCTGGGGCAGCGCGGAGGAGGGCATCGCCGGCAGAGCGGCCGGCATCGAGACGGCCGACAGCGGCGCGATGCGCCCGATCAGGGCGTCGGCGGAGACCTCGGCGGCCAGGGCTCCGTAGGGCGCCAGGCCGGGGCTGAGCAGCAGGATCAGCGCGGACAAAGCGCAGGATAGAACGGTCTTGAGGGCGCGAGGGTTCATCGGAGATTCTCCTGAAATCGAGGCTGCGATTCTAGCGAGGACGGGGGCCGCCTTGAATGAGCCTTAGGGGAAAGGCTCGGGCGTCTTTGGACCTACGGCGCGGCGGGCCGATCAGCCCTTCGCGGCCAGGGCCCGCGGGTGCTTGGTCAAAAACCGCTCCCGCTGCTTGAGGGCCGCGGCCACGGCTTGCGCCGCGGTGTCGAGCTGGGCGGACGTCAGGCCCGCGGCTGCCGAGAAGGCCGCCTTCTGGCCCCGGCGCAGGCGCCGGACCAGGTCGTCGAGCCTGGCCAGCCCGGCTTGAGGGCGCCCTTCGCGGGCGTCGAGGTCGGCCAGCTCGCCGATCACGTCGATCTGCAGGGAATCGGCTTGCAGCGAGTCCTGGAGCTGCCGGCGCGCGGCGACCAAGCACCCCTCCCGCATCGACAGCGTTGCGAGGTCCTTGTCGGCGGCGGCCTTCGTGGCGGGATCCGCGGAGGCGGCCGTCCATTGGATCCTGGCCAGGCGGGACTGGCCTAGCCGGGCGTAGCAGAGGCCGAGGTTGAGGCGCGAGAACGAGTCCCTAGGATTGATCAGCAGCGCCTGACGAAACGCCACGACGGCCTCCTTGACCCGTCCCGCCGCGAGAAGGCCGGTGCCGAGCGCGCCGAAGGGCAGTATTCCCGGATAACGGCGCACCATCGAGGCGTAGAGGAACTGGGCCCGGTCGAGGCGGCCCGTCTGGGCCCAAAGGCTGCCCAGGGCGGCGGCGACGGAGAGGTTGAAGTCGCCGGCGTCGATGCGCGCCGCCGCGCGCAGCTCGCGCTCGGAGTCGGCATAGCGGCCTGCCTGGGCGTAGGCGGCGGCCAGAGCGGAGTGCGCCCGGGGATTGCCCGGAGCGCAGCAGGCGGCGCGCTCCCAGACCTCGAGTGGGTCGCTGTAATGGGCGAGATTGTTCATGGCCAGCGCGGCGTAAGCCAAGCCGACGGCGGCGCAGGCCAGGGGGACGGCCTTGAACCGTCCGATGCGCTTGTCCCACCAGGGGCGGCTCAAGCTTCCCGCGCACAGGAGCGCTCCGGCCATGGAAAGATAGATGTAGCGGTTGGCGACGAGGCTGAGATTGAGGAAGGGGATGAGGTTGAGGAAGGGCAGGATCCAAAGAAGAGCGAGGGCTAGGCCGGCGAAGGCCACGCGATCGCGCCGCCACAGCCAGGCGGCGAAGGCGGCCAAGGAGGCCAGTACTGCGAGCACGATCGGCAGCTGCCAGGACCAGGACAGCGTCAGCGGGGAGATCGAGTGCTCCTGGCAAAGGCGCACGGGCAGGAAGAACTCCCGCATATACCAGACCAGGCACTTGGCGCAGGTGAGGAGGTGCGTGACCGGCGAATCTCCGACCAGAGCGGCGCCCGAGCGCGGGACGACGACGGCGCGCCAGTAGACGAACGCCAGGTCGACGCCGAAGAGCCCGGCCAAGAGCGGCGCGTCGCGCCTCAGGCGCGCCTTCCAGTCCGAGGCCAGGGAAAGGCTGAAGGCCGCGAGGACGGCCGGGAAGACCGCGCCGTTCTCCTTGGAAAACAGGCTCAGGACCAGGAACAGCCCGCAAGCCGCTTGGCGCCGCCAAGGCACCTTCTCGTCGTTCCAGGGCCGGTGGGCGAATAGCATCAGAAGCCCGAAGAAGGAGACGAGGATGTGCTTCTTGAAGGTGGCGACGGCGATGTTTTCGGTGTGCGAGGGGAAGATCGCGAAGAGGGCGGCGAGCCAAAAGGCCGGGGACTTCGGGCCCAGGAGGCGCTTGAAGAGCAGAAGGACGAGCACGCAAACGGCCCAATGCAGCAGGACGTTGCTGAGGCGAAACAGGGCCGGATGCGCCCCCCCGATCAGGAAAAGGACGCGGTGCAGCAGAAGGGAGACCGGCTCGTAGCCCTCCTGGAAATACCGCGGGTGGAGGAAGAAATGCCGCCACCCCCGCCAGGCGCCGATGACGTCCGGGTTGGTGGAGATGAAGGGAACGTCGTCGTAGATGAACGGCGCCCAAAAGGCCAGCCCGAAGACCAGGAAAATCAACAGCCCGAGCAGGAGGGCCTGCTTCGGGCTGTCGTTGGATTGCGACCGCGCGGCCAAGAGCTTACTGCGGCAGTAGGTCCGCCTGGCAGGCCGCGGAGTTGTTGCCGCCCGCGCACTGCCAGTTGCCGGGAGGTCCCGTCCAGATGATCTGGTAGGCGCCGTAGTAGCCGCCGACCGGGATCGAGGAGTTGGTGCCCTGGTTCCCGCGGTTGAGCGTGACGCCCCAAGACGGGGAGACGCCCGCGCCGCCGCCGACGGCGAAGGTTGAGATGGGATCGAAGTTGTTGAGGCTGCTCTGCACGCCCACGGCCAGCTGGGTGATGTTGCTGGCATAGACGCCCCATTGGGCCAGGTAGGTCTCCTGGGCCTGCATGACGTTGGTGATCCACTGGGTGGCCTCGGCGGCCTTACCCTTCTCGACGACCTTGAAATATTGCGGGACGGCGATGGCGGCGAGGATGCCGATGATCAAGACGACGACCAGCAGCTCGATGAGCGTAAATCCCGCTGATCCTCTCTTGCGTTGAGTGGTCATAATCCCCCTTGCGGCTTACCATAGGAGTGTAGCCTATATGCCTGATTTTTGTATGTAAAAAATCTGTGCAAATTGTGAATTCGACAGGTATAATGAAGCGCTCATGCCCAGGCTCCTCATCGTGGAGGACGATCCCAAGATCGTCGCCGCCGTCGAAAAGACCTTGGCCCTCGGCCAGGCCTATGTCTGGAAGGCCATGAGTGACCCCGAGAAGGTCGTCTCCGAGGCCGCGCGCTACAAGCCGGATTTGGTTCTGCTCGACATCCGCCTGCCCGGCGGCGACGGCCGCATGGTCTTGAAAAAGCTCAAGGAGAATGCGGCGACGGCGGCAATCCCCGTCATCATGCTCACGGGGATGTCGAGCGAGAGCGACAAGGTCCTCGGCCTCAACCTCGGCGCCGACGACTACGTGGTCAAGCCGTTCGGCGCCATGGAGCTGCTGGCCCGCGTCCAGGCCGTCGTGCGCCGCACGCTCGCGGCGCCGGCCGCGTCCCATGTCGCGTCGGGCGGGCTGGCCCTGGACCGCGACAGCCGGGTGGCGCGCCTCAACGGCCGCACGCTGGCCTTGCAGCCCAAGGAGTTTCAGATCCTTTACCTGCTCGTTTCCCAGCCCGGGCGCTCGCTGTCGCGGGGCTTCCTGATCGAGAACTCGTCGTCCTACGGCCTGCCGGTCTCAACCCGCAGCCTGGACACCCACATCAAGAACCTGCGGCGCAAGCTCGGCGCCGCGGGGCGCCTCATCGAGACGGTGCCCAAGCTCGGCTACCGCTTCCATGAGGCCCGATAACTCGCGGCGCAGCGTCTACTTCGCCTTCCAGGGGCTCCTGGCCGCCGTCCTGCTGCTGATCTTCCTCTACCATCGCGAGGCTCTCTCCGGCTGGGGGACACGCCTGTCCTGGCTGGCGGGCTTGGCCGTGGCGTCGCTGGCCTACGTCGAGTTCGCGCCCGACCGCTGGATCTTCCGTTGGTGGGCGCAGGCCGGCTTGTTCGTCGGCGACGCCGCCCTGGCCTCGCTGACTTTGAGTTGGACCCATTCCCAGGCGGATTTTTTCCTGATCTACTTCCTGATCATCCTGGGCACGGCGCTGGCGCGCGATCTCGCGCAGACCGTGGTCGTGGTCGTCGTCACCTCCGGCCTTTATCTGGCCTCGCAATGGAGCCCGCGCGCGGGCCTGCCCGCGACCACCGGATTTTGGCTGCGCCTGCTCTTTCTCTGGATCTCGGCCTCGCTGCTTGCGATCCTCTCGCGCGACTCGGAGCGCGCCCGCCGGGAGCAGGAGGAGCGCTACCGCGACCGTCTCATCCAATACGAGCGCCTGGCCTCCCTGGGCGAACTTGCCGCCGAGGTCGCGCACAGAATCAAGGGTCCGCTGACGACGATTCTCGTCAACGCCGAGGTAATGCTCCACCGGCATCGAGACGACAAGAAGACGGCCGCCGAGCTTTCCGAGATCCGCGAGGAGGTCGAGCGCTGCAAGCGCATCCTCAAGGACCTGCTCGATCTGGGCCGTATCGAGGAGATGGACCGCCTTCCCCTGGACCTGCGAGAGCCTTTGCGCCTGGCCCTCAAGGCCATCGAGCCCCAACTGCGCGGGCGCGGTCTCGCCAAGGACGTCCGCGGCCTGGAGGGGCCTGCTCCGGTCGTGGGAGACGCCTCGCTGTTGCAGGAGGCCCTGAGCGCGCTGCTTCAGAACGCCGTCGAGGCCTCGAGCGCGGGCGGGCAGGTGCGCGTGACGCTGTCCCGGGTCGCCCGCGAGCTGCGCGTGGAGGTCGAGGACGGCGGCCGAGGCATCGAAGGGCGGGACCTGGAGCGGATCTTTCGGCCGTTCTTCACCAAGGGCAAGGACGGCACGGGCCTGGGCCTATCGGCCGCGCTGCGCATCCTGCAGAAGCACGGCGGTTCCATCGACGCCTACAGCGGCGGCCGGGACCGGGGCGCGCGCTTCACCCTGACGATCCCGCGCGCCTCCTGATGGTGTCAGACTTTCACTTTTCACTTATTCCTGAATAAGTGAAAAGTGAAAGTCTGACACCGCCTACCCCCGTCTACCTAATCAGACCAGGCCGGGGTGATGCTCGAGCCCGGGATGTGGAGCAAGCGCCGGGGGGCGGAGCCGTCGGCGTCCATGACGAAGAGCTTGGAGCCGGCGCCGTCGCGAGTCGAGGTGAAGACCAGGAAGCGGCCGTCGGGCGACCAAGAAGGGTTCTCGTTGGCGCCCTCTCCGTTGGTCAGGCGCCGAATCTGGTTGCCCGTAACGTCCACCAGGAAGATATCGAGCGGGTCCTGAGGGTTGGCGCGGCCCGCGAAGGCGATCCATTCGCCGGTCGGAGACCAGGAGGGCGAGTCGCACCAGGCGAGATTGGTCAGGCGCCTGACGCGGCGCGTCGTCATGTTCATGATGTAGATCTCGGGGTTGCCGGCGCGGTCGGAGGTGAAGGCCACCTGCTGACCGTCGGGCGAGAAGGTGGGGGAGCTGTCGGCGCCGTGCTGCTGTGTCAGCTGGCTGATCGTGCCGTCGAGGAGATTCTTGAGGTAGATGTTCGGGCTCTTGCCGCGCGAGAGCGTCATGAGCAGCTCGCTGCCGTTCGGAGAGAATCCTCCGGCGATGTTAAGTCCCTGGTAGGTCGAAAGCGGCGAAATGACGCCCTTGGCGACGTCGAGCAGGAATAGGTCGGGATTGCCGTCTTTGTAGCTGGTATAGGCGATGCGGGTGCGGTCAGGGGAAAAGCGCGGCAGGAGGTCGATGGAGCGGTCGCGCGTCAGCTGCCGCACGCGCGCTCCGTCGTAATCGACGAGGTAGAGCTCCTTGTCGCCGGTCTGGTCGTTGACGAAGGCGATGCGCGTGTGCGCCACTCCCTTCTTGCCGGTCAGAGCCCGGACGACGTCGTCGGAGATCGTATGAGCGAGGGTGCGCTCGTAATGGTCGTCGAGCTTGTAATAGCGCTCGAAGAGCGAGCTGCCCGTGCCGACGTCGAAGAGGTCGACCGTGATCTCGTCGAGGCTCGCGTCCTGGGCGGCCTTGACGCCGAGGATCCAGTTGGCCCCGCCCGTCTTCCAATCCGGGGCGATCGCGGCGAGGTTGGCGCCGTCGTAATGCGGGCCGTTCTCGAGCAGGTTGAAGTAGCGCGAAAAGAGCAGGTCGTCGCGCACGATGTCGTGCAAACGCGCGGCCAGGAGCGCTTCCTGGGGCTTGGTCGCGTCCGCCGCGATGAAAGGGGGCACGGCCAGCGGCAGCGCGCCCGTGGCGCCCTGCCCGCCTACCTTGATATAGACCTCTGTGCCCGCGAGCGCCGGCGCGGCGGCGCAGAGGGCCAGGACGAGCGCGAGCGCGCGCCTCATCGTCTCGCCGACTTGGTCTTGCGCCGGGCTCGGGCCAGCTTCTTGAGATACTGCGCGGCCTGCTTGGCCTCGGGGCTTTTGGGATAGTCGGAGACGATCGACTCGAGATATTCCCGCGCTTCCTTCTTCCCTCGCCCGAGATCGAGCAGGCACAGGGCGTAGTAGAGCCGCGCCGACGGGATCATGTCGCTCTTGGGGAACTTTTGCAGGAAGAGAGCGAACTGCTGCCCGGCGTCCTTCCATTTCTTCTGGCCGTAGTAGGACTGGGCCAGCTTGAAGGTGGCGGCATCGATGAGCGCGCCGTCCGGGAACTTCTGGACGTATTGGGAAAAGCCGGCTTCGGCGAGCGCGTAATCCCGCAGCGCCAAGCGCACGTCGGCGGTGTTGAAGAGCTCGGTCGGCGAGTTGAGCCGCTCTTGTTCGGCCTTCTGGAGCGCCTGCTGCTGGGCCTGGAAGCTCTTCTGCTGGGCGGTCGTGAGGCTAGAGCCGATCTGGGCGACCTTGGTCGCCACCGCCGCGCTCATGTCGTCGAGCTTGGACGAGAGCTTGGTCATCTCGTCCTGGTTCTCGCGCACGGCCTCCGTGAAGGTGCCCAGGTTGTCTCCGAGCTGCTTCATCTGGATCGCCAGGTCGGCCTGGTTGGCCTGCAGATCGTTGACCGTCTTGTTGAGATTGGTGATCTGCGCCTTCAGCTGGTCGGACTGGCTCTCGAGATCGAGGACGTCTTGCTGGGTGGCCACGCAGCCCGAAAGGAGCGTGACGGCGCCCAGCAGGATCGCGGCCGAAGGCCGCAGCGCCCTCATTGAGCCGGAGTGGCGCTGCTGTCGGCTACGCTATGCGCCCGCACGAGCGTATCGGCGCGGCGGTTCTTGGCGTAACAGGCCTCGTTGGCGTCCTGGCAGACGGGCTTCTCCTTGCCGTAGGAGATCGTGGCGATGGTGTTGCCGGGGACGCCCAGGCTCATGTAATACTCGCGCACGGCCTTGGCGCGCCGCTGGCCCAGGGCCAGGTTGTACTCGATGGTGCCGCGGGCGTCGCAGTTGCCGGCGACGAGCACGTCCTCGCCCGGATGCGCCTTGAGGTAGGCGGCGTCGGCCTTGAGCGCGTCGAGGGCTTTCTGCGAGAGTTGGGCGCTGTTGTAGGAGAAGTAGATCGGGTTGACCCCGTCGACGGGCTCGAAGTCCTTGCCGCGGAGGCTGGCTTCGGTGTCGGCCACGGGGGCGGTGGAGACGGCGGGCGTCTGGGCCGTCTGAGGCTGAGCCTTGACGACGGGCTTGGGCGCGCAGGCGGCGACGATGACGACGGCGGCGGCGGCGAGCAGCGAAAGGTTTCGGGCGATTTTATTCATATCCCCATCTTATCACAATTTTGTCGTTTTCTCGCAAGTGGGCGTCAAGCCGCCACGGGCGAGCCCTTCTTGGACGCCACGCGGCCTTGCGGGTCGATCTCATAGGTGATCGGCCGGCAGGTCTCGATGTTGACCTTCATGATCTGTTCGGGGCTGAGCTTCTCCAGGTCCATGACGATGGCGCGCAGGCTATTGCCGTGGGCGGACACGAGGACGTTTTGTCCGGCGACGGCCAGCGGCAGGATCTTTTCCTTGAAATAAGGAAGCGTCCGCGCCGCCGTGTCCTTGAGGCTTTCACCGTTGGGCGGCTTGACGTCGTAAGAGCGCCGCCAGATGTGCACCTGTTCCTCTCCGAATTTCTTGGCCGTCTCGGCCTTATTGAGGCCCTGCAGGTCTCCGTAGTGCCGCTCGTTGAGGGCCTTGTCCCTGGCGAAAGGCAAGCCTGGCTGGCCGATCTCGTCTAGGAGTATCTTAAGCGTTTCCTGGGCGCGCTTGAGGTCGGAGGTGAAGGCGGCGTGGAAATGGGTGCCCTTGAGCTCGCGGCCGGCGCGGTGCGCTTCCTCGGCGCCGAGCGCCGTGATGGAGACGTCCACCCAGCCCGTGAAGCGGTTTTCCAGGTTCCATTGCGACTGTCCGTGACGCACGAGCACCAGTTTTCCCATGGATCGCCTCATTCGGCCGGAGTCTGGCCCAGCATCTCGCGGACGGCCTTGCGGAAATCCTCGAGGCGCACGGGCTTGGGCAGGAAATGGCAGCCGTCAGCGTCGGAGATCTCCTGCAGGATCTGCTCGGGCGAGGCCTCGCCGCTCATGAAGAGGATGGGCGTCAGGCGGCTGGCCTGGTTGCGGCGCAGCGACTCGTAAAGATGGGCGCCGTTGGCGCCGGGCATGTGAAAATCGAGGATGATCAAGTCGGGCTGCGTCTTGCGCGCCTTCTGCATGCCGTCGGCGGGCTCGAGCGCGCTGAAGACCTCGTGGCCCTCGCGCTTGAGGATTTCCTCAAGTAGGGCGACGATCTCGTAGTCGTCGTCGACGATCAGGACCTTGGCCATGCGAACGCGGTATTATACCTTTCGGCGCGGACGCAAGCAGTAGGGGAAAGGACTAGGCGCGCGCGGACTTGCGGCGCGCCTTCATCGCGTACATCCGCGAGTCGGCCGCGCGCACGAGCTGCGCGGCGCCTTCGACCGGCGGGTAGCTCGCCACGCCGTAGCTCAGGCCCAGGCCCTGCGCGCCGAGCTCGGCCTCCGCGCGTGCGGCGATGCGCCGGGCCACGGTCTGCGCGCGGCGGGCCGCGGTGGAGGGCAGCAGGGCCGTGAACTCGTCGCCGCCGTAGCGAAACACGAGGTCGACTTCCCGGCGCACGCTGCGGCGCAGGACGTCGGCGAAGCGCGCGAGCAGCCGGTCGCCTTCCAGGTGGCCGTGAAGGTCGTTGACGGCCTTGAAGCCGTCGAGATCGATGAGCACCAGGGCGAGGCTGCCGCGCTGGCGGCGGGCGCGCGAGAGCTCCTGTTCCAGGCGGTCGCGGAAGTGGCGCTGGTTGTAGAGGCCGGTCAGGTTGTCCGTGATGGACAGCTCGCGCAGGCGGCGCTCGAGCTCAACGCGCGCCGTGATGTCCTTGGAGATGCCGAGCGTGCCGATGACCTTTCCCGCGCGGTCCCGCAGAAGCGAGGCGGACATGCTGACGTGCACCAGCCGCCCGTCGCTGGCCTTGAGCACCGTCTCTAGGTTTTGGAGGCTTCCTTGCCGGCGCAGCAGGCGCATGATGCGGTCGGCCTCATGCCGGCCGGCGGCGTAGAGGCGGTGGGCCTCCAGGCCCGTCGCTCGGGCGCTGGACAGGCCCAGCATGGCTTCGGCGCCCGGGCTGAAATAGAGGATGCGGCCTTCGGTGTCGGTCGTGCAGATGGCGTCGCCGGTGGAGGTGACGATCGCCTCGAGATACTCCTTGGCGCGGATGAAGTCCGCGGACAAGTGGACGAGGGGCTGGCTGACGGTCTGCAAGGCGACGGCCATGTCGTGAGGGTAGCCCGGCGCGCCGGCCCGCGACAGTGGCTTTGGTCCCGCGCCGGCCTGGGACCTAAGGTCTACTTCTTGCGGTGCTCGAGAGCGGCGAAAGTGCGGTCGATCTTGGCCTTGAGCGCGTCGAGATCGACGGGCTTGACCACGTAATCGGCGGCGCCGAAGAGCAGCGCGTCGTTGAGGGTGCCGGCGTCGGCCAGGCCGCTGACAACGATGATGGGGATGTCGGCGGTATCCTTGGCGTGGCGCAGCTCCTTGGTCAGGCTGATGCCGTCCTGGTCCGGCATCATGATGTCCATGAGGATGAGGTCGGGCTTGTGCGAGGCCAGCGCTTCCTTGGCTTTCTGCGCGTTGACCGCGCAGGTGACGTCGAAGCCCATGAGGCCGAGTCCTTGCTGGTAAAAGTCGCAGATGGAAGCGTCGTCGTCGACCGCCAAAATGCGTTTCTTGCTCACGGGGCCAGTATAGACCCGGTTTTACCAGTTGTCCAGGCTGGCGCGCCGTCCGCCGTGGCGCAGCGCCACCGCGGCGAGCGCGATCAGGGCCGCGTCGAGGCCCATCGTCGCCGACGGCGGCACGTGCCAGGTCGCGCCGAAGCACCCGCAGTTGGGCAGGTTGAAGCCGCGCAGCTTGGTCGACAAGAGGGCTAGGAAAAACACGCTGGAGAGGCCGATCGCCGCCGCGGCCGCCTGCTTGGTGAAGTAGCCCAGGATCAGGGCCCAGCCGACGAAGAGCTCGATCCAGGGCAGGATCGCGGCCAAGCTCATGACCATGGAGTCGGGGACGATGCGATAAAAGGAGATCACGATCGCGAACTCCTCCGGCGCGCCGGCGGCCTTGAGCGCGCCGGAGACGACGAGGACGGCGCCGACGACTAGGCGCGCCGCCAGGCCCGCCCACGGCAGCCAGGCCGGGGCGGCGGAGGGGTCGGCGTGGGCTTGTTTGGTCATCGCGGGGGCGCTCATTTCTTCAAGTGCTTGTCGAGCCAGAGAGGCGCCATCTCGGCCAGCTGCTGGCCGCCGATGAAGCGCTTGCCGTTGACGAAGAAGGTGGGCGTGGAGTAGACCCAGCGGTTCCTCCCTTCCTGAACGTCCGACTCGATCGCGGCCTTGGTCGCAGGGTCTTGGAGGCAGGACTGGAGCTGCTTGGCGTCCACGCCGTGGCTCTCGGCCAGCTTCTGCAGATCCTGCTCCGGGGTGGGGGATTGCGCCCATTCGGGCTGGTGCTTATAAAAGGAATCGTGGACAGGCCAGAATTTGCCCTGGCGGCCGGCGCATTCGGCGACCTCGGCGGCGGGCAGCGCCCAGGGATGGATGCGCTCCAGCGGAAAGTTCTTGAAGACGAACCGCGCGTCGGGATAGGCCTTGAGGAAGTTGGCGATCGGCTCCTCGGCGGCGCGGCAGGCCGGGCACTCGAAGTCGGAGAATTCCACGACGGTGATCTTGGCCGGCGCGGGCGCTCCTTTGACCCGGAATGCCGGGGCCCGCTCATCGACGGGCTTATTGAAGGCGCGGCGAAGGCCGAAGACCGTGCCCACGGAGCAAAGCACGATCAGAGAAGCGCCGATGAGGCGGCGGGTGAGCATGGGGGAAATATAGCAAACGCAAATGGTGCCTGGCTTTAACCAATTCAACTTACGGCAAGCTATCTGACCAGCTTGGCCGCGTCGATGACGCCCGCGCCTTGGGCGTCGCGCAAGACGCCGGGCAGCGGCTCAGCGGCGCGCTCGAGCGCCTGCAGGACGTCCGGCGCGTCCGTGTAGCCGCGCGCGGCGATCGCGAGGGCGGCCAGGCCCGAGACGTGGGGCGCGGCCATCGAGGTGCCGTCGAGGCGCTGGTAGCCGCCGCCGAGATAAGTCGACTCGACGTCGACGCCGGGGGCGATGAAGGCCACCTGCGGGCCGCGGCTGGAGAAATAGGCGGCATGATTGGACGAGTCCATGGCCGCCACGGCGATGGCGCCGGGATAGGCGGCCGGGTATTCGACGTCCGAGCCGGAGTTGCCCGCGGCGGCGACCAGGACGATGCCGGCCTTGGCCATGGCGGCCACGGCCAGGCGCAGCGACTCCAGGCCCTGGTCGGCGGCCAGGGACATGCTCACCACCTGCATGCGGTGCTGCACCGCCCATTGCATGCCGGCGATGACGTCGTCGAAGGTGCCCGAGCCGTCGGAGGCCAGGACCTTGACTCCGTAGAGCTCGGCCTCGGGGGCGACGCCGACGACGCCGATGGCGTTGTCGAGGGCCGCGATCGTGCCCGCCACGTGCGTGCCGTGGCCGTTGTCGTCGGCGAAGTCGGCGCTCTTGTCGAGGACGTTCCAGCCGCCCTTGACGTTCGCCTTGAGATCGGGGTGGCGGTAGTCGATGCCGGTGTCGATGACGCACACCTTCACGCCCTGGCCGCGGCTCTTGGGCCAGGCCTCGGGAGCGTCGACGCGTCGGACGCCCCACGGGATCGTCTGGGAGCCGGAGCCCATCCGCGCCAAGTCGGGCCCGGCGTGCTTGAAGCGGGAAAAATGGATGTCCGCAAAAGGCGCCTGGGCGAAGGAGGGCGCGGCGTCCTTGAGCCAGTTGATCCTCGGGTCGGGCTCGACGCGCGCGACGCGCGTCTCGGAGCGAAGCCGCGTGTCCAGGACGGTGACTCGGTGCGGCGGCACCTCGACGACGACGGCGTCGATGAAATCCAGGGTGCGCACGATCCTGCCGCCTACGCGCGCGGCGATGGCCAGGCGGTCGGGGCCGGACGTGCCCGGCTGGAAGACGACGATGCGGCGCTCCGCCGAGGCGCTGGTCGAAAGCAGGGAAAGCGCCAGCAGCGCCAGGACCGTCTTGAGCGATCGGGACATAGCCCTCCTATCGCGACTCGGCCTCGCGAGGCCGCGATCCTAGCATAATCGGGCCGAAGGACCCAAGCGCTCTGCGGGCCTTTCGGCCTCCGCTTGCGGAAGGCTCAGTAGAGCCCGAGATAGCGGTCTTCGTATTCTTCGAAGAGGCCGTACTCGCGCAGCTTGCGCCCGAGGCGCTCGCGGGCCGTGGGGTCGCCGGCGGCCGCCGAGAAAAGCTCCTCGATCTCTCGCCGGCGGCGGTCCTGCTCGCGCCGGGGCGCGTCGAAGAGGCCCCGGCGCTCCAGGTCGCGCACGTGGGTGGGGAAAGAGCGGGCCGACTCGTCGAGGGTGAACTTCATGAGGGCGAGCGACCAGGCGCCATCGGGGCAGGCGATGACGGCGTCGCCGGCGCCTTCGCGCGCGTCGAGCTCGGTGCCGATGCGGTCGAGCACGGCGGCGGGGCTTTCGGACACGACCCGCGTTTTGAAGCCCTGATTCTTGAAGTTGTATTCCAGGGCGCGCAGAAGCTCGCGGTAGCTCGACGTCAGCCATTGGGCGAACTCCTTGGCGTCGTCGCCGAAACCCTCGAAACGCTGCGCGAAGGCGTCGGCGGTGAGAATTTTCGGGCGCTGGGAGACCACCTCGCCCTCGCGCAGCCGCGTCTTGTTCTTGAGGTCCTCGACGGGCGAGACCAGGTGGTAGGAGATACGCGTGGCCCCGAACGTCGACAGGGGCCGCCTGGGGGCGCGCACGATCCTCGTCTGGCGCAGGTATTTCTCGATGACCGCCGGGTCCATGGGGCCGGTTAGTATAGCACGCCTAGGGATTGCGGCCGGCGTAGGGGCCGGAAGAGGGCATGACCAGCACCGGCGCGGCGGTCACGACGGTGATCGAGGAGCCGGCGACGGCGTCGGTCGAGCCGTAGGCGAAGAAGGAGGCGAGCTTGTAGTCCTCCTCCTCGGGCCAGTAGCCGGAGCGCCTCATGCGGGCGATGATGCGGCGCATGTTGCGCTCGACATAGCGGCCGCCCTTGGCCGGATTGTGCCTGTCCGGGCTGGGCAGGATCACGGCCATGGCCACGGCTTCCTCCGGAGACAGGTCGGCGCAGGGCTTGCCGAAGTAGGCTTGCGAGGCCGCCTCGCAGCCGTAGATGCCCTTTCCCCACTGCGCGACGTTGAGGTAGAGCTCGAAGATGCGGCGCTTGCCGAGCACGCGCTCGAGCCGGCGCGCGATGAGCATCTCCTTGAGCTTGCGCAGGGGATTCTTGGACGGGGACAGGTAAAGGTTGCGCGCCAGCTGCTGGGTGATCGTGCTTGCGCCGTAAACGAGGCGCTTCTTTTCCCAGTCCTTCGTGGCCGCCACCTCCACGCTGTCCCAGTCGACGCCGTGGTGGCGGTAGAACGTGTCGTCCTCCGACGTCATGACGGCGTGCTTGAGGTTGTCGGAGATCTCATCCCACGGGACCCAGGTCATCTTGGGCTGATAGCGCCAGCCGTGGGCGCGGGCCTGCCGCCGGCTGAGCTCGATGTAGGCCGTGGTCTTCGGGTTGGAATACTCCAGCGGGCGCACGTCGGGCAGCCAGAGGACGTAGGCGGCGCAGGCGACGAAGGCGGCCAAGGCGGCGGCCGCGAACAGACGGACCACGCCTGATTGTAGGAAAAGCTGGGCCCTTAAGCCCAGGGCCGCGGGGCCTAACGACCCTGGCCCGCGGCCGGCTCGCCCGCTATCATCGCTTCATGGGGATCATCGCGACCGCGCTTCTGCTCGCCGCCGCCGCCCACGCCCAGCCGCCGCGCTGGGCCAGGCTCGAGAGCGACCGTTCCGCGCTCTTCCATTCCGTGGCCGCTCCCGACACCTCCAAGCTGACCCCCGAGCAGCTCGCCTGCCAGCCGGACGTCATCGAGGGCTTTAAGAAGATCTTCGCCCAGGCGTCCTACGGCAGCGTGGACACGGAAGCCGCCCTGCGCATCGATTTCGTGCAGGGGCAGCGCGAGATTCTGATCTCGCCCCAGACCCATCAATTCAAGAAGATGGAGGTGCCGATCACTCCGGCCACGATCGCCATCGCCCACACCCATCCCGGCGGCAACTTCCGGCCTTCGCCCCAGGATGAGGCCTCGCCGGTGCCCAATTTCGTCGTCACCCGCTGGGCGCTCTGGGTCACCGACCCGCATCCGGCCAAGCACCAGCCTCATTCGCGGCCGGTGAGGGGCTGGGACTGGCAAAAGCCCTGCAAGGCCGCCAATTGAGGGCGCTCCTGGTTTTGCTTTTGGCGCTGCCCGCGGGCGCGCAGACGTTCCAGCGCCAGGCCGGCGACGCCGCCCTGACGGTGCGCCGGGCCTTCGCGGCCTATATAAAGAAGCGAGTCCCGCTTCCGCCGCCTCCGGCATTCGCGCAGCAGCTGCCCAAACGGCGGGTGCGGGCGTTTCGCGACGGCTGGGACGAGGCGCTGCGCCTGCTGCGCGACGAGAAGGACTGCCGCGGCCTCTACGCCAAGCACGGCTTCGGCTTCGACGAGGTCGTCAAGACGATGTCTTCCACCAACTATGCGTTCTACGACCTCGGCGATGCCTCCATCGGCGCCGAGACCTTGGATCGCGGCTCCGTCTTCATCAACACGAGGGGCCTCTTCGTGACGGTCCAAGACGGCCTCATCACGCTGGACCGCCGGCACTACGACCTGGGCGACGCCTCGGACGTGCGCGCCATGATCCTGCTGCACGAGCTGGGCCATCAGCTGGGCTTCTTCGGGCCGGACCATGGCCCGGGGCTGGAGCAGGCCAACGCCGAGCACTCCCTCGACGTCATCCGCGCCTGCATCCCCGGCGGCGCGATCCCGCAGATCCTCTAAAGTCCGGGCTCCAGCGGCAGGGCTTCCTCGGCCGGGGAAAGGGAGCTTGCGGAAAAACCCACCAGGCGCACCCTGCGCCCGGCCGAAAGAAACGGCTCGGCGAGGGAAAGCGCCGCGCTCTCGAGCACGGCGCGGCTGGCCGTGGCGAGCTTGAGCGTGGTCTGGCGCGAGTGCGTCTCGTAGCTCTCGAAGCGCACCTTGACGGTCAGGGTCCTGGCCCAGGACGCCTCTTCCAGAAGATCGCGGCGCACGCGCTCCACGCAATGCGAGAGCGTCCGCCGCACCAGCGCCATGTCGTCGGTGTCGCAGGAGAACGTGCGCTCCCGGCCCATCGACTTGACCTGCCGGGAGGCGTCGACGGGGCGGTCGTCGAGTCCCCGGGCCTGCCGCCACAAGGCGGCGCCGAAGCCGCCCAGCGCGGCCGTCAGCCGCTGCTCGGAGGCCTCGCGAAGCTGCGCGACGGTCTCGTAGCCCAGGCCGACGAGCGCTTCCCGGGTCTTGGGCCCGACGCCGCGCAGCGCCGACACGGGCTTGGGATCGAGGAACTCCCGCACCCGCGAGCCGATGACGACGGTGAGGCCCCCGGGCTTGCGGTGGTCGCTGGCGATCTTGGCCACGAGCTTGTTGGGCGCCACTCCGACGGCGCAGGACAGCCCCAGCCCGTCGCGGATTTCGGCTTGGACGGCCCGGGCGCGGTCGCGCGCGGCTTCGAAGGTGCCCAGAGTGCTGACGTCGAGATAGGCCTCGTCGATGCCCGCCGGCTCCAGGACGTCGGCGGCGCGGGCCAGGACCTCCATGACCCGCCGGCTGGCCTGGCTGTAGAGGGAGAACCGGGGCCTGAGGAAGACCGCGGACGGGCACAGCCTCCACGCCGTGGAGATGGGCATGGCGCTGCGCACGCCGAAGCGCCGCGCCTCGTAGCTGCAGGTGGCCACGATGCCGCGGCCCAGGCCCCTCCGGGGGTCGGCGCCCACGATCACCGGCTTGCCGAGCAGGCCGGGAGCCTCGCGCTGCTCGACGGCCGCGAAGAAGCAGTCCATGTCGACGTGCATGACGATGCGCTCGGCCGGGTGGAGCTTGGGCGTCTTCACTCTCCTATTATAGAATCCCGCCGTGGATCTCGAGGCGCTCTCCAAGAGCCTCTTGCCCGGCGAAGGCCCGCCCGAGGGCGTGAGCGCGGCCGTGGCGCTGGTGCTGGCCGGAGAGGACTGCGACCTGCTTCTCATCGAGCGCGCCAAGCGCGAAGGCGACCGCTGGTCCGGCCACGCCGCCCTGCCCGGCGGACGCCGGCAGAGCGGCGACGCCGACTTGATCGAGACGGCCCGGCGAGAGACGCTCGAGGAGACGGGCGTCGACCTGGCCCGGGCCCGGCTCTTGGGCCGCCTGGCGGACGTAGAGCCGCTCAGCCGCCGGCCCCCGCGCGTGACCGTGCGGCCTTTCGTCTTCGCGCTGCCGTTTCGGCCGCCGGTGGCCGCGGGGCCGGAGGCCGCCGGGCACCTTTGGTTTTGCGCCGATCGCCTGCGCGACTGCGCGGGCGAGGCCGACGTGCTCGACGGCGGCGAGCACCGTCGCATGCCGGCGTTTCTCTGCGGCTCTTACGTGGTCTGGGGCATGACCTTCCGCATCCTGTCGCAGCTGCTGGACGCAGCCGGCGCGCCGCCTATTTCTTGAGTTTTCGCCCGGCGAAGGCGATCGTCTGTCCCGGCCGCATCTCGAGGTGAGGGATGCCGTCCTTGTCGAGAGCCTTGAAGAAAGCCCCGGCATCCTGGGTGAGCACCGGGAACGTCTTGTAGTGCTGGGGGATGGCCAGCCGCGGGTTGATCGCCCGCGCGGCCAGGGCCGCGGCGTCGGGCTCCATGGCGAAATGCCCGCCGATGTTGATGAGCGCGACGTCGACGTCGTCGGCCGCGAGCTGGTCCATGTCGTGGAAATACGCGGTGTCGCCGGTGTCGTAGATCGTCGGACCGTCCTTGATCTGGATGAGAAAGCCGCAGGGCTCGCCGCCGTAGACCATCGGCGCCTTGGGGTCGCCGGGCTGCAGGCCGCTGGAATGGACGGCGGGCGTGAACTCCACCGTCACCTCGCCCCCGGCCAAGGGAAGGCGGCCGCCGATGTTTCCGAGCGTATCGAAGCCCATCTGCTTTTCCGGGTAGCCGAGCAGCCGCGCCATGTTGGTGCCCAGCTCGAAGTTCGTCACCAGGCGCGCGCCCGTGCGCTTGGCGATGGCCACGGAGTCTCCCACGTGGTCGAAGTGCCCGTGCGTGAGAAGGATGTAATCGGCTTTCTTGATGGCGGCCAGGTCGGCGGCGCCGCGGGGGTTGGACGGGTTCTGGATCCAGGGGTCCACGAGCAGGACGTGCCCCTCGGGCGTGACGATCTCGAAGGCCGCGTGGCCGAACCACGTGAGCTTGGTCGGGGGCTTGGCGGCGAGGACGGGCGCGGCGAAAAAGGCGAGCAGGGCGGCGAGGCAGGCGCGTTTCATGGGCGCGATTTTAACAAACGCCGCGGCGTCAGTCGAGGCCGAGGCGGCGCTCGAAGCGCGCGCGCCCGCCGACGCGCACGCCGACGATGCGGGCGCCCGAGGTCTCCACCTCGGCGCGGATCTCCGAGGGGCGGCCCAGCCCGTCGCCCTGCCAAAACGTCAGGCCTTCGCGCGCCCGTCTCGGCAGGACCTTCGCTCGCTCCACGAGGTGGCAGGCCAGCGCGCCGGAGGCCGTGCCCGTGGCCGCCTCCTCGGGGATTCCGGCGCCCGGCGCGAAGTTGCGGCAGGAGGCGGCCGCGGCCCGGGCGCGCAGCAGCGCGAAGGCGTGCACGCCGAGCGCGCCCAGGCGGCGGCAGAGGCGCGCGACCTGCGCGAAATCCGGCCGCAGTCCCCGCAGGGCCGCGGGCGATCCGAGCTCGACGAGCAGGTCGGGCAGCCCGGTGGAGACGACGCGCGGCCGTCCCACCAAATCCCGCGGCGCGGCGCCGAGCGCCCGGGCGGCCTCCTCGCGCTCGGCGAAGGCGCCGAATACCGGCCGCGGCTGCTCCATCCAGACCTCGCCTCCGGGACGGACCTCGACTTCGAGCTCTCCGGCGCGCGTCCTCTGCCGGACGGTCCCGGGCGGCAGGCGCCCGGACTGGGCCATCCAGGAAAAAGCCGCGATCGTGGCGTGCCCGCACAGATCGACTTGGACCGTCGGCGTGAAGAACTCGACGCGGTAGACTCCCGGCCCCGCGGCTTCCACGAAGGCCGTTTCGGGAAAGCCCAGCGCCGCCGCCGCGCGCGCGCGCCGGGCGGCGGGCAGCGGACCGGCGTCGAGTACGACCCCGGCGGGATTGCCTCCTCGCCCGTCGCGCACGAAGGCGCTCATCTCGGCCGCCGTCATGGACTTATTATAATGGAAGGATGACCCGTCCGGAGGGACTGTCCAAGCCCGCCACGTGGCGTGCCCGCGCCGCCGAGTTCTTCGAGGCGCTCAAGAACGCCCCCAGGGCCTTCGCCATGCTCTGGGAGGCCGACCGCCGGAGCACGCTCGTCATGGCCGCCGTGACGGCGGCCGGCGGCGCGCTGCCGGTCTCGCAGGCCTGGGTCACCAAGCTCATCATCGACGGCGTGCTCTCCTCGGTGCGCCGCGGCGCCTCGCCGTCGCAGGGCCTGCGCTCCGTGCTGCCCTACGTCGCCGCCGAGTTCGGCTTGATTCTGGCGGGCTCGGTGGTCGGCCAGCTGCGCCAGCTCACCGACAAGCTCATCGACCATCGCCTGGGCCACCTCATCAACACGCGCATCATCCGCAAGGCGCTCTCGTTGGAGGCCAAGCACTTCGAGGACGCCGACTTCTACGACCAGATGCAGAACGCCAGGCGCCAGTCGGAGTTCCGCACGATGGCCTTGGTGCGCTCGGGCTTCCTGCTCGCCCAAAACCTCCTGACCCTGGGCTCCTTCGTGGCCGTGCTGCTCGCCTTCAGCCCCCTCGTCGCCTTGATCCTCTTCGGCGCCGCGATCCCGGCCTTCGTCGTCCAGGCGCGCTACAGCAGCCTGCAGTTCCGCCTGGAGACCTGGCGCACGCCGGAGACGCGCACCATGTCGTATCTGGAGCAGCTGCTCACCCTGGACACCACGGTCAAGGAGATCAAGCTCTTCGGCCTCGGCGAGCCGCTGCTTTCGCGCTACGCCAAGATCTTCTCCAAGATCTTCGAGGAGGACGCCAAGCTCGCCAAGGCGAGCTCGGTCAAGGCCCTGCTGTGGGGCCTGCTCGCGACGCTGAGCTACTACGGCGCCTACGTCTGGATCATCTACCTCACCGTGGCCGGGCGCATTTCGCTCGGCCAGATGACTCTCTACATCACGGTCTTCTCTCAGAGCCAGGGCACGTTCCAGGGGATGCTCGACAATCTCAAGAACCTGTACGAGAACGGGTTGTTCCTGCAAAACCTGTTTTCCTACCTGGGCCTGGAGTCGCGCGTGCCGTCCCTGCCGGCCGCCTCGCGCCCGGCCGAGGACCCCGCGCGCGGCATCGACTTCGAGGACGTCTGGTTCCAATACCCGGGCCGGCGGGACTACGCCCTCAAGGGCCTCTCGCTGTCGATCGGACCCTCGGAGAAGATCGCGCTCGTGGGGGAAAACGGCGCGGGCAAGACCACCCTCATCAAGCTGCTCACGCGCCTCTACGAGCCCACCAAGGGGCGAGTGCTCTTTCGCGGCGTCGACGTCCGGCACTTCCCGCCGGAGGAGTTGGCCCTCCGCGTGGGCGCCATCTTCCAGGATTTCGTGCGCTACCACCTGCCCTTGAGCGAGAACATAGGCCTTGGCAGCGTCGAGCACCTGGAGGATCTGGCCCGCATCGAGTCCTCGGCGCGCAAGAGCGGCGCCGACGAGGTGGCCGAGAGCTTGCCCCACCGCTACCAGACCATGCTCGGCCGCTGGTTCGACAGCGGTCACGAGCTCTCCGGCGGACAATGGCAGAAGATCGCGCTCGGGCGCGCGTTCATGCGCGACGCCGAGGTCCTCATCCTGGACGAGCCCACGGCCTCGCTCGACGCCGAGGCCGAGTACGAGATCTTCCGCCGCTTTCAGGAGCTCTCCGAGGGCAAGATCGTGCTGCTCGTCTCCCACCGCTTCTCCACGGTGCGCATGGCCGACCGCATCGCCGTCATCCGGGACGGAGCCGTCGCCGAGCTCGGCAGCCACGACGAGCTCGTGCGCCTGGCCGGCACCTACGCCCGGCTCTTCGAGCTCCAGGCCCAAGGCTACCGCTGACAATTGGTATGATGCCGGCGTGAGCCTGCGCGAGATCGCCGCGCGCTTCGACGTCCCCGGGCGCCTCGTGCACGTGGCCCCGACCGGCCGCGGAAACGTCAACGACACCTACCTGGCCGTCTTTCGCACGCCCTTCTCCGAAAGCCGCGCCATCCTCCAGCGCATCAACGGCCGGGTCTTTCCGCGCCCGGCCTGGATCATGGAGAACCTTCGCGCCCTCACCAGCCACGCCCATCGGCGCCTGGAGCGCGAGGCTTCGCGCGAGGACCGCGTTTGGCAGCTGCCGCGCCTCATTCCCTGCAAGAGCGGCCGCGATTGGCTCGTTGACGCGCGCGGGGGCTTTTGGCGCGCGCTGACGCTGATCGCCTCGGCGACCTCCTACGAGCGCGTCAAGGACGCCGCTCACGCCTTCGAGGCCGGCACGGTCGTCGGCCAGTTCCACCGCCTGGTCGCCGATCTCAGCCCCGCGCGGATGCGAGACACCCTGCCCGGCTTCCATCAGACGCCCGAGTATCTCGCGCGCTACGACGGCGCGCGCCGGGCGAGGGCCGGCGCGCGCCGTTTGCGCGCCGCGGGGCCGAGGCTGCCGGCCTTCGTGGAGGCGCGGCGAGAATTCGCCGCGGTCCTGGAGCGGGCGCGCGAGCGCGGCGAGCTGTCCTTGCGGCTGATCCACGGCGACCCCAAGGTCTCGAACATCATGATCGACGATCTGACGGGCAAGGGCACGGCCATCGTCGATCTCGACACAGTCAAGCCCGGCCTGACGCACTACGATTTCGGAGACGCGCTGCGCTCCCTCTGCAACCCGGCGGGGGAGGAGGCGCGTGACTTGTCCGCGGTGCGCTTCGACGTCGGCCTGTGCGCGGCCTTCACCAAGGGCTTCATGTCGCGGGCGCGCTCGTTTCTGACCCCAAGCGACCGGCGCTACCTCTACGACTCGATCCGGCTCATCGCCTTCGAGCTCGGCCTGCGCTTCTTGGAAGATTACCTGGCCGGCAACCGCTACTTCAAGGTCCAAGACGACCTTCAGAACCTGCGCCGCGCGCGCGTCCAGTTCAAGCTCTGCGAGAGCATCGAGCGGCAGGAGCAGGCCATCCGGCGAGTCTTGGCCGCCTGAGCGCCGGGCCCGGTCCTACGCCAGGGAGAGCTCCATCTCCCAATCGAACGCGGCCCCGGGCGGCAGCGACACGATCCCTCGGCCGGTGTTGAGCGAGTTGGGCTCGCCGCACCAGGGCTCCGGGCACAGGAAGCTCTTGCCGTCGGAGTAGAAGACGAAGCGCGGCTCGGGGCCTCCGCGCTGGGTCACCTTGAGCGCGGCGCCGCCCAGGCGCACGAGGGCCCAGGCCTCGCCCTCGTAGCCGCCCAGGACCTGCTCGTGCAGCATCGCGTCCTCGGCGAGGCTCTTGCCCGCGTCGTAAGAGACGGCCTCGCGCTTGCCCGTGAGCAAGCCGCGGCCGTCCAGGAGCAGCCGCTCCTTGGCCGGCGTCGCCACCACGCAGGCCGAGGGGTCTTTGACGGCGAGCGTCAGGTGGTTGCCGATGGAAAAGGGCATGGGCCCGGCGTTGGCGACCGCGGCCGCGACGCCGACGCGGGCCGTCAGGCGGCGGCCGGAGATTACGTAGGCGACGGTCAGTTCGAAGTCGAAGGGGTAGAGGCGCCGGCTGCGCCCGTCGCCGCGCACCCGGCAGACCACGGCGCGGGCGTCCGCCGAGACCAGCTCCCAGCCGCGCTCCATCACGAAGCCGTGGATGGGCATCTCGTAGACGCGCCCCTGGAAGGCCCAGCGGCCGAGCTGGGCGTGGAAGCTGCGGCCGACGGCGGGAAAGAGCCAGGGCGCGCCGCCGCGCCAGCCCGAAGACGACCGGTGGAGCAGCTCTCGGCCGCCGGCGCGCAGGCTGACCAGTTCCGCGCCCTGCCCGGGCGCGATCTCGGCGCGCAGCCCGTCGCCTTGCAAGACGGCCGTCCTTTCTTTCGCCACCGCCCGTAAGGTAACATGCCGGGGTTGACAACGCAAGTCCCCGGCGCGCGCAAACTTTACTTTGTCAGCGGCCCCCTCGACTTCGCCTTGATCGGGGGACTGTCGATTTTGACGTTCGTAGCCCTGCGCCTCTTCTATGCCGGCGAGCGCACGGCCTCCGTCATCACCCTCGCCATCCAGCTCTCCTGGGTCTGCAACTGGCCTCATTTCGCCGCCACGAGCTACCGCCTCTACCACTCCAAAGACAACGTCCGGCAATACCCGCTGACGGCGCTGTTGGCTCCGCTGGTCGTCCTCGCCGGCGCGGCCGGCTCCTTTGCCTGGCCCAGGGCCGTGGCGCCCTGGTTCGTCAAGCTCGTGACCGTCTGGTCGCCCTATCACTTCAGCGGGCAGACCTTGGGCGTCTGTCTGCTCTACGCCCGGCGCGCGGGCATTGCGCTCGGCAAAAGGGAGCGCTTCGCGCTGTCGAGCTTCATCTACAGCACCTTCGTCGCGCAGACCGTGCGCTACGAGATGGGGATACGGACCTTCAACGACTCGGGCATCCCCTACCCGAGCCTCGGCCTGCCGCACTGGGCCGGCTGGGCGGCCAATGCCTGGATGATCGCCTCCGGGGTCGCGCTGCTCTTTCTGTTGACGCGCGGCTGCCTCAAGGCGCGCAAGCTGATCCCGCCGATCGTCCTTCTGCCCGCGCTCGCGCAATGGGTGTGGTTCGCGCCCGGCGGCGACTGGCGTTCCTTCGTCGAATTCGTGCCGTTCTTTCACAGCCTGCAGTACCTCGTCATCGCCTGGGCCCTCCAGCTGGGGGAGCGCCGCGACGCCGGCGACGTCGTCCCGTCGCGACGTTTCGTCCTCTCGGAGAGCGCCCGCTGGGGCGCCAAGAACGTCGCCTTGGGCGCGGCGCTGTTCTGGGGCCTGCCCCATCTAGCCGCGTGGTTCGGGACGCCCCTGGCCTTCGCCACGGGCGTGATCGTCTCCGCCGTCCAACTGCACCACTTCTTCATCGACGGCGTCATCTGGAAGCTCAAGCGGCGCTCGGTTTCCTCGCCGCTGATGGTCGACCTCGACGAGCTCCTGCGCCCGCCCGCCCCGGCCGAGGTCCCGGCGTGAGGACGCTGCGCGCCGCCGCCCTGGCGCTTTGCTTCTGCGCCCCGGCCGCCGCGGCGGGCCCGCGCCTGGTGCCGCAGCGCCTGGTCCTGCGCACCGCGGCCGGCGACGTCGTCTTGGGCCTTTACGAGGGCGCCCCCAAGACGGCCGCGCAAGTGCTGCGCCTGGCGCGGCTGGGCGTCTATGACGGGGCGCGCTTCTCTAGCGTCGTGCCCGGCTTCTACGCGGAGATCGGGGAGACCGGCCAGCGCGCCGCCCCGCTGAGCCCGCGGCAGCAGGCCGCGATCCGGCCGCTTCCGGCCGAGCTCTCGTCTTTGAAGCATCGCCGAGGCGTCCTCTCCATGGCCCATCGGCCCGGCGAGCCGGGCAGTGCGCGCACGGCCTTCTCCATCATGCTCGGCTCCTGGCCCCAGGGCGACGGCCGCTACACGGTCTTTGGCGAGGTGCTCGAGGGCCTCGACGTCGTCGACACCCTCGCCCAGGCGCCCGCCGATGCGAGTCATCGGCCGCTCGTCGAGCTGCAAGTCTACAAGGCGCAGGTCATGACGGCCGCCGAGGCCGCGCGCACGTACCTGGCGCCCGCCCATCTGCTGGTCGTGCCCGGCGGCTCGCCGGCGCCGCAGCCGCCGCCCGCGGCCTCCGGTCCGGCCGCCGCGGCCGCCGCCTTCCTCACGCTCGCCGCCCTGGCCGCCTACGCCTGCCGCGCGCGCTATCCGCGCGCCGTGGGGCCGCTGCTTCTCTGCGGCGCGCTCGGCGGAGTCTTCTCGCTGCTCGTCTTCCTCGGCCCGCGCGCCGCGGCGCATCCGCCCTTGGCCGTCGGGCTCTTCCTGGCCCTGCTCGGCGCGCTGCGGCTGTTGTCGTCTTTCGAGACCCCGGCCTGAGGCTGGCCGGCCCGTTGCGCCGCGGCGGGGCATGAACAAGCTCCTGGCCGCTTGGCTGCTGGCCTGCTGCGCGCTGCTCCTGGCCGTGCTCGCTCTGGGAGGCGTCACGCGCCTGACCCGCTCGGGCCTGTCCATCGTCGACTGGGAGCCCGTCTCGGGCGTGCTGCCGCCCGCGACCCAGGAGCAGTGGCAGCAGGCCTTCGCGCGCTACCAGGCCACGCCGGAGTATCGCACCGTCAACCTCGGCATGGACCTCGAAGGCTTCAAGTCCATCTATTGGATGGAATACGCCCACCGCTTGCTCGCCCGCGCCGCCGGGCTGTTCTTCGCGCTGCCGTTTCTCCTTCTCGCCCTGCTCGGACGCCTTAAGCGTCCGCTGCTCTGGCGCCTGGGCGGCGTGGCCGCGCTATGGGCCCTGCAAGGGGCGCTGGGCTGGTACATGGTCTCCAGCGGCTTGGTGCTCGAGCCCCGCGTCAGCCATCTGCGCCTGACCGCCCACCTGCTCGCCGCGGTGGCGCTCTACGTCGCGATGCTCTGGACGGCCCTCGGGCTGCTGCGGCCGACGCCAGAGGCCGGGGCGTTCGCGCGTGCGCGCTTCGCCGCCTCGGCGCTGCTTGTCGTCGTCGCGGCCGCCATCGCCTCGGGGGGCCTCGTCGCCGGGCTGCGCGCTGGCCTGGCTTTCAACACGTTTCCCAAGATGGGCGACGCCTGGATCCCGCCCTATTGGCTGCGCGACCAGCCCGCGTGGCGCAATTTCCTCTATAACGCCGCCACGGTGCAGTTCGACCACCGCGTCCTGGCGGGGCTGACCGTGGCGGGCGCGCTGGCGCTGCTGGTCCTGGGCTTGCGCGCGCCTGCGCCTGCGCGCGCGGCGATCTATGCGGCGGCCGGCTTTGCCGCCCTGCAGGCCGTCCTGGGCGTGGCGACGCTGCTGTGGCGCGTGCCCACGGCGCTGGCTGCCGCCCACCAAGTCGACGCGCTGCTGCTGCTCGCGGCGGCGCTGGCGGCGCGCTACGAATTGCGCGCGGCCTAGGCGCTAGCCGCGGAAGCCGTCGTTGTAGAGGCGGAAGGCCTGGATGAGCAGCAGCACCTCCGGGTGCGCCGCCGCCAGCCGCGGGGCGATGACCCGGATGCGCCGCCGGTGGCGCCGCAAGACCCACGCGGCCCGGGCCACGGCGCCGGGCTCCCACTTCAGGTCCTTGAGGTCGAGCACGATCTTGGCGCGCGCCTCCTCTGCCGCGGCGCGCACCCGGCTCCAGAGCGCGTCGGCTTGGGCCGCGGCGAGGCTGCCCTCCAGGCGCAGCCACACCAGCCGCCTCGGATGCTCGAGCTCGGCCGTCACCCGCAGCCCCTCTTGCGCGCGCGAGGCCAGCGCTTTCCACGCCGCGAAGCCCTGCCACGCCGGCTGCGGCACGCGATAGGCGGTGCGCGTCAGGCCCGGATGCTGCCGCCAGCCCAGGCGCAGGGTCAGCGACGTCCAGGCCGCGGCCGCGACGGCCAGGCCCGAGGCCAGGCGTTCGGCGACGGTCGGCCGGCCCAGGGCCTGGTGCACCTCGCGCTGCAGACGCGCCACCCGGGCGCGGGCCTCTCGACTCGGCCCCAACAGCTTGCCGGGAAGAAACGCCGCGTAGGAGCTTCGCAGGTCGTTGGCGAAGCGGCCCGCCTTGGCGCGCAGAAGGGGGTTGGGCGAGTCCTTCAGCTTCAAATAGCCGCGCAGCCAGCGGTCGATGACGCGGTAGATGCTCGGCCCGAGCCTTCGGAAGTCCTCGTCGAAGCAGCGCCGCTGCAGGGCCTCGATGCGCTGCGCCGATAGGCGCGGGTGCTTGACCATCGCCGCGAAGCCGTCCGCCTTGCGGTAGTAGAGCTCCGGCTGGGCCGCCAGGTCGTCGCGCAGCCGGCCCTCGGCGACGATGCGCTTGTGGAAGGGCGTGCCCATCATCGGCGCGTAGATCAGGAACTGCGACAGGCAGGGATCGAGCTCTAGCAGTCCGTCGAGCTCCTTGGCCACGACGTCCTCGTCCTGGTAGTCGAAGCCGACGATCATGGAGGCCAGCACCGTGATGCCGTGGTCGCGCAGGTCGCGGAAGAGCTCCTGCGGCGGCCGGCCCTGCTGCTTGGCGTATCCGGACCGCGTCGCCTCGTAGCCGATCCAGAAGCCGTCGATGCCCATCTCCAGGATCTCCTCCATCGTGTACTGGCTGATGGCGCGGATGCTGGAAAACGCGAACAGCGAGATAGGCCGTCCGTCGGCGGCCACGCAATCGCGGAACTCCAGGGCGCGCTTCTTGTTGAGCAGGAAGTCTTCGTCGAGGATGACGAAGGACATGGCGGGATCGCGGTCCAGGTAGCGCGAGACGACGTTGAAAATGTCTTGGCCCGTCGGCAGGAGGCGGATGTGCCGGCGCTGGAAGAAATGCGACGTGCAGCAGAAGTCGCAGCCGTTGGGGCAGCCGAGGCCTGCGAAGATCATCCCGGTCTTCGACACCGGCAGCGAGAAGAGCTTGAGCCTGCTGACGATGAGGGGGTGGCGATAGGGCATGGGAATCTCGGGCTCGCCCAGGAGCTTGCGGAAAAAAGCCACGCCTTCCTCGCGGCAGATGACGTCGCCGAAGGGCTTGAGGACCTCGTCGGGCAAAAGCGTGCCGTAGCCGCCCAGGACGATCTTGGCGCCGGGCGCGTGCTCCCGGATGAGAGCGGCGGTCTCCTTGAGCTTGTGAAAGACTGGGATGATGAATGAGACGCCGACGTAATCGTAGCGCTGCCGCCGAAGCTCCTTGATCAGCTCCCGGCGGCTGGGATAATGCAGCACGACCGTCTCCGCCTCCAGGTTCTCGGCGATGTATTCCAGCCCGAAGAACAGGTGCAGCGAGCGCGGGGAAAACAGGCCCTGCGCGCGCGTGACTTGGCTGTGCAGCAGCTCGTAGCCGACGCTCGGGGCATCCCCGGCTCCGGGTCCGAAGGGACGGCAGGTGCTCGTGAGCAGGACCTTGGCCATTAGCATTTCTTTCACGCAACGCTTCGGCCCGCCGCCGCGCTCCGTTTTAGTCCTCCGGCTCCAGAATGCGCGCCTCCACGTGCGCGCGCAGCATCCAGGCCATCTTCTCGTGCTTTTCCATGAGGTCGGTCAGGAAGTTGGCCGTGCCGTCGTCGTGATACTTGCCCTGGCAAGTGCGGATGTCGTTGCGCAGGTGGCGGATGATGGTCTCATGGTCCTGGGCGAGGTTGTCGAGCATCGTGTCCGCGTCCGGGTAGGCTCCGGGCTCTTCCTTGATCCGGGTCTTGCGGGAGAACTCCTCGAGCGTCGCCTGCGCGCGGCAGCCGAGGGAGCGCACGCGCTCCGCCACGTCGTCGACGACGGCGTCGAGCGCCTCGTACTGCTGCTCGAAGAACTTGTGCAGCTGCGAGAACCTCGAGCCGACGACGTTCCAGTGATAGTTGCGGGTCTTGGCGTCGAGCACGAACTCGTCGCTCAAGATCTCGTTCAAGATGTGCGCGACGCCCTTCGCGTCGCCTGGGTCCAAGCCGATGTCGCTCTTCATAAGTTAAGTGTACCGCCCGGCGAGGCATCCGGGATGCCCTGGGTGGGCCGAAAGACCGCCTGAAACCGCGCCGATGGTGCTAATCGGACCCTCGGGAAATGCGCTAGAATCGGACTCTATGATTTCGGAGGAAAGAGACATGAGACTCGCGGGATTTTGCCTTTTGGCGTTGACGCTGGCCGGCGCGGCGGCCGCCGCGGAGTTCGGCGCTCCGGAGCTTCCGCCCTCGATCGACGTCCCTGCCCTGCCGACGCCGCTCGTCGCCGTTCCGGCGGCCGCCGTGCCCGAGCTGCCCGCCATGCCCGTGCTTCCCGTTCTTCCGGCCGCGGCCGCCGCCGCGGCGCCCGCGGCCGTCGCGCCCGCGGCGACGGAGGCGCAGCCCTTGAGCGGCGCCATTCGCGCCGCGGCGAGCATGAGCTCTTCGGACGCGCGAGCCGAGACGGCGCGCGACCTTTCCGCTGATTTCGGCCGCATCGCCGACGGCAGCCGCGGCGGCTCCGACTCCGCCGTCCCCGTCGAGGCGCCCGCCGCGTCCTATACGAAGCTCCACGACTTCCTCCCGGCCCAGGACAACCCGCGCCATCCCATCCCAGCGACGAGCGTGCTGGCCCTCACCACCGCCGGCCGCGACACGACGTGGGCCATGATCCAGAGCCTGACCCAGCGCGTCGGGACCTCTCCCGGCATCATGACCCTCGATGACGGCCGCCAGTACCTCGAGTTTCGCGCCGCCTCCGCCGGCCAGGCTCAGGCCCTGGCCGAAGCCCTGGCGCGCCTTCCCGAGATCACGGGCGTCTACCTGTCGCCGTCCGCGCGGCGCTAACCTTTAAGCCTTTCCGGCCTGGTCGTTTGGTTGCGCCGCGGCCCGGCGGTGAAGACCCATCGGGCGCGGCCAAGGACTCTCCGCATCATTAAGCGGGCTCGTCCTGCGCGCCCCCGGCCGCGCCCCCCATGCGAGGGAGCCGTCCTCTTGAACACGATCGAGTGGCCGGCGCGCTACGAGGCGCTCGGAGGGACGGACTAGCGCCGGCCGTCCTGGGCCTGCGCGGCGCGCAAGCGGCGGCCGTCGCTGGGGTGTGGGTCCACCAGCGCCCGCAGGAACGTCGCCTCCGGGATCTCGGTCCGGGGGCCGTAGCGCTTGAAGAAGGCTTGCGCCCACGCCGGATGCGTGGCCCAGACGCCGAAGTGGTCGGCGCGCTTCTCCATCTGCCGGGCCTCGAGGTTGGCGAAGGCGATCCCGGCCGCGCAAAGGGCGGCCGCCGCCGCCATCGCCGGGCCGGCGAGGTGCGGAAAAGCGGGCGTCCAGACGCCGCGCAGCATCGGCGAGATCATGGCCGCCGTCGCCCACGCCGTTAGCACGCCCATGTAGGCGGGCAGGGAATGCTCGATGCCGGCGAAGAGCACGAAGCGGTCGTCGTTGACGATGTGGCCGAGCTCATGGGCGGCCACGAAGGCCAGCTGCCGCTGGTCGTCGCTCCTCCAGCCGCTGCCAAAGCCGATGCGCGGGCGCGGTCCATGGAGGGAGCCGCCGGCCGCGGCGTTGTGCGGGCCGCCGGCGTCGTCGATGACCACCTCCGGCGTCACCGGCAGGTTCAGGCGCCGGGACAGCGCCTCCACGGTCTCCTTGATGCGCCCCTGCGCGGGCACGGACTTGTCCGTCCGGCCGCCGAGGGGGTCCATCATGCCGGCGATGAGGCGGAAGGCCAGGCAGCCGGCGATGAAGGCGTAGAAGGCGGGAAGCAGCCCCGCGCCGAGGACGGCGATCGTCCCCGCGGTCGAGAAGGCCGCGAGCTGGGCGCCGCGGTAGAGCCGCTGGTGCCGCTTGAGCTTGGCGGGCGGCCGGTAGTCGGCGAGCCTCAAGGGCGCGGCGCGGCGGAGGGACTCGGCGGCGGAGACGCGCGGGTATTCGGCTACGGGCTCGTAGGCGGGCGTCTCGGGCAGCGCGCCGTCGAAGCGCGCGCGCCCTTGAGCGAACCGTTGGGACTGCCGCGCCGGGCCGGCCGCATGTTCTGCTTGGGCCAGGGCCGAGACGGGGGCTTGCGCGGGCGCCGAGGCTTCGACGCTCGCCGCGGCCGGGGCGGCCGGTGCGGGCAGGGCGGGAATAACCGGCAGGCTTGCCTGCGGCAGGGCCGCGGGCCCGGAGACGGCGGGGGCCTCGGGGACGGCCGCCTGCGGGGCCTGGCCCAGCTCCTGCGCCGCCGCGGGCAGGCCGGCGAGCGCCAGGGCGAGAAGGCTTGCGAGCAGCTTCTTCACGACTAAGAGGATAGGCGGGACGCGGGCTTCGGGGAGGGCCTCTTGGCCGCTTGGACCTAGGACCCTGGGCCTCCGCGGGGCGCTAGAATTGGGTTAGGAGGCGCTTATGATCCGCAAACTGTCGTCCGGGCAATTCCGGCTCTATTCGCGAAAGACGGACCCGCGCACGCATCATCGCCGCAACCTGGGGACGTTCGACTCGCTCCAGGCGGCCAAGAAGCACGAGCGCGAGGTGCAGTACTTCAAGCGGCACTAGTCCGTGGCGGGAGGGTCGGGTTCGGCCTGGAGATCTCCCCGCGCCATCAGGTGCAGCTTGAAGGCCTGCTCGAGGTCCTTCTCGGCCTCCGACGCCGTCTCGCCGACTCCGTAGACGCCCGGAATCTCCGGGCAGTACGCCCACCACTCCTTGTTCTTGTGCAGAGCCACCAGCGGCATCGTTTGGCCCATGACCGTTACCTCCTGTCTCCCAGCAGGCGCGCCAACAGGCGCGCCGCCCGCCCGGGCAGGCTGCCTCCGCGTGGAGGCCGGGCGGGTCCGCGGTAAAGAGCGCCGAGCTCTTCGGGGCTGCCTCGCGCCGGCAGCTTGGCGGCCGGCCGGTGGCGGCGGCGATGGGGCGCTTGGCGGCCTCGCGGGGCGGCGCGATGGGCCGTGCGGCCTTGCCGCTGCCAAGTGTGATAGGCCGGATGGTTGCGCGGCTCGTAGTCGAACGCCAGCAAAGCGGGGTCGGTCAGATAATGAATGAGGGATTCCATATTCGATCCGTGTTCAAGACGCCACCGTTTCCTCCGGCACCTCGCGGAAGTCGCCCATCGCCATCAGGTGCAGCTTGAACGCCTGCGCGAGGTCTTCTTCGGCCTGCGAGGGGGTGTCGCCGACGCCGTAGAGGCCGGGCAACTCGGGGAAGTAGGCCCACCAGTCGTTGTGCAGCTTGTGCAGTGCTATCGTCGGCAGGTGCAGCTGCATGGTGCTCACCTCCGTCCTTCACCCGCAGGTTAACAGGGCGGCCGGCGGGCGTCCACTCAAGGATGGCTCAAGACAAGCGGCGGGGACTAATGGCGGGCTTCGAGCTTCTTGAGGCGCTTTTCGTGATCGTCGGTGCGGCTCTTCTGGACGGCGGCTCGGTAGGTGAGGTTGTCGTATTGGCGCGCCATCCCGTCGAACCGGTCGTTCATCTCGTCGCGGACGGCGGTAAGCTCCGACTTTGTGGCCATGGTCCGGCGGATGTCGGAGACTTCTCCCGTCAGCCGTGCCAGGTAGGCCATGATCTGTCGAGAATTCTTCTCGAGGCGATCGCTCAGATCGGCGATCTGGCGTTTGACTCCCGCGATCTCGCGCACCATTTCCTCGTCCATTATAACCTCGCCCGCCAATCGTAGCCAGGGCCTAAGGGCCACTAGATATACGAATTTGGGCGGATTTGGTTCCCAAGCGGAGGGGAGCGTTCTGGGCGGGAATCGAAATTAAGATCGACTTCAGGGCGGTTTTCGATCGTCGGTTCGTAAGCGTCGAGGATGTTCTCGCGCAACGCGGCCAAGAGCGACCCTGACTGATCACCTCAGGGATATCCTTGATCCGGCCGACGCACCAGCCGCCGTCTCGCCAATATTCTAGGGTGACTCGCGGGTGGACTTGCGAAACTAGCGGACTCCGCTATACAAGGCTGGGCACCGGGCTATGGCGTTTCCAGCCTAATAGCGGTAGTTTTCCGCCTTGAACGGCCCTTCCTGCGCAATCCCGAGATACTCGGCCTGCTCCTTCGTAAGCTTGGTGAGCTTGGCGCCGAGCTTGCCCAGGTGCAGCCGCGCGACCTTCTCGTCGAGGACCTTCGGCAGGACGTAGACCTGGTTCTTGTATTTGCCGTTGCCGCGGTTGCTCCACAGCTCGATCTGCGCCATGACTTGGTTGGTGAAGGAGGCGCTCATGACGAAGGAGGGATGGCCCTCGGCGCAGCCGAGATTGACCAGGCGCCCCTCGGCCAAGACCGTCAGCACCTTG